>UQAW01000086.1 GCA_900539175.1 uncultured Lachnospiraceae bacterium
CCAGCGGGCATTTTTAATTTCAAGGGTTCTCTGAAAGGAGAACTTTCCTTTAATATAAAAAAAGAACAAATTTTGTGCTCCGCGCGCAATCTTTGTTCCCACTCACTCTTTCCATTTTATGGGGTATCGCGGCTTCACACTCGTTTCAAGGGCGAAATAACATTCCGCGGTACCACCTTTGTTTATCTCTCATTAAAAGTCCGCTAACGGGGACGATCCGGGAATGCTTACTGAACGTATTTCGGCATTCCGGTTCAAAAGCTACCTTCCGTAACTGCCCTCCGGACAACCTTCCAGCCGATGAATCGTCCTCTCTGCGGCGGCACTTTTACGTACTCCTCTTTCTCACAACCTTTATCTTTTGTTTATCATAGACGGCTTTTTCTGATTTGTCAAGGGAAAACAGATCATCAGCCATCAAAGAATTGACTTACCAATCCCCAAACTCTTACCGAAAGTCAAATAACGATTCATGGGATGTATCATCCAACTGACCAATTACATCCGGATTATACATCACAAGTACCAGATCCGGTTCAGTTGCCTCAATATATGCCTGTACGCTTCCTGTAAAGTGCCGAAGATCCAAAGCGTCAATATGTTTTTCTGCCAGTCCAAGGCAGGAGAGCATGCTGGCGCCAAAAGAATCATGAATCATTAAAATTTTATGTGGTTCCGCTTCCAGTCTGTTTTCTATTTGAATCAAAGGTCTGTTTCCATAATTATAGACTGCGTATGGATTTTTGTTGTAATAGTCCTTTTCTTCCACCTCTGACATATTATATACGATGGAATAGTCTCCCGTCTTATCGATCTCAAAATCTGGTATCACATAAGAGAAAGACGTTTTATATTTGGGATAAAGCAACGTAAAATCATCTGGTTTCGCAGCAACCAACGTTGCCTTTTTGCCATAAGAACCTAAAAACCAGTTTTCGTATGTCTCATATTCAAACTGATCGGCATCCAGAAGGGAAAGGTCCGCATTCCAGCCGTATTTTTCGTTGCAGTAACCCAATATCCGCTGAGCCGCCCATAAACCTGTGGTGCCCAGCCAGTGGTGATCCGTCCGGTAAAACAACCCGTGATGATACAGGTTTTCATTATGGATTGCCTCTCTTAAATCATAGCAATCAATTCCTGCCCCATTCAGCTTTTGCAGGAGAGCATCGGCATTCTGGTTGGAAAAATCCTGTTTCCCTGAAATATCCTTGTCATCATATTTACTGATTTTATACGGTGCCTGTACATACAAAAAATCGATGTTTTTCTTCTTGCAAAACGTATGCAGACCAGAAAGCGATGCAAAACACCCGGATGTATCGCATGGACTCACAAAGCCTGTCAAATACCCATCCGGCAAAGCAGTAAAACTGTTATATTCACTATATGAGGCATAATTCCAGCCCACTACCTGATTATAAAGACGAGCCCCTTTTATCATCTCACTGTATCCGACAACATAATCCTTTGACGTATCTTCTATTTTGAATTTTGAAAGATTAACGAAAAGGGTATACTTTGAAAGCAGTTTTTCTTCCCAGGATTCTATCGTATCGATCGGTACGTTTGTCTCCTGCTCTGTGTCAGGAAATGGATACAACGCACCCCAGTCAATATCAGTGCTTTCGGTATCGCCGCCTTTTTCCTCCTCATCCAAGGACAGACCTGCCAGCACAATCTCTGTAACAGCATTGTGCATATTCAACCTGTTTACACAAACCTTCCATACAAAAGCCCGGATAAGCACACTTAAAAACAGAACGATAAGAACCCATAAGCAAACGGCTGTCAGCCTTTTCTCTTTCTTCACACCAATGCCCTCCATATATTCAGAAATTGAAATAGATAAATGGATTATACGTAGAGCCAACCACCTGAAAAATCGACAGCACAAAAATCAAAATAATCCAAAGTTGCTCCAGCACGTTAAACCTTGTTGCTTTTAATTTTGTGAAAATCTGTTTGACCAGCGGTGTTGTCCCAATCAGCGCAACAGCCAGAACAGTCCCGGTATTTTTTATTGTTTCGACAAACGCGCTGTCGGCAAACCCAGCAGCACCAATCCCAAACATATTGCCGATATACTGCAGCGCGCTGCCCAGATCCGGCGCTCTGAAAATGACCCACGCCAGTATGACGACCAGCATGGTATACACATGTGAGAATTTTCCCAGCTTTTTGGCAAACCCCGTCAGTTTTTCGGCAAGCAGCAGCACAAAATACAAAAGACCCCATACAAGAAAGGTCCAGTTTGCGCCGTGCCATAGTCCGGTCAGAAGCCATACGACAAAGAGATTCCATATCCAACGGGCTTTTTTGACCCGATTCCCGCCAAGAGGAATATAAACGTAATCCCGGAACCATAAACTCAGCGAAATATGCCACCTTCTCCAAAATTCCGTGACAGATCTTGAGAGATACGGATAATTGAAGTTTTCATCAAAATGAAAACCGAACATCCGCCCAAGACCGATGGCCATATCAGAATATCCTGAGAAATCAAAGTATATCTGCAACGTATAGTACACCGCACCCAACCATACCATCAATACAGAAGTATTACCAGCCAGATGGTCAAACACATTATCTGCTACCTGCGCGACATAATTTGCAATCAGCACTTTTTTTGCGAGTCCATATATAAAACGCTCTAAACCCGCTATCATATCGTCATAGGTTTCGGTGCGCTTTGTGATCTCACTGGCGATCCTGTCATAGCGTACAATAGGTCCGGCAATCAGCTGCGGAAACAACGAGATATACAATCCAACATACAGTGGATTTTTCTGTGCATCAGCTTTTTGATAGTAAATGTCAAACAGATAGGACATCAGCTGGAATGTAAAAAAGGAAATGCCAATCGGAAGTGTGATATCAACAAAAGAAAAATCCCTGTGCAGCAGTAAACCAACCTCTTTGGCAGTGAAGGTCAGATATTTAAAAACAAACAGCACGACTATATGGTAAATTGTGCCGACTACGAGAAGTGCTCTGCCCTTCCTTTTTTGCAGCCCAAGTCCAAACAGCCATGTGAGCAGAATGGAAAAGATCATCAAAAACACGAATACAGGTTCACCCCAGGCGTAAAACCCCAGGCTGGCCACCAAAAGTATGGCATTCCGAAAAGCTCTTCCCCGAACAAATGGATTGTAATAGACAATTAAAATAAACGGTAAAAACACAAACAGGAACACAGTAGACGAAAATACCATAAACCTTCTCTCTTTTCTTTTGTATTTTAGAAATGTGTACTATTTCACATTCCACACACGAATATTTTTCTATTTTACATCAATATTTGAGTTTTTTCAAGTTGAATTTCAGTTGTAATACTCAAACACACTCCAAAATAAAAAGTAAGCCTACACAGTTTTCAGACTGCATAGGCTTCTTATAGAACTCGGACATATTAGTCTCGGGGTGGACTTATTTTTATGATACTACTATATCAGAGAATCTTTAAGAATTTCTTACCTTTTCCCTTAAAGATTTCTAAACCTTATCATATCACGTAATTATCCGCTTTTGCCGCCTCCCAATTCATCAAGTCCTCAAGCGTTACATGGTCAACCACATCATTAATGGCATCATACATCCGTTTCCATAAAATCTTCGTCACACAGCTATGCTCGCGGTCGCATTCTGGTGCATCTTCCTCCACACACTCAACAGGTGCAAGACTTCCTTCCGTCAGCCGCAGAATCATCCCCACCGTATAATCCTTGGGCGCCCGCTTCAACAGGTAACCGCCCTGGGGACCTCGGATTCCCCTCACATATCCTGCCTTATTCAATATGGAAATCAGCTGTTCCAGATATTTTTCTGAGATTTCCTGTCTTCTTGCCACATCTTTCAAACGTACCGGCTCTCCTGTGTTATGAAGCGCCAGATCCAGCATCAACCTTAATGCATACCTTCCTTTTGTAGATATTCTCATCTTTGTACCTCCAACTACTTAAATTATATCCTATTTAATCTAGCATATCAATAGGAATTAAACTTAAGTTTACGTAAATTCAAAATCACACAGAAGAAAGAGCCAGATGTTCCCTGTTGGAAACACTCTGACTCTTTCTTCCTATATGATGATACCAGGGGCAAAAGGTTATGCGTTTCATGCTTGCATGAAAAAGCATGACTTTGGGCCCCAACATCATTCTATTATTTGCAGGATTCATACCTATGATACCTATCTGTAATTATTCCTGCACTGCTTTAAATGCTTCTTCAAGATCCTCGATAATATCAGCTACATTCTCAGTTCCAATGGATAGGCGGATCGTATTCGGCTTGATTCCCTGATCTTCCAACTCTGCTTCCGTGCACTGGCTATGTGTGGTAGTCGCCGGATGAATCACCAGTGATTTTACATCCGCCACATTGGCAAGAAGTGAAAACAGTTCCAGATTATCAATGAAATCCTTCGCCTTCTGTGCATCTCCCTTAATCTCAAAGGTAAAGATCGAACCGCCCCCGTTGGGAAAATACTTGGCATACAATTCTTTCTGTTCCGGGTCTTCTGTTACCGATGGATGGTGCACTTTCTCCACCTGCGGATGCGTATTCAAATATTCAGCCACCTTCAAGGCATTTGCCACATGACGCTCTACACGTAAAGAGAGTGTCTCAAGTCCCTGCAGGAACAAAAATGCATGGAACGGAGAAACGGTCGCTCCGGTATCACGAAGAAGAATCGCACGGATTTTTGTCACAAATGCGGCTGCTCCCACTGCTTTTGTGAAACTGATGCCGTGGTAACTTGGATTCGGCTCCACCAGTGACGGAAACTTACCAGATGCTTCCCAGTCAAATTTTCCGCTGTCTACGATTACACCGCCGATTGCCGCACCATGTCCGCCGATGAATTTTGTTGCGGAATGTACTACGATATCTGCACCATAAGCGATCGGACGAACCAGATACGGGGTAGCAAATGTATTATCTACAACCAGCGGAATCTTATGCTCATGTGCGATTTTCGCAATTGACTCAATATCCACTACATCTGAATTGGGATTCCCCAGGGTTTCGATGAAAATCGCCTTTGTATTTTCCTGAATTGCTGCCCGTACAGCATCTTCATCAAAAATATCTACAAAAGTTGTAGTAATTCCATATTGAGGTAATGTATGCTCCAACAGATTGAATGAACCGCCGTAAATATTCTTAGCTGATACAATATGATCTCCCGCATGAGCCAGATTTTCAAACGTATACGTAATTGCCGCCGCACCGGATGCCACTGCCAGCGCTGCCACCCCTCCTTCCAATGCTGCGATACGCTGTTCAAATACGTCCTCGGTAGGATTGGTCAATCTTCCGTAAATATTCCCTGCATCCTGCAGTCCAAATCTCGCCGCCGCATGGTCGCAGTTGTCAAATACATACGAAGATGTCTGGTAAATCGGTACTGCTCTTGCTCCGGTGGCCGGATCCGGATGTTCCTGCCCTACGTGAAGCTGTAATGTCTCAAATCTCAGATTTCTTTCTGCTCTTGTTTTTTTACTCATAATTTTATTCTCCTTATCATTCACGAATCATTCTATAACCAAAATATTTTTCTGTTATCTATCACACTGCAACTCCAAGCTGCCCACGTCAAAACACATGACATCATATACCACGGTTCTTCCCATTAACCTGACAATTCTCATGCTTCTCAACTCCATTTCCTACAATTTAATTAATTCCTATCTGTTTATAAGGTTATTATACATGCCCTGAATTATTCTGTCTAATACATAAAACAAACAGCCGGTTATAGGTTTTATCTATAACCGGCTGTCTTAGGCTGCGGGGTTTCAAGACAGCCTTTCAGATCATTTACAACATCCGCAATGGTATACTTTTTCATCTCATTTTCCATCGCTCCCTGAATATGTGAAAGCTTGTCATCCAATGCCGTATGAATATTTTTCCCTACAGGACAGTTGGGATTGGGTCTGTCATGGAAATGGAATAACTCTCCCTCATCCAATAAATCAACCGCCAGATACACATCATAAAATGTAATTTCATCTATGGGTCTGGTAACTGTCGTACCTCCCGTCCCTCTTGCCACTTCAATCAACCCTGCACTTTTTAGCTGCGATAAAATCTTTCGTATAATAACAGGATTCACGTTGATACTGGATGCCAGAAAATCACTGGTTATTTTATAGTCCTTCCCAAAGGTTTCCATACAGGCAAACATATGAATAGCTATCGTAAATCTACTGGATATCTGCACAAAACCACCTCCCTTTTGTTTCCATTTATCTTACCTTTTCTACACTGTAATGTCAACCATTACAGCACAGCAGATGAAAAATCAGACAAGTCAAGGTGTCAGCTATTTATGATTCCGACTCTCGGTCCGAAAAGAAGATTGCCGCCGATTTCAATTTCTCCCAAACCGCATACTTGTAATCTGTTCAGAAACTAATTCTTTTAGAAAGATCTGCACCTATTTCCGGAAACATTTGGATATTCTCAAATTTACCGTAAATCTCTTTGATTGTCTTTGCAGCATAGTCTACCCCCACAAGTGTTTTAACTCATCTAAGTTGAGCCATCCCTCACCGTCTCTCACTGCTTCCTCTGCCTCCTGAAGTTTCATTAATAGTTTTTTCTCTGCACGATCACGCTCATGATCTTCCTTAGCAGGCACTACAAAACGCCCCACCATTTTGAGTCAAAAGCACTGGCTCCCCTGTGCGACAGCTTTTTTAACTTCATTATAATTTCTCAAATCCGATACTGGTAAAATATTTGCCATATAGACCGATCTCCAATAAGGTGTTTTATCATCTGACCTCCGAAAACTTGCCCATTCTTTAATCCTGTCGTCACCACATTCCCATTTCCATTCATATAGTTCTTATCAATCAAAATAAAACAATTCTTCAAACTTTTTGTCAAGGGCGATGCACAAAATAAGTGCCAGCTTTGCAGTTGGACTAAACTGCCCTGTTTCAATGGAACTGATGGTATTTCGAGATACACCGACCATTTCAGCAAGTTGACTTTGTGATAATTTCAACTCTGCTCTTGCTTCTTTTAAATGATTTTTTAGTATAAGTTTATCTTCCAAATTGCCACCGCCTTATAAAATAGTTGAAGTAATCATCAAATTATAAATATGAGCTGCCGAAAAAGCAATGACAATTATAGTATATAAGAATCCCATTATTAATTCATGTTTTTTTCGAAGTTTAAACCACTTTACCCAAAAGGCAGCCATAGACCCAGAAAACACCATTGCATAAATACCGTAATTGATACCGCCTCCAGTAAAAATCTGTACAACAAAAAACACTGTTGCAAGAACTAGCATTACAAAGTTTGCGGCAACATTTCCCTGCTTTAAAATTTCTTGTTCATAAATATCCTTATTTTTATTTTCTTTTCTGCTCTTCTCTAAAATTTCTTCTTTATTCACAGCCAATCTCCAATCTTGCTTAACCAATAATATCCTTTCTGTTACATAAAAAAATTAATGCCCCATGATAAATCGTATCGTCGAAAAAATAAAAACTACCAGCATAACCATAGCAATTATTAAAGACGATTTATCCTTGCACTTACCAAACCTGTAAAAATGCCCTACACATACGGAAATGGAAACTGTAGCAGTTAAATCCATCATTGGATACCCCTGACTCTCTCTAATAAAAGAGAAAATACCCGCAGCAATGACCATTGAAATATAAGTCCATTTCATCGATTTATCTTTTACCTGAACTTCCATTTCATCATTACTTTCTTTCTGCGCTTTCCTTAAAATTTCTTCTTTATTCATAAGAATACCTCCAAACTCATACGCCAAGTTTTCTTTGCAATCCTATAATATCACCGCCAAGTTTTCTTGTCAATATATTGTGACAAGTTTTCTTTGCATTTTAAAAACAGCGGCACTCCTGCATTTGACAGAAATGCCGCTCTTCCGATTATTCGTAGCTTATCTCATTCTACACATTCTATGAGCAGAGCACCTCCTTATATTTTCATCCAACTTATCTGCTAAAGCTGTTCTTTTGTTGAAATACAGATAGGAATATGTCTTTAACGTAGTTTTAATCTTTTCACATCCCAATCCATCGGCAATTTCCAATGGAGAAACTCCCATTTCCACCGGCATACTTGCGTGAAACTGCCTGAGGCCATGAATCCTTATACGTTTCACGCCTTGGGCTTTTGCTCCTCTATCCATCTCGTGATGAAGATTTTTGTGCAAATTATTTTGCCATTCACAAGTAAGGACAGAACCTGCAAAAAACAGGATCCGTCCTCAGTAACTAATGACATATCTTTTATCAGTCTTTTCAATTTACACAAAACTTGAAATTCTCTCTGATTTCCGATTGCATCTTTATGGCGTTTATAAACTTTTCCGCTCAACACATGAACAGCATTGATGGCATGAAAAATAGCATAATAAGCCCGATTATTTGCTCCATAACCATCACCTTCTACTTCCCACGTGGTAGTTATACCATAATAGTTTTTATTGCCGATGCTGTTCCTAAATTGCTATTTATGTATCTATTCTTTTAAGTTCATGTATACTCTTGTTCCTGTAAACAAGATCTTTTCTTTCTGTAAAACCTATCTTTTCCCAGAATCCATTTCCGATTTCATTCTTTTCAAATGTCACCAATGCTGCTTTATTAATTCCTTCCTTTTCTAACGCGGTCATAGCATTCTCAACAAGTTTTCTGGCTATTCCCTGATTGCGATATTCAGGTAAAACCGCGGTATGATATATAAACCCTCGTCTTCCATCATGTCCCGCTACAATAACTCCTATTATTCTACCATCATCCTCTGCAACAAAACTTGTTGTCGGATTACGTTCTATATATTTTTCTATTCCTTTTCTGCTATCATCTGTAGTATTAAGTCCCATTCCTGGAGTATTGATCCACATGCCATATATTCCATCATAATCATTGATTGTCATAACTCTGATATTAACCATATAAACATTCCCTCCATATTCAACGTTTATCTCATCATTTTTTTCTAGGCATTATTTATTCTTCTTGCTAATTCTAAAGCCACCGCAGCAATCCGGTCTTTTTCTTCCAGTCTATCATAATTACTTAAACTGCGAACATCCCATTGTTCCGAATCCAGATTGTCTGCTGCATAAAAAAATTGAACCAATTCTTTTCCCCTAAACTGCGCCACTGCCGCATTCGCAGAGCATTCCATATCAACACATATACATCCTTGCTCTTTTCTACGATTTACCTTGTCCTGTGTTTCCCTGTAAAAAGCATCCGTCGTCCACACTTTACCAATCGTATATTTAACCCTCAATTCATTTAATAAATTTTTAAGTGTGCTGATGTACTTATCATTCACCCCAATTTCATCTGTCGGATCTGCATAATGATAACTGGTTCCCTCATCTCTGACCGCTATTTCTGGAATTATAATTGAACAGTCTTCTATGCTACTATCTAATACACCGCAAGTTCCAAATATAATCACCTTCTGTACACCCATTTGGTACACATCTTCAAGCATTCCAACACTCATCGGAGCTCCAACATCTATCATAAATATTGCAACTTCTGTATCTTTATATTTCGCTTTATATATCGGTTTAATTCCATTTGCTGAACTGGTTTCCGCAATGATATGTGCTCCAAGCTCACCGACAATTCTTTCAAATGTAACATGCGAATAGCACGCAACTGCAACCCGCGGAATTCCTTCTACTGGCTTTATAATATTCCACGGATTAATTACTGCTGTTAAAGATGTATCAAATTCTTCTAAAATCATTCGCTTGCCTCCTTAAACTTTTCCAACCTATAATATCCTCATCCATCAAGTCTTCGAACTTCAACACAAGTTTTTTCATAATTGATGAATGTCATCCAGTCATTAACCATCTCATCTGCCCCTGTCTTTATAAATCCACATTTTTCATATAAATGACAATTTCCAGGCTCCTGCTTTATAGTGTCTAACCTCCAGACCATTGTCTCAGGACATAATTCAAATACTTTTCCAATTACCAACTGAGCAATTCCTCTGTTTTGAAACTCAGGAATTACAAAAAGCGGTGATATTCATTCTACATTTTCTATTACCGCCTTTCCACGATGATGACTTACCCTAATTCCCCCAACCGGCACCTTCTCATCATAAATAATGTAAAAATCCCAATTGGTGTCCTCAATCTTTTTCAGTAATCTTTCTTCTGACTCCTTAGCCGGACTGAGATCATCATCATGATATTTTTCATACAATGGCATAAAAGCTTCTACCTGTAACCTATGAAGTAATTTTGCATCTTTTCTCGTAGCACGCACTAAATCAATTTTGTCCTGCATTGTAACCTCCTTCCGAACATCAAAAAATCGCACTAAACATTTTATGTGCCTGGTGCGATTCGAGGGTACAAGATGTAAAAAATATATAACAACTTACATTCTCATTTAATGCACAGACACTAAAGACCTATCGGCTTAAACCGTGCATTAATCTGCATAGTTTACAGCCAAATACGTCTGTAATACATGTACATATAAAGTCTTGAATGTAAGTTCTGATTCATTATGCGTTCTCCTTAATATTTTTCGATATACTAACACATGCAGAAGGATTGTGTCAATTACTTTTTAGCCTGTGATTGGGTTCGCTAAATCTATAACAGAATTCCAATTTTCTATACCATAACATTTTCCTTCAGCCACTTAGCAACACCATCATTATTATTGGACTCTATAATCTTTGTTGCAATAGCCTTTAATCCATCATCAGCATTTTCAACTGCATAGCGTTCATCTGACATTTCAAACATATCAATATCATTTTTCACATTTCAACTTTTCTTTTAGCTCCTTAATCGCATTGGATTTAGAAGCCTTTCCGGGCATTATTTCTAACCATTGTTCTCCGGTATAAATATCGCATTGATATACAACATGATACTTATCCTTATACTTTTCATAAAAAGGCGCTAATTTTTCTGGAGTATCTATGCATGTAATGTAAAATAGATCTCCTTTTACTAATTCATCAGACCTATTTACGATATTTGTGCGCTTGTCACCATTTCTACTCTGCAAAAATTTCTGCATTCCTACCGTACATTTTTCCGATATATACGAAAACTTTTCAACACCGTTGATATAAGCATATACGATCGGAAAAATATTATTTGAAAATAATTCTTCCAGCACCTCTGCTATATCATTCTCAAAATAATGAGCTACAAGAATTTCTTCTGTAACATTCTCTATGATAAATGCTCCATTATAAATAATCAATGGAAAATGCGTATCAAGCCCTTTTGTGACCTTCTTCGCCGTTACAAGTGATCTAGCTGTTGCATAAGAAAAAAGCATACCTTTTGACGTCAAATCGTTTATCGTGTCAATGGTGAATTGAGACAGAGTTTCATTACTTCTTAGTAATGTTCCATCCAAATCTGATACATATAAATTGCTCATTTCACTTTTCCTCCTCTTGATACTAAAAAATACAAGCATTTTGCAAGCACGCAAAACGGGAAGCCGCATTTTCAAAGAATTCCTACATTTGCCGTCATTTTTCAATTCCTTTTCCAAGTGAAAGGCGTTTCATTTTTCCAGGTGGACACCCCGTCGGAAAAACGAATATCGAGCGCCTATTCAGGACATTCGGAAAAATACCAGTTTCCAACAGGATGTCTTCACTTTATTTATTGATGATCTTCCAGCCAGCGGACTGCGCAGTGCGCTAAACAAGCGGAGCCGATTGGGCAGACGTTCTCATTGAACTGAACCTTCGGATTGTGTGCAGGGGCATCGCCCCGCTCATCCATATATCCTGCCGAAAGATATATGAATACGCTTGGGACTCTCTCCGCAATAGTCGCAAAATCTTCAGAAGCACTGGCTGACGTGTCGGGAACAGGAGTCAGACCGGGAATGGGTAGTTCTTCCATATAGCCTACTATCTTGTTCGTCATAACAGGATCACATACGAGCGGTGGCACCTCAGAAATCATCTCGACCTCTGCCGATGCTCCAAATACTTCCGCGGTCTTGTGAACAACCTCCTTCAGCCGCCGGACCAGTTTCTTACGGCTGGCGCTGTCGTTGGTGCGCAAGGTTCCTTGGAGGAGCGCGGTATCAGGAATTATATTGGGTGCTGAACCTGCGGAAAAATTGCCGATGGTCAGCACACAGGCTTTGCTGGGATCTGCTTCCCGAGCAATCAGCGATTCCAAAGCAAGGTAAATATGGACACCGATATTGATTGGATCGATGGAACTGTGCGGATATGCGCCGTGGGCACCCCGCCCATGGATCGTAATTCGAAAGCCATCTACGGAGTACATCATAGTTCCGCCGCTGTTGTACATGAACAAACCCACAGGCATCCTCCCGGGACCGACATGATAGGCTAGGGCTGCATCCACACCTTCTAGTACGCCATTTGCCATCATATCTTTCGCACCCTCAAAGGTTTCTTCCGCAGGTTGAAACATAAATCGGACCCTGCCAGACAGCATGGATTCATTTTCTTTTAGTATCTTTGCCGCTGTCAGCAGCATGGCCGCATGGAAATCATGGCCGCAGGTATGAGCCTCTGTGCCGGTTGGACAGGAAAAGCTTTCGCCGCTTTCCTCAGGCATGGGCAGCGCATCCATGTCCGCTCGGAGCAAGATTGTCCTGCCCCCTTCCTGACCCAACTCTGCAGTCACTCCATGTCCGCAGGGACGTGGAGCCAATCCATATCCCCTCAACTGATCCATAACATAGGCTTGTCCTTTTGGCATATGAAGACCCACTTCCGCGTTGCTGTGCAGCCAGCGGCGATGGGAGATGGTTTCCTCACGCAGTGCCAGTGCCTGTTTATAAAAATCCATAATCGTACCTCCTTAATTTGCTGAGAAAAATTAGTAAATATTTGCTGAGAAAATTGTAGCAAATGGCGTTGATAACTTCAACAATATTTATAATTTGCCCATTACTTATAAAAAGACACATATAACTATCACAAAAGTTTTAGTAAGCTCATGGATAGACGTAACAAAAAAAACAGTATTACATGGAATGGGGATGCTTCAGAATGGTTTGTCGAGGCTATAACACATATCGAAATTAAAAAAGTGGTGAAATGGCATAATAGGGAAAAATCATTTGGACATTTTGGAGATGCTGACGTGAGAATGACTAAGCTCGTGGAAGCGGAAAATGACATATGGTATGATATTGTGAGACTGTAATTAATTCTGTGTAAACTCTAAATGAACTATATATCCTCTTGGATTGATGTTAAAATAAATATCAATTCAGGAGGATTTTTTTATGGCACGAAGAAGAAAAATGGATCCAGAACGTAAAGCGTTCATCAGCAGCTTACTGGAACACTATCAACCGAAAGATGCACAGAATATCCAAGATATGCTCAAAGATTTATTAGGGGATACTCTGCAGGGCATGTTGGAAGCTGAAATGGATGATCATCTTGGCTATTCCAAGTATGATTACAAAAACAAAGAAACTGACGATAGCCGGAATGGTTACAGCCCTAAAACTGTTACCTCATCCATGGGAACCATCGGTCTGGACATTCCAAGAGACCGAAAAGGCGATTTTGAACCACAGATCGTGAAAAAGAATCAGACCGATATTTCAAAGATCAAAGATCAGATGCTTTCCATGTGCGCAAAAGGAATGACAACAAGAGCTATTTCAGCCCATCTCAGGGATGTTTACGGAGTGGATGCGAGAGAGTTTCAAGTTTTGTGTAAACTGAAAAAACTGATATAAGATATGTTATT
>UQAW01000087.1 GCA_900539175.1 uncultured Lachnospiraceae bacterium
TCTCTGGAAGAGTTTTTGATTAATTTTGAGAATACTGTGATTGTGGTATCCCATGACCGTTATTTCCTGAATAAGGTCTGTACCCACACAGCAGATATTGATTACGGCAAGATTCAGCTTTATGCCGGAAATTATGATTTCTGGTTCGAGTCCAGTCAGCTTCTGATTAAGCAGATGAAAGAGGCAAACCGGAAGAAGGAAGAGAAGATTAAGGAATTACAGGAATTTATCAGCCGTTTCAGTGCCAATGCCTCCAAGAGCAAGCAGGCAACTTCCCGTAAACGTGCGTTGGAGAAGATTCAGTTGGATGACATCAAACCGTCCAGCCGGAAATATCCTTATATCGATTTCCGTCCCAACCGTGAGATTGGAAATGAAGTGCTTCAGGTTGAAAATCTGACCAAGGTGATTGACGGGGAGGTGGTTCTGGATCATCTGACATTTACACTGGGAAGAGAAGATAAAGTGGCGTTTGTCGGTTCCAATGAGTTGGCAAAGACGACATTGTTTAAGATTCTGATGGGCGAGATGGAACCGGATGAGGGAACCTATAAATGGGGAATTACCACAAGCCAGACCTATTTCCCGAAAGATAATACGAAGGAATTTGACAGTGATCTGACCATCGCAGACTGGCTGACACAATATTCCGAGATTAAGGATGTGACTTATGTCCGTGGTTTTCTGGGCCGTATGCTGTTTGCCGGTGAGGATGGTGTCAAACGTGTCCGGGTATTGTCCGGTGGTGAGAAGGTGCGTTGTATGTTGTCGAAGATGATGATTTCCGGTGCCAATGTATTGATTCTGGATGAGCCGACCAACCATTTGGATATGGAGTCGATCACTGCACTGAACAACGGATTGATTAAATTCCCGGGTGTAATTTTATTTGCATCCCATGATCATCAGTTTGTGGAGACAACGGCAAACCGTATTATGGAAATTGTTCCGGGCGGAGCTTTGATTGATAAAATTACAACATATGATGAGTATCTGGCAAGTGATGAGATGGCGAGAAAACGTCAGGTCTATACCATGACTGAGGAGGATAATTAGGCATGAAAAGACCGATTTTAGTAATTATGGCGGCAGGTATGGGAAGCCGTTACGGTGGATTGAAGCAGATTGACCCGGTGGATGAGCAGGGTCATATCATCATGGATTTTTCCATCTATGATGCGGTGGCGGCAGGATTCCGGGAAGTGGTTTTTATCATTAAGCGGGAAAATGAGGCGGATTTCCGGGAAGCGATCGGGGATCGTCTGAGTAAATTTATCAAAGTACATTACGTTTTTCAGGAAGTGACAGATCTGCCGGAAGGTTATAAGGTTCCGGAGGGCAGAGTGAAGCCATGGGGAACCGGTCATGCGGTCTTAAGCTGTATTTATGTGCTGAACGAAGCTCCCTTTGCGGTGATTAATGCGGATGATTATTATGGTCGTCATGCATTTCAGCTGATTTATGATTATCTGACAGCGCATCAGGATGATGAGAAGTACCATTATGCAATGGTTGGATATCGTCTGGGCAACACATTGACAGAGAATGGTCATGTGTCAAGAGGTGTCTGCCAGATTGATGAGCAGGGATATCTGAAAGATATCTGTGAGCATACACATATAGAAAAGCGGGGAGAAGGGGCTGCTTTTACCGAGAACGATGGACAGACATGGCAGGAGATTTCTGTGGAAGATACCGTTTCCATGAATCTTTGGGGGTTCACGGACAGTTTTCTGGATGAATTGCAGAATCGGTTTACCAGATTTCTGGAGAAAGAAGTGGAGTCCAATCCTCTGAAAGCCGAATATTTTCTTCCTTCTGTGGTCAATCAGCTTCTGGAAGAGGGGAAAGCAGATGTTCAGGTGATGACTTCCCAGGATCGTTGGTATGGAGTGACTTACAAGGAGGATAAGCCGGTGGTTGTGGAAGCAATCCGGAGAATGAAGGCGGAAGGACTCTATCCGGAGTATCTCTGGAAAGAAAATAAGCACATCCAGACGCTGGGAGGCATTTAAGTGCTGCGTCTTCGGCCGCATCATGGCATGTGTATCGCCAATTTTGTGGGCCGGGGATATGATGAAGTATTTACTGTCAATATGAATCAGACGGCTGAGGCATTGAAAGCGGAGCCGCAGCAGGAAATTTGGCTGAAGGCAGGCGAAGATGTTCTGTGCTCCAGGTGTCCTCATTGTCAGGGTCAGTGTGTGACATTGGAAAAGGTACAGAAGTTGGATCAGGCGGTGCTGACGATTTGCGGACTGGAAGATGGAAGTACGGTCATTTGGCAGGAGTTTGAACAGATGGTGAAAGAGAAGATTCTGGATAGCGGCAGGTTTGATCAGATTTGTTCGGTCTGCAGATGGTATGATTTCTGCAGCGGGATCATGGCCTGCAGAAGATAGAAATTGTATTGGGGAAAACAGCGCAAAGATTTTGCGCTGTTTTCTGCTTAATGAAGAGGTTCGGAAAGGAATATTATGAAACTGATGCATTTATCAGATCTTCATATTGGGAAACGGGTCAATGAGTTTTCGATGATTGAAGATCAAAAATACATTCTTGCACAGATTTTGACAATTCTGGAACAAGAGCAGGTGGATGGTGTCATCCTTGCCGGGGATATTTATGATAAGCCGGTTCCTCCAGTGGAAGCGGTGCAGGTGTTTGACGGATTTTTAACCAGATTGGCGGACCGGAAGATTCCGGTCTTTGCGATCAGCGGAAATCATGATTCGGCGGAGCGGATTTCTTTTGGCGCTCACCTTATGAGCAGCCGCGGCGTGTATCTGTCCCGGGTGTATGATGGAACGGTGGAAAAGATCAGCCTGACGGATTCTTATGGAGAAGTCTGTATTTATCTTCTGCCGTTCTTAAAGCCCGCTGCAGTACGTCATGTGTTTGAGGAGGCTGAGATCAGCAGTTATCAGGATGCGGTAAGGCTGGCAGTGCGTAAGCTTGAAGTAGATCCGGAAAAAAGAAATCTTTTGGTGGCTCATCAATTTGTAACAGGTGCCAGTCGATGTGAATCGGAAGAAATCATTGTGGGCGGTCTGGATCAGGTGGATGCGTCTGTTTTTGAGGACTTTGATTACGTGGCGCTGGGGCATCTGCACAGTCCGCAGCATGTGGGGCGGGAGACAATCCGTTACTGCGGAACACCGCTGAAATATTCCTTTTCCGAGTCAGAACAGGAAAAATCGGTTACGATTGTGGAACTGAAGGAAAAGGGACAGATTGCCATCCGTAAGGTTCCTCTTGTACCGCTGCGTGATATGCGAAAAATACGCGGAACGTATCTGGAAGTTACGGCAAGATCTTTTTATGAAGGAACGAATACGGAGGATTATTTGCAGGTCACACTGACCGATGAGCAGGATATTCCGGATGGGATGCAGAAACTGCGTGTCATATATCCGAACATGATGCGCCTGGAATATGATAATCAGCGGACAAGAGAGAATAAGACGGTGAAAAGCGCAAAGTCTGTGGAGAAAAAATCAGAACTGGAATTGTTCGAAGAGTTTTTTGAGATACAAAATAACCAGCCTGTGAGTGAACAGCAGCGAAGGTTCGTTGAAAGGCTGATTCAGGAAATTCAGGAGAAAAGAATAGAGCAGTAAGGGAGGGCATGTGAAGATATGAAACCAAGGAAACTGGTCATCAGCGCTTTCGGACCTTACGCGGGGAGGATAGAGGTTGATTTTGAAAAACTGGGAAGTCAGGGACTTTACCTGATTACCGGGGACACTGGAGCAGGCAAGACGACAATTTTTGATGCCATTACCTTTGCTTTATATGGAGAGGCCAGCGGTGAAGTGCGTCAGCCCGGTATGTTTCGGAGCAAGTATGCGAAGGCGGAAACACCTACCTTTGTGGAATTGACGTTTCTCTATCAGGGAAAAGCTTATACGGTGAACCGTAATCCGGAATATCTGCGGCCCAAAGGAAGAGGAACCGGATTTACCACGCAAAAAGGAGATGCCCGGCTGATCTATCCGGACGGGCGGCAGCCAGTCACCAGATCCAGAGAGGTGACAAGGGCGGTCATGGAATTGATCGGATTGGATTATCAGCAGTTTACCCAGATTGCGATGATTGCTCAGGGTGACTTTCAAAAGCTTCTTTTTGCAGGTACGGCACAGCGCAGTGAGATCTTCCGGCAGATTTTTCATACAGGGTTGTATCAGGAACTGCAGAACAGACTGAAGGATGCTGTCAGAAAGCGGTGGAAAGATTACGATGAGATTCGAAGAAGTATCAATCAATACTTAAGCGGAGTGGTCTGTGAAGAGAATCCGGGGTTGGCGGTGGAGCTGGAAGAATTGAAAAAGACAAAGCTTGAGGGCAAGGTCGCAAGGGGACTGGAATTGTTGGAAGTTCTTCTTGCGCAGGATCAGAGTTCTTTGCAGGCAATGAACAGGCAGATTGAAGAGTTGGAGCAAAAGATTCAGGCGGAGGATCAACATTTAGGAAAAATCAGACGGAATCAGCAGCTCCGGGTAGAATTAGATAGGAATCAGCAGGTATTGAATGAACTTTTGCCGGAATTGGAACAGGCCAGGAATGCATGGGAGAAAGTGAAAGCAGCGTCTTTGGAAAGTGAGAAGCTATCTGAGCAGATACAGATCGGGCTGGAGAATCTGAGAACATTTCAAAAATTGGAGGAGGATCAGAAAAAGCGAAAAGAAAATGAAGTATGTATCCAGGCCGATGTTTGTGTGAGAAGGGAAAAAGAAACACAGAAGCAGAAATTAGAACAACAGGTTTGGGAAGAAAAAAAATATCTGGATATGTTGAAAACTGCGGGGGAGGAAAAGGAAAGACTGGCTTATCAAAAGGAACGGTTGGAACGCATCAGAAATGAATTGCATACGTTGCGGCAAAGCCGGACAGACTTGAAATGCAGGCAGGAGAAGATTCGGAATCCTTTGGAACAAGAACAGAAGAAGGAAGAAACACTGTCCGTATCAATCGGAGAGCTTCAGATACAGATAGAATCCTTGCAGAATCAGGATGCTTTACTGGTTTCTTTGAAAAACAGACAGGAAAATCTGGAGAGGCAGAAAAACAGTCTGGAACAACACTGGAAAGATTGGGAGACTGTGAAAAAAGAACAGGAAGAGCATGCCGGGAGAATGGCTGAAGTTTTAGAGCAGGAATCTGTTCTGAAGCATCAGCAGGAAGAATTGAGATGCAGGCTGGAGCAATTACAAAATGCCGGGGAGGAAGAGCTGATATGCCGGCATCAGGCAGAGAAACTGGAACACAGAATGCGGGAATTTACAGCGTTATCAGAAAAACTTGTAGAGTCCCAAAAGGTTGCCCAGCAGTTAAAACAGGAGCATGAGGTTTTGCGCAAGAGGGAAGAACAGCAGCGGGCGCAGTATCAAATCCATCAGCAGACCTGGGAACAGATAAAAGACGCAGAACTTAAGATTTCTCGTCTGGAGCAGGAAAAGGCAGGATTGTCGGCGAGAAAAAGTCGTATCCAGATGTTGGAAAAGCTGGAACAGCAATTGCTTGTTCAGGAGTCCGAACGAAAGGAAAGACAGCGCAGATATGCAGAGATTTCTGAGAAAAAAACGTGTTTGCGGGTGGAGTATCATCAATTGGAGCAGGTATTTCTGGATGCACAGGCGGGAATGCTGGCGAAGCATTTAAAAGAGGGAATGATGTGTCCTGTCTGTGGTTCTGTGCATCATCCGTTTTTGGCGGTACTGCCGGAAAAAGTGCCGGAAAAAGAAGAATTGGATGCCAAAAAAGAGGTGTTGTCTGTCACAGAAGCAGAGGCGGAACAGTTAAGTGCGAAGGTACAATACCAAAGCGAGCAGATGCAGAAGACAGAAGAAGAAATCAGAAAAGAAGGAGAAGAATTGTTCGGAACAGCCGAAAGCTATGAAATCCAAAAGAGGGCAGAAGCAGAATTGGAAGTCCTGCTTATGGAAGAACAAAAGATGCTCCATGCAATTGAGGCGGCAGAACGTGAGAAGGTTCAGGAGCAGGAATTGCATCTGATTTTGCAGCGGGAAGAGAATCTTTTGCAGGATATACGGGAACAACTTCAGAAAAAGGGGCAGGAACTGGCTGCGGCGCAGGGGCTGGTGGAAGAAAAAGAGAGACAGTTAAAAAAAGTTGTCGCAGAATTGGAGGTTTCGTCGGATGATCTGCGGCAGAAGATTTCCATGTGGAGGAGAGAAGAGAATTTAATAAAAGAATCCCTGTTATTAGAAGAAATCAGGGAATCTCTTGCAGCTTACAGACAGAAGATGAGAATACAGTTGGAAAAAGCAGGAAGCAGGAGAAAGGAACAGGAGGCAGGGAATCTGGAAAAAAAGAAGCGGCAAAAACTTCTGGAAGATCTGGAAGAGAAAAAAAGGGAATTTCAGAAGGTCGTAGATTCCCTGAACGAGCGAAGGAAGCTGTTGGAAACCCAAATGTATAAAGAGACAGGGACGATTCTGGAATCAGCAGGAAAACAGGAGATATCAGAAAGTGAAAGCACCCAAAATGGAGAAGATATCATACGGACTTCAGATGTCAGAGATGCGATATTCTGGTTGGAACAACAACTTTTCAAGGGAGCAGAGCAGCAGAAGAAAGCAGAGCAGGAAATCCGGAGGAGGGATCAATGCAGACAGGAGAAGGAGCAGCTGGAGTCTGTTTTTCTGAACTGCCGGCAGAGGATACAAAATCTGTCCAGTGAATTGGAAATTTTGAAGGACAGACAGAGGGAAGATGGAAATCAGATGATACGCTGGCTCAGACAGAAGGACATGCCCTGGGGAACACGTTATCAGGATGCTGCTCAGATGACGGAGGAGGCCAGATATCTGGCGCTTGGTCAGGCAGAGGCGGAAGTAACAGAGGCGTTGGAAGGACTTTGGCCTGCAATTCGAAAGAATCAGGAAAGGCTGAAGCAAAAAGAGCAGTTAGAACAGCAGATTCCCGCAAAGGAACTCCGGATGAAAGCATTGGAGGAGGAAATACGGCAGTCTGATCTTTTGTTAGCCCGTCTGAAAACAGAAAATAAAAAACTGGAAGAGCAGATTGGACAGGTGAGCAGAAGGTTAGGAGACAGCAGCAAAGAAGAGACAGAAGGAATCATCGCTTTTTGTCAAAAGGAAAAAGTGAGACTGGAACAGGAGTACAGAAGAACAGAGCAGACTTATCAATTGTGCAGGACGAAGGAAACGAGCCTGCAGTCGGCAATCCAGACGCTGAAAAATCAGCTTCAGGATGCGGAAGAATTTTCAGAGGAGGCAGTTGCAGACAGGAAGCGGAAATGGTCCGTGGAAAAAGAAGAGATGACGCAGAAACGAACAGACCGATATGCGGCATACCGGAAAAATCAGGAAATCTATGAGAACGTCTGCGGAAGACAAAAGACCATGATAGAGGTGGAGAAAGAATATATCTGGGTAAAAGCGTTGTCGGACACAGCCAATGGAGCTCTGGGGGGGAAGCGGAAAATTGAACTGGAGACGTATATCCAGATGGCATATCTGGATCGGATTGTCCGGCGGGCAAATTTGCGGCTGATGACTATGAGCAGCGGTCAATATGAATTGAAGCGTCAGGAGGACGGAGATAACAAGAAAGAAAAAGCAGGTCTGGAACTCAACGTAATCGATCACTATAACGGGACAGAGCGAAGTGTCAAAACGTTATCAGGTGGTGAATCCTTTCAGGCATCCCTGTCTCTGGCACTTGGTCTTTCGGATGAAATCCAGTCGTATGCAGGCGGTATCCGTCTGGATTCCATGTTTGTGGATGAAGGCTTTGGTGCCCTGGACGAGGAGGCTTTAAATCAGGCGGTGAAAGCTCTGGGAAGCCTGACTGAGGGAAAACGTATGGTTGGAATCATTTCTCATGTATCAGAGTTGAAGGAGAGAATTGACAGGAAGATTATCGTAACAAAGAATAAGACCCGCCAGGAACCTGGCAGCAGTGTGAGGCTTGAGTAGGAATGATTGCGATTCTCCATTGACAAACAAGGAGTTTAAGGGTAATATTAAGCAATATAGCAATATTGAGGTAAAAGTAGGAGGAAAGAAAATGAAAAAGATGAAAAAGTTTGCAAGTCTTGTTCTTACAGCAGCCCTTGCTGTAACCTGCTTTGCAGGATGCGGAAGCAATGACAACTCATCAAAATCCGGAAGTTCAGCAGACAGCACGGCAGAAAGCGGAACCGTATTTAAAATCGGCGGTATCGGACCGTTGACCGGAGGCGCAGGAGCGTATGGTCAGGCGGTTCAAAAGGGTGCGCAGCTGGCAGTAGAGGAGATTAATGCTGCAGGCGGTATTAACGGAGTTAAGGTTGAATTCAAGATGGAAGATGACGAGCATGATGCAGAGAAATCTGTAAATGCGTATAATACGTTAAAAGACTGGGGAATGCAGATGCTGGTAGGTACGGTTACAAGTGCTCCTTGTATTGCAGTAGAAGCAGAGGCAGCGAATGATAACCTTTATCTGATTACACCTTCCGGAACAGCAGTTGACTGTATCGCAGGTTCCAATGCTTATCGTCTGTGTTTCTCTGATCCGGCACAGGGTACAAAATCTGCAGAGTATATTGGTCAGAACAAAGATTGCAGTTATCTATGACAGTTCGGATCCGTATTCTTCAGGAATTTATGAAAGCTTCAATGCAGAAGCAAAAAATCAGGGTCTGGAAATTGTTTCTGCGGAAGCCTTTACTTCTGACAGCAAGACGGACTTCAAGGTACAGCTTCAGAAATCAAAGGACAGCGGCGCAGAACTGGTATTTCTGCCGATCTATTATCAGGAGGCTTCCCTGATCCTGAAACAGGCCAGCGATATTGGATTTGCTCCGAAGTTTTTCGGATGTGACGGTCTGGACGGAATTCTTGGTGTTGAGAATTTTGACACTTCTCTGGCAGAGGATGTTATGCTTCTGACACCGTTTGCGGCAGACGCAGAGGATGAGGCAACAAAGAAGTTTGTAGCAGCTTATGCTGATAAATATGATGGTGAGACACCAATCCAGTTTGCGGCAGATGCATATGATGCTGTTTACGCAATCAAAGCTGCTGCAGAGGATGCAGGTATCACATCAGATATGTCTGCATCTGATATCTGTGATGCGCTGAAAGGTTCCATGACCAAAATTACAGTATCCGGTGTGACGGGAACGATCACATGGGCAGAAGACGGAGAACCGAACAAAGAGCCGAAAGCTGTTGTCATTACAAATGGTGAGTACAAAGCAATGTAAAAAACTGTAGTTTGACACAGAAAAGAATGTTCAAGGGACAGCCTCCTGGAGAATCAGGGGCTGTCCTTTTGTACATGGTGCACAAATTGCAGGGAAATTCCTCAATACTTCTTATATTTCTTGCTATTACGCTAAATTCTGTGTTATAATAAGCGAATGAAAAAAATATTTAAAGAGGTGCACTATGAGTTTTATATCTTATTTAGTTAATGGTATAAGCCTGGGCAGTGTGTATGCAATTATCGCTCTGGGATACACGATGGTGTATGGAATTGCAAAGATGTTGAACTTTGCACATGGAGACGTTATCATGATTGGTGCATATGTGGTGCTTACGCTGATGACCCAAGCCGGGGTAAACCCGCTTTTGGCAGTCCTTATTTCTATGGTAGCATGTACCTTACTTGGTATTACGATCGAAAAGGTTGCTTACAAACCATTGCGTAATGCAGCATCACCGTTGGCCGTATTGATTACTGCAATCGGAGTCAGCTACCTGCTGCAGAATGTGGCTCTTCTGATTTTTGGAGCAGATACGAAATCATTTATCAATATTATCACGCTTCCGGCATTGTCGCTGGCAGGCGGTCAATTGACGATTACCGGAACAACGATCGTGACGATTATCGCATGTGTGGTTATCATGTGTGGTCTGACCTTGTTTGTCAATAAGACAAAACCGGGCAGAGCTATGCAGGCGGTTTCGGAAGACCGCGGTGCCGCACAGCTTATGGGTGTCAATGTAAATGCTACAATTTCTCTGACATTCGCTATTGGTTCCGGACTGGCAGCGATTGCAGGTGTTTTGCTATGTTCCGCGTATCCGACGCTGACGCCGTATACAGGAGCGATGCCGGGAATCAAGGCATTTGTTGCTGCAGTGTTCGGCGGTATCGGTTCGATTCCGGGAGCGATGGTCGGAGGAATTCTGCTTGGTATTATTGAAATCCTGGGTAAAGCTTATATTTCTTCGCAGGTGGCAGATGCAATCGTATTTGCTGTTTTGATTGTTGTGCTGCTCGTAAAACCAACCGGTCTGTTCGGCAAGAACATCCAGGAGAAAGTGTAAGGTGGGCGGTATGAAGAAGAATATATTAAGTAGCATGAATAAAACGACAAAGAAGAATCTGATTACATATGCAATTGTAATTATTACTTATGTGATTGTACAGATTATGCTGGCGGCAGGCAGTGTTTCAAGTCTTTTGCAGGGATTGCTTGTACCGCTTTGCGTCTACGTCATTGCGGCGGTATCCTTAAATCTGGTAGTTGGTATTTCCGGTGAGCTGAGTCTTGGGCATGCAGGCTTTATGTGTGTCGGCGCCTATGCAAGTGCATTTTTCTCGAACTGCATAGGGGATGGAATGCCGGAGATGCTCCGGTTCGTTCTTGCGATTCTGGTCGGTGCTGTTGTAGCAGGGATTTTCGGCATTTTAATTGGAATACCGGTACTGCGCCTGCGTGGGGACTATCTGGCAATCGTAACACTGGCGTTCGGAGAGATTATCAAGAATTTGATGAATGTATTGTATGTCGGAATGGACAGCAAAGGTCTTCATGTTTCCGTTACAGATGCGGCCAGTTTGAATATGGAAGCAGATGGAACGGTGATCATCAAAGGCGCGTTGGGAATTACCGGAACACCGAAGAATTCTACATTTACCATCGGCGTTATATTGATTCTGCTTACTTTGTTCATTGTATTAAACCTGATTCATTCCAGAAGCGGACGTGCAATTATGTCGATCCGGGATAACCGGATTGCTGCAGAATCGATCGGTATCAATATTACAAAATATAAATTGATGGCATTTTCCATATCAGCCGCACTTGCAGGTGTTGCCGGTGTGCTTTATGCACATAATCTGTCCACGCTGACGGTTAAGAAATTCGATTACAATACGTCTATTTTGATTCTGGTATTTGTGGTGCTCGGTGGAATCGGAAGCATCCGCGGATCTGTGATTGCAGCAGTTATTCTGACTGCCTTGCCGGAGCTGCTTCGGGGACTGTCCGATTACCGTATGCTGATTTATGCGATCGTTCTGATTCTTATGATGCTCTTTAACTGGGCGCCGTCAGCAATCGGTTGGAGGGAGCAGATTGTATCAAAATTGAGAAGAGACAAAAAGAAAACAGACAAGAAGGAGGCGGCTTAATTATGGCAATGTTGGAAGTGAGTAATTTGTCTATTTCATTCGGCGGCCTTCGTGCAGTAGATGGTTTTCATCTGAACATTGAGAAAGGGCAGCTCTACGGTCTGATTGGACCCAATGGCGCCGGAAAAACTACAGTATTTAATCTTCTGACCGGTGTTTATAAACCGAATGAGGGAATTATCCGGCTGGATGGAAAGGATATTACAGGTCATTCGACGATAGAAATCAATAAGGCAGGAATTGCCAGAACTTTCCAGAATATCCGTCTCTTTAAAGAATTATCTGTTCTCGATAATGTGAAAGCAGGACTGCACAATCATCACACGTATTCTACAATTACCGGAATCCTGCGTCTGCCGAAATACTTTAAAAAAGAAAAAGAGATGGATGAGCGGGCGATGGAGATTCTGAAGGTATTCGGACTGGATACGGAAGCAGACACTCTGGCAAGTAATCTTCCCTATGGAAAGCAGCGGAAGCTGGAGATTGCCAGAGCGCTTGCTACGGAACCCAAATTACTTCTTCTGGATGAACCGGCTGCCGGTATGAATCCTAATGAGACACAGGAACTGATGGATACCATCCGGTTTGTAAGGAAACATTTTGATATGACGATTCTTTTGATCGAACATGATATGAAACTGGTTGGAGGAATCTGCGAAGAGCTGACAGTACTTAACTTTGGTCAGGTACTCACCCAGGGAAAGACGGAGTATGTATTAAATGATCCGGCGGTTATTACCGCATATCTGGGCGAATAGGAGGAACGTGAGAGATGGCAATGTTAGAGGTAAATGATTTACACGTATATTATGGCGTGATTCAGGCACTGAAAGGCGTTTCCTTCCAGGTAAACCAGGGGGAGGTCATTGCGCTGATTGGTGCCAATGGAGCGGGCAAGACGACGACGCTTCATACACTGACCGGTCTGCTGCAGGCAAAGCAGGGTTCGATTGTGTTTGAGGGAACTGATATTACAAAAGTTCCGGCACACAAGATTGTGCAGATGGGAATTGCCCATGTGCCGGAAGGACGGCGGGTGTTTTCGGATTTAAGTGTTTATGAGAACCTGAAAATGGGGGCTTATACCAGAAAAGATAAAAATGAGATTGCGGAGAGCCTGGAGAATGTATATAAACGTTTCCCAAGGCTGGAAGAACGTAAGAATCAGCGTGCGGGTACGCTGTCCGGTGGGGAGCAGCAGATGCTGGCCATGGGCCGTGCGCTTATGTCCAAACCGAAGATGATCGTTATGGATGAGCCGTCTATGGGACTGTCCCCGATTTTTGTCAATGAGATTTTTGATATCATTGAGAAAGTCAGCGCCGGCGGAACTACGGTGCTTCTGGTTGAACAGAATGCAAAAAAGGCATTATCCATTGCGGACCGTGCATATGTATTGGAGACGGGGAAGATTGCCCTGTCGGGAGATGCGGATGAATTGATGAATGATGACTCCATCAAGAAAGCATATTTGGGAGAATAGACAGAGAAAGGGAGGTAGCAGCTATGGACAACATTGTAATTACCATTGCAAGACAGTATGGAAGCGGCGGTAAGACTGTGGGTAAGATGGTCGCAGAGGAACTGGGGATTCCGTTCTACAGCAGAGATATTCTGCGGCTTGCATCGGAAGACAGCGGGATCAATGAAAAATTGTTTGCGGAAGCGGACGAGAAGCTGAAAAAGACCACGTTATTCAAAATCTCCAAAAGCGTATATGAAGGAGAGCTGATTCCCCCGGATTCGGATGATTTCGTATCTACCAGAAATCTGTTTAATTATCAGGCGAAAGTGATTAAGAAACTGGCAGAGACAGAATCCTGTGTCATCGTGGGACGATGTGCCGATTATGTTCTTCGGAATTATCCCAATGTCATGAGTGTTTTTGTGCATGCAGACCGCGAATTCTGTCTTGCGAGAGCCATGGAACGAAATAGCATGACAATCCGCGAGATGGAGAAGTTTATTAATAAGACAGATAAATACCGTGGTGATTACTATAAGTATTACACTGGATGGGACTGGTGTGATGCCAGACACTATGATCTTTGCCTGAACAGCGGAAAACTTGGATTTGACAAATGTATGGAGGAAATCCTGTCCTATCGGAACATCCGGTTTGATTTGTAAAAAGGCTGTTTGGCGTGAAACATTTTTGAACAATTCCTAAAGAGAGGTTGCTGCAAAGGAATGAAGGTTCCTGTGGTCTTGCGGCAGCCTCTTTTTGCATGGAATAGTTGCGTAGTTGGTGAAATTATTATAGAATAGATTTTAGAGGTATTAAGGACTTGTTCAGAAATAACTTTTAATATTGCTTGCCTTTTTCTCCGATAGCACC
>UQAW01000088.1 GCA_900539175.1 uncultured Lachnospiraceae bacterium
GTCATGCCTTTTCATGCAAGCATGAAAAGCATGACCTTTTGACGCTTGTATCATAATAAAAAATATAATGATGGTAGATGAAACGAAAAAAATACAATATAATTATAACAATGTTTGAAAGAAAAACCAATATAACGGGCTGCGTGATGCAGTAGATCGAGGTCATGACCGTTTGGTTTCGGGTCTTTTATAAAAAATCAGAGTTGGAGGAAGTTTCTATGAATAACAGGGAACGAAGAGATTTGGGAATGGCATATATTTCAGATGCATCTGTTATGGAGGAACAAAAGCGGTGCAGGAAGATTTTACAGAGGCTGAATACGGCGGACCGTTCTGATTTTGATGAAATCGGAAGAATTGTTAAGGAATTATTTGGAAAATCAGAGGGGGCTTTTTTAAATCCGCCGTTTTATTGTGATTATGGTTTCCATATTGAAGTGGGGAAGAATTTTTTTGCTAATTATAATTGTACAATTATCGATGTGGCAAAAGTAACGATTGGGGATAATTGCCAGATGGCGCCAAACGTGGCAATCTATACGGCAGGACATCCTGTGCATCCGGTATCCAGAAATTCCATGTATGAGTATGGAATCGAAGTATCCATTGGGGATAATGTGTGGATCGGCGGGAATACGGTTATCCTTCCGGGTGTTCATATCGGGAGCAATACGGTAATCGGCGCAGGGAGTGTTGTCACAAAAGATATTCCGGAATGGGTGATTGCGGCTGGAAATCCATGTAAAGTGATTCGGGAAATTACAAATGCAGATAAGGAATTTTACTTCAAAGGAAAAAAATTTGATGCGGAGGCATGGGGTGTAATTAAGGAGTTGGAGAATGGAGAACTGTGATGAAACGATAAGTGAGTTTTGGGTAGGAGCATATTGACAAAATCGAGAAATTGACGTTCCAGATTTTTTATAATAAAATTATAGTATGATACCAGGGTCAAAAGGTTATGCTTTTTGTGCTTGCATGAAAAAGATGGATAGAAAAACAATTAATAAATGTAAAAAATATATAATTGCAGTGATCGTACTCCTGTTGGGCGTTATAACGGGTTGTTTTGCTGGCAGGCAGACAAGCAGGAGTGAACACAAGAATATGGAGAGACAAGAGGGGTATATGTAGAGTTCTTGATGGATGAATCATTTCCTGAGTATGATACGGAAAATTAATATCAGTGTTCCAAGTATGATCTTACAGCCGATTGTGGAAAACTGTATCAAGCATGGGTTTGATGAAATCGAACGGAAAAAATATGGGAACAGAAGTGGCAGTTTTTATTCCTGCCAAATACAAGGAGGGCAAAAATGTATAAGATTATGATTGCGGATGATGAGGGGATTGTGATAGATACATTGAAGTTTATCATTGAGAAAAATTTGGGGGATCAGTGTATCATAAAATCTGCAAAAACCGGAAGGAAAGTGATGGAACTGGCAGAGTATTTTTGTCCGGACATTGCATTTATGGATATTCAGATGCCGGGAATCAATGGGATCGAAGCAATGAAGGAGATACGTAAGGGTAATTCCAATGTGATATTTATAGTGGCAAGTACATTTGACAAATTTGATTATGCAAAAGAAGCTATCGGAATCGATGTGTTAAAGTATATCAAGAAACCAATTGATAAAAATGTCATTGTAGAAGTTCTGAATCAGGCGATAAATCAGGTAGATGATGTAAAAGAAAAAAGGAGTAGTGATCTTGCCAACAAAGAAAAGTTGGAGATTGTAACACCGATTATTGAAAATGGGTTTATACACGCGTTTCTTTATCAGAATCGTGAGAAGGAAGAATTGGAGAATTTCAAGACGCTTCTGGGGATAGAAACGTGCAGCGGTTATATGATGGCAGTACAGTTCGGAGTGTTGACAGATGAAGAACGCATGGGGAATATTGCCGATGTCAGCGTACGTCTGCAGAAGGAATATCATAAGATTCGGGAGAAGGTGAAATCTTATTTTGAATGTTGTGTCAGCAACATGTTGGGCAATCTGATTCTTGTTTTTGTACCCCTGGAAATTCCGGATCAAATGGACGAATATGAGTTTCGTATTCAAATCATTGATCTGGCAAGGAAGATGGTGCGTGACCTTCGTTCTTCCTTCCGTGCAAGGTTCCGTGCAGGGATTGGTTCTGTATATCATGATGATGATATGACTTTATCCTATCATGAAGCGATGAAATCCTTGACCTATGACAGTACAGATTCTGTGGTTCATGTGAATGATTTGCCGCTGCGCTGCAATTATGAGACGGATTACCCCATTGATGTGGAAAAAAAGCTTTTCAAATATATTCAGGAAGGGAATCTGAACAAGTCTGTGTATTATGCGAAATGTTTTTTTGAATGGATGATTGAAAATTATAGTTCCAATATGATAGATATTAAACTAAAGGTGTTGGAATTGGTATTGCAGGCAGAGCATATTGGTTATGAAAGCGGCGGAATGTTTTATCGTTTTACCGGAAGAAGTGAATATCTGCAGAATATTATGGAGATAAAAGAATATCAACAGTTGGAAGCTTGGCTCGAAACAAAGATTGAGAATGTATGCTGCTGCATTTCCGTCAAAAAAGAGGAGAATATGGCTGCTGTTGTAGCAAAGGGTCAGATTTATATCGAAGAAAACTATCAGAAAGATATTTTCCTGGATGATGTTTCCCGGCAATTGAATATCAGTCCTTATTATTTCAGTAAAGTATTTAAGAAAAAAGTGGGAAAGAATTTTATTGAGTATCTGACCGATGTCCGTATGGAAAAGGCAAAAGAACTGCTTCGCAATTCATCTAAGAGTATTAAGGAAATTTGTTTGGAAGTGGGATATGCCGATTCCAGTTATTTCAGCCGTATCTTTAAGAAAAATGTAGGGGTGTCTCCGAAGGAATACAAGGAAGAAAACAGATGAATTTGCGCGTAAAGGTTTGCGGGAATCTTCCGGAGGTCATTCCGCTTCTGGAGCATGTTTGTAAAATTAATCAGAAGGATGTACAGGGATCGAGATTTTAGTTATGTAATCAGCTTCATTGTCAACTGCAATTTCATCCAGAATTGCTTCTTTATAAAGGAATTCACCGGGATGGTACGGATGCTGCCGAAGGAAATGAAGAAGTTTGGCATAGGCGTCTGAAGCATTATAATAATTTCCTTTCAGGTAGGTAACAGCGTAAAGTCCGGCTGGTTTCAGATGGAAGGGGTGTCCCGATGGTTTGTCGAGAACTTTTGTAAAAAAGTAGGCATATGTATCCCAGTTCTGAGTAAGAAGAGACTGAGTGCTGATCATGGCCCCATAGGGGTGTCCGGCGTTCAAGTGATTGTGATTGCAGTATCCGATGTGTTCACAGAGTTTGCGGATAATGATGTCATGGTCGGAAGTATCCAGACGCGGACTGGTAACCAGATATTCTTCCGGGACTTTCTCAAGCTGGATATCCTGACTGCGGTCGGATACTTCCGGGGATTCGCTTAGAGAAACGAGATGCAGTTTTGTTCGGATTACCTGTTCGATTTTTCTGAGCCGTTCTTGTTCTGCGAGAACTTTTATATACTGCTCTTCCAGAAGTATTTTTAAAGCTTCCGGATTCCGGTGGTCAATATATTGCTTGATTTCTTTTAAGGGCATACCGATTTCACGAAGACAGGTGATGGTAAAGAAGACGTCACACTGGCTTTCGCTGTAAAATCGGTAGCCCTTTTCATCTGTATAGGCAGGAGAAAAGAGTCCGATCTCATCGTAGTGAAAAAGGGTGCGCTTATTGGTATTACATAATCTGGCAAATTCACCGGTTTTTATACATGGATTGTGTAATTTCTGCATAAATATACATTCCCTCCTTGACTATACCGTTACGGTATACTTTATTATATTCCTATTACAGAGTTTCGTCAAATCAGTGAACATGTCAGTACACCAGGCGGAATCGCCAGAGAAAGGAGGCTGCCGTTTGAGGGCAGAAAGAAGATATGCCGAAATTAAGTGAAAGAGTTGGAACATTTACTGATTCTGTAATTCGCAGAATGACCAGAATCAGTGATGAGTATGGAGCGATTAATTTATCTCAGGGGTTTCCTGATTTTGATCCGCCGAAAGAGATCATGGAGGCACTGGCAAAGGCGGCTTATGCAGGTCCTCATCAGTATTCGGTGACATTTGGAGCGGAGAATTTCAGGGAGGCATTGGCAAGGAAGCAGGGAAAAGCCATCCAAAGGACGATTGATCCAGAAAAAGAAATTGTGGTGACTTGCGGCGGTACAGAGGCTATGATGTGTGCGATGATGACTATCTGCAATCCGGGAGACAAGGTTATGGTATTTTCGCCGTTTTATGAAAACTACGGGGCAGATGCGATTTTATCCGGGGCAGAACCAATCTATATTCCACTGGTTCCGCCGGAATATCAGTTTGATATCCGCCTTGTAGAGAAAGGATTCCGGGAGGGTGCCAAGGCAATTATTGTCTGCAATCCGTCCAATCCCTGCGGAAAGGTATTTTCGAGAGAAGAATTGATGCAGATTGGAGCATTGGCTGTCAGGTATGACGCCTTTGTGGTGACGGATGAAGTTTATGAGCATATGGTGTATGCACCATATCATCACACCTGTATGGCTTCTCTGCCGGGGATGTATGAACATACGATTACCTGTAATTCTTTGTCGAAGACGTATTCGATTACCGGATGGCGCCTGGGTTATCTGATCGGACCGGAGGAAGTGATCGAGGCGGCAAAGAAGGTACATGATTTTCTGACAGTCGGAGCAGCGGCACCTCTGCAGGAAGCAGCAGTGGCAGGGCTGAACTTTCCGGAATCTTATTATGAAGAATTGTTGAAAACCTATACGAAAAAACGGAATGTTTTTCTGGAGGGTCTGGACCGAATTGGTTTGAAGCACAATGTCCCTCAGGGAACTTATTTTGTCCTGATCGACATTCAGGAGTTTTTGGATCTGCCGCAGTTTGAGGGTTATACGGATCTGGAATTTTGCGAGTGGATGATTCAGAATATCGGTGTGGCGGCTGTGCCGGGGTCCAGTTTCTTCAAAGAAGAAGTGAATCATCTGATTCGGCTTCATTTTGCAAGGGAAAAGGAAACAATAGATGAGGCACTTGCCCGTCTGGAAAAAATGACAGCGTTGTTGAAAGGATGAGGAGGAAGGAATGAATTCTTATTCCGTATATTTTGTTGATTATACAATCGGTACAGATGCTTATGAGAAGGTGACAAAGATCTGCCGAAGTGTTGGAAAGCGAGTATTCCTGATTGGTGGTGCGAAGGCACTTCAGGCGGCCAGGGGTGTGTTGGAGGAAGCAATTGCGGGAAGTGATCTGGAAATCGTGGATACGGTGCTTTTTGGAGAAGAGTGTACCTATGCCGGGATTGCGCACTTGGCGGAATGTGCGCTTCAATGTAAAGCAGATATGATTTTTGGCATGGGAGGCGGAAAAGCCTTGGATACAGCAAAAGGGGCTGCATATAAGGCGGAACTTCCGGTATTTACTTTTCCAACCATAGCAGCAACCTGTGCGGCTGCAACGGCTTTGTCGGTGGTTTATAAGGAGGACGGTAATTTTGACAGTTTTTACTTCTATGATCGTCCGGCAAGACATTGTTTTATTCAGCTTCCGGTGATTGCAGATGCCCCTGCCAAATACTTAAGAGCCGGGATGGGGGATACTATCGGCAAATATTTCGAATGTCATTTTGCGGCGAGAGGGGATCAACTGGCACACAGTTCCGCTCTTGGAAGAGAAATCAGCAATCTGTGTTACAGGCCGCTTCTGGTACACGGTGTTCAGGCACTTAACGATTGCATGGAGGGAAAGGCAACGTATGAGTTGGAGCAGACAGTTTTAGCGAACATTATCAGTACGGGACTGGTTTCCCTGATGGTGTTGGATGCTTATAACTGCGCGATCGCCCATTCCGTTTATTATGGTTTGGTATTACTGCCAGGATTTGAGGAAACGTTCCTGCATGGGGATGTGGTAGCTTATGGGGTATTGGTGCAACTGGCTGTGGACGGGCAGGCAGAAGAAATGCAGAGGTTAAAATCATTCCTGACGGAGCTTGGAATTCCTACAACACTTGGGGAGATGGGAGTGAAACTGGAGCGCTCATATCTGAAGGAGGTACTGACTGAGACGGTGACAGGCCCAGATATGGAGCATATTCCCTATGCGGTTACGGAGGATATGATTTTTGATGCCATGCGGAAAGTGGAAGCTTTATAAAAAGTACAAGGAGAAGAGAAGATGGAACAACGTTCGAGTGTGAATGGGAAAAATGTGCTGAAATTTCTTCTGTTTTCAGCATTTGGGGTTTTAATGTTTCTGGTGCCGATTCCCCAGGGGGATTCTTTTACCACATTGTTGGATTTTCTGAAAACCGGACTGAAAAACTTATTTGGAGGCAGTCTGAACTATATCCTTCTGGTATTGCTGATTATTTCGGCGGTGGTCAGTCTGATTGATTATTTTGCAAAGCCAGATTTTATCCGAAACAACCACTACCTGAAGCGGGCATTTTCCACGACACCGCTTTATCTGGTGTCCAAAGTATTTGGGGCGATATTCGGAATCATGGTTATTCTGGGATTCGGACCTGAGGTAGTTACCTCAGCGGATACAGGAGCAACGATTATTGATCTGTGCGGAACTTTATTCTGCATCGTACTGGCATTTAGTTTTATCATGCCCTTTTTAACAGATTGCGGAATCATGGAGTTTCTGGGTGTACTGGCAAAACCAGTGGTACGGCCGTTGTTTCATGTGCCGGGACGGGCATCTGTGGATCTGATTGCTTCCTGGTTTGGTGCATCCAATGCAGCTGTCATTCTAACGAGAGAGCAGTACATGAGAGGGTTCTATACGAAAAGGGAGGCTGGATATATTATGACCAACTTTTCTCTGGTATCGATTCCTTTTTGTCTGATGATTGCAAATACTGTGGGAATTTCTAAGTTGTTTCCGCCTTTCTATCTTTGTATCTGTATCGTAGGTGTGGTATTGGCTGTGATCATCGCCAGGATTCCTCCGATCCGCACCCTTCCGGATACTTATCAGGAAAAGGCGGGAAAACAGATCAATGAAGACGTTCCGCAGGAAAAAGGAACATTTGCTTATGCACTGGAAGTGAGCTGTCAGCGGGCGGAAAAGTTTAACCTGAAGTCTGTGCTTTCCGGCGGATTTGAAGTGGTGATGGGAATGTTTTTTGACCTGATTCCTATTGTTGTGGCATGGGGAACTATTGCACTGATGATCGCCACTTATACGCCGGTGTTCAGGTGGATTTCTTATCCGATGGGGATGTATCTGAAGCTTTTCGGCGTGGAAGAGGCATTTGCCGTGGCCCCGGCAACATTGGCAGGCTTTACGGATATGTTTATTCCGGCACTTTTGATCACAGGAATTCAGTCTGTAAAGACGAAATTTATCATAGGTGTGCTGTCTCTGGTCCAGATTATCTATCTGACAGAGGTGGGAACCATTATTATAAAGAGCGAGATTCCGATGAATCTCTGGAAGCTGTTTTTGGTTTTTATGGAACGGACATTGATTGCAATTCCTCTGATTGTAGTGTTTGCGAATATTTTTGTATAGTGGGGACGAAAACACCTGCTCTAGTGTACTGTCTGCATTATAATTTTTTGTCGTATTAGAGGGGATTTTGTAGAAAGTGTTGCAGTGTATCTGGTTCTGGTATAAAATAAGAAAAATATGGTAATAATTATGAGGGTTCTGAGCAGTATATGGTAGCTGTAAGGTAAAGAGACGGTGATTTGATGAAGTATAGAGTGGGGAAAAAGATCCTTTTGGTCCTGATTGTGTTGGTGATCGTTTTGATTGCGGCAATCGTTGGGCCTTTTATGCGTTATAAGGAAATAACGAAGGAAACAGAAGCGAATTTTCATATAGAGGATTTTAGAAGCGATCAGGTGGGTCCGGATCGTGCGCAGCTGTTGGAGACAAATACCAGTGCCTGGGAGGAGAGGATTCGGTTGTTCAACCGGGCAGAGGAACGGATTATTATGAGTACCTTTGATATCCGGCCCGGACAGAGTGCACAGGATGTTCTCGCCATGCTTCTTCATAAGGCGGAGGAAGGAGTAAAGGTGCAGGTCCTGGTGGATGGTGTCAGCGGATTGATTCGTATGGAAGGGGAAGAATTGTTCTATGCACTGTCTTCACATCCGAATGCGGAAATCAAGATTTATAACAGGCTGAATGTTCTGACACCGTGGACAAGTCAGGGGAGAATGCATGATAAATATATGATTGTGGATGATCTGGCTTATATTTTGGGCGGAAGGAATACCTTTGATTATTTTATCGGGGACTACAGCACCAAAAACAGAAGCAGGGACAGAGAAGTGTTGATCTATAACACAAAGCAGGGAGAGAAAGAAGACAGGAGCAGTTCTCTGTGGCAGGTGGAAGCATATTTTGAGAAAGTCTGGAATCTGGATGTGTGTACGTATTTTCATAATGAAGAATCACTGAGAGAAAGGGAAAGCGTGCAGACACAGATTACGTTGTTGGAAGAGCGGTACGATAAGATAAAAAGGGAACATCCGGATTTGTTCGAAGAGACGGATTATAGAGAACAGACAGTTCCGACAAATCAGGTCCGTCTGATTTCCAATCCTACTGGTATTTATGGAAAAGAACCGGTAGTGTTTTATTCGCTTTCGGAGTTGATGAAACAGGCAAAAGAGCAGGTAACGATCCACACACCTTATGCAGTTTGTAATGGCTATATGTATGAGACACTGGAAAAAATCTGTGAAACGGTGCCGGATGTGCATATGTTGGTAAATTCGGTAGAGAATGGAGATAATATAGTAGCTTCCAGTGACTATCTGAAATACAAAGGCAAACTTCTGGATACGGGGATCCGGATTCTGGAATATGACGGCGGGGAATCTTACCATGGAAAATCGATCGTCATTGATGATGACCTGGCAGTGGTTGGTTCTTATAATCTGGACTTGAGAAGCACCTATGTGGATACGGAACTGATGTTGGTAATCAACAGTAAAGAATTTACAGCAGAATTAAAAGAAGCGATGACGGAGATGGAGAGGGACTGCCGGACGGTCATTGATAAAAATACGTATGATACGCCTGATCATATCCATGTTGCAGAGGTGCCTTTTGGAAAGCGGATATTGTGGATATTGCTTGGAATTGTATTGCATCCATTCCGCGTGATGATTTAGATTTTGACAGAATGAAGAAAAGTTGAAGAAAAATTGATACGAATACAGGAAAAATATGGTTGATTATTTAAGGATGATAACATAAAATGAGAGAAGTGCTGACATAAGGCATGAGCGAAGTCTGGGCCGATGTCCGGGGCGTTTCGCAATTGCCTGATACAGGGGATGAGAAAAGGAGAACGTTATGATATATAATAATGTTTTGGAGGCCATGGGAGATACTCCTTTGATTCGTCTGAATCATATGGGCGATCCCGATGGCGCACAGATTCTGGTGAAGTTTGAAGGTTTGAATGTGGGCGGATCGATAAAGACGAGAACTGCCTTTCATATGCTGCAGACGGCGGAGAAAAAAGGGCTGCTCCACAGGGATTCGATCATTGTGGAGCCTACAAGCGGAAATCAGGGGATAGGACTGGCATTGATTGGTGCGGTAAAGGGCTATAAGACGATTATCATTATGCCGGATTCGGTCAGTGAAGAACGGAGAAAGCTGGTGCGCCATTACGGTGCGGAGGTACGCCTTGTTCATGACGCCGGTGATATCGGTGCCTGTATCGCAGAGTGTTTAAGACAGGCGTTAGAGATGGCCAGGGAGGATGCAAGAGTCTTTGTTCCGCAGCAGTTTGAGAATCCGGCAAATCCTGCGGTACATCGTCTTCACACGGCCAGAGAGATTTTAGAGCAGGTGGATGGACCGATTCATGGCTTCTGTTCCGGAATAGGAACCGGAGGAACCATAACGGGAATCGGAGAAATTCTGAAGGAAGCAAATCCGGAGATGGAAATCTGGGCGGTGGAACCGGAGAATGCAGCGATTCTGGCAGGAGGAACAATAGGAACCCACATTCAGATGGGGATTGGAGACGGTCTGATTCCGGAGATCCTGAATCAGAAGATTTATCAGGAAATTTATATTGTAAGTGATGAAGAGGCACTGCAGACTGCAAAGGATCTGGCCCGGCTGGAAGGGTTGATGTGCGGAATCTCCAGCGGAACCAATGTTGCGGCGGCAAAGGCACTGGCACGAAAGCTGGGGAAGGGAAAGACGGTTGTTACCGTATTGCCGGATACGGCGGAACGATATTTCAGCACACCACTTTTTTCTGATTGACAGCGTATGCCGATGGGCCGGACACGGAGTTTGACGAATGGAAAAAGACAGGAGGTTACGGGATGGCAAAAGAGCAGCTTGCAGCGGTTGAGATGATTATGGGCATGATTCAGGGGAAAACAGAAGGGCTTAGTAAGGTGGATTTTTTTCCGCAGAAGGTAGAGTTTCCCTTTGATGCTGTATATGAGCAGGCATTTGAGAGAGTGTCTCCCGAGAGTCAGGGGATTTCATCCGGGTATCTGGCAAAGATGGTTCGGGAACTGGGCGATACAGCTTCGACAGATATGCATCATCTGATGATATTGAGGAACGGGAAAGTGATCTGTGAATGCAATTTTGCTCCTTACCGCAGCGGTATCTGGCATATTACCCATTCTCTGTGCAAAAGTATTACCGGTATGGCTGTGGGAATGTTGGTCCGGGATGGAAACTTGTCATTGGATGAGAATATCTATAAAATTTTCGAGCATCGGATGAGCCCCCTTGCAAAGATGTTCCGTCCTGAAGTCACCGTAGAGCATCTGCTTACCATGACAAGCGGAGTTCAGTTCAATGAAATTGGTGCGATCTCCGGCAACGACTGGCTGAATAGTTTTCTGAATGCGCCAGTTTCCGGAAAACCGGGAGCTGCATTTCAATATAACAGTATGAATACGTATGTGCTGTCGGCAATTGTGACAGAACGAACCGGAATGACATTAGCGGAATATCTGGAGCCAAGATTGTTTCAACCTCTTGGAATTACAAAGTATCTTTGGGAAACCTGTCCAAAAGGAATTACGAAAGGCGGATGGGGGTTGTTTTTGTGTCCTGAGGATATGGCAAAACTGGGGCAGCTTTATCTGCAGAGGGGCATATGGAAAGGACAGCAGCTTGTTCCGGAGGGCTGGGTGGAAATTTCCACCGGAAAGAAGGTTGAGAGTGTGGAAGGTACCTTCGGATATGGGTATCAGGTCTGGATGGAGAACAGACCGGGAAGTTTTGAGTTCAATGGAATGTTGGGACAGAATGTGGTCGTATATCCGGATCTGAATATGGTGTTGGTGACTTGCGCGGGGAGTGATGAATTATTCCAGAACTGTGTCATGTTGAATATTATCCGGAAATATTTTCCCGATTCCTATCATCCGGGAGCCGTATTGCCGGAAGATCCCTGCAGCCAGATGATTTTGCAGCGTTTGACGGCGGAGATGGAGTCGGGGGCTGGCAAGCAGCGCTTTGCAGTGCGGCAGGGCGGATGGGAGAAAAGAAACGGATGGAGCAAAAGGAAAGCGTCTGGAGTACCGGGAATCCATGATTGTATGCGGCAATTAGATGGAAGACACTATGAGTTGGAGACAAAAAGTGTAGGTTTATTTCCTTTGGTGATGCAGGTGTTCCATAATAATATGACCGAAGGCATTCAAAGCATCGGATTTCAATATAAGCAGGGAGAATTTGATCTTCTGGTTTTAGAGGGAGAAGAGCAGCAGAAAATCAGGATTGGATTTGGAAAAGCGAAGGAAAGCTGGCTGAACATTCATGGAGAAAGTTATCTGATCGGAACACTGGGTGTTTTTACAAAAGATGAGATGGGGACTCTGGTGCTGAAACTGGATATAGCGTTTTTGGAGGAAGCAGTAAGAAGAAAGGTGCATTTTTATTTCCGGGGAGATGAAGTGGAAATCAAATGGCTTGAAACACCGGGAAAAAGGTTGATTATAGAAGGACTGCAGTCGATTATGGCAGAATTGGAGAATTCTTTCTGGTTCAGTGCAATCAGGGGCAAAGGTGGGATTGATATTTTGCGCATGCTGATGGAGCGGACCATAGAGCCGGTGGTGAAAGGAATAGATACAAAAGATGAGGAGCAGAAAAGATGAACGTGTTAAAGAGAGTTTGTAACCATATCTTTATCGATGGTTTAAGCGGTATGGGACAGGGATTGTTTGCTACGCTGATTATCGGTACGATTATCCAACAGATTGGTCTTGTGATCGGGGGCCCGATCGGAGAGTGTGTCAATCAGGTTGGGAGGGTAGCCGCTGCATGTACCAGTGCAGGAATTGGTATCGGTGTAGCACATAAGTATGGGGAAAGTTCCCTGGTTACGATTTCAGCCGGTGTAACCGGTATGGTAGGCGGCTATGCCAGTAAGATTCTGTTAGGTACGGCATTTGCAGATGGAGCGATGATTCTGGCAGGACCGGGAGAGCCATTGGGTGCATTTGTAGCAGCTTTTGTGGGAATTACATTCGGGCATCTGGTTGCAGGAAAGACGAAACTTGACATTATATTGACACCGCTTGTAACCATTGTAACAGGCTCTGCCATTGGAGTGCTTGTGGGACCGCCGATTTCTACCATGATGACAGGACTTGGAGATATCATCAACTGGGGGACCGAGCAGCAGCCATTTTTGATGGGAATCATAGTCTCTGTACTTATGGGGATGATACTTACACTGCCGATCAGTTCAGCGGCACTTGGAGTTATCCTGAATCTGCAGGGTGTTGCTGCCGGTGCTGCAGTGATCGGATGCTGCTGCAATATGGTCGGATTTGCAGTTGCAAGCTTCCGTGAGAATAAGTTCGGAGGGCTGTTGGCACAGGGAATAGGAACATCAATGCTTCAGGTGCCGAATATCATGCGACGTCCGCTGATCTGGGTTCCGGCAATCGTGTCCAGTGCCATTCTTGGTCCGATGGGTACCGTATTTGTGAAAATGCAGTGTAATGCCACGGGTTCCGGAATGGGATCGGCAGGATTTGTTGGACAGATCATGACCTATCAGACGATGATTGAAGGATCGGATGCAGCAACGGTTATTTTTAAAATTGTCATCATGCAGTTTGTTCTCCCGGCAGTTATTTCCTTTGGAATTTCAGAATTGATGCGAAATAAGGGGCTTATCAAAGAGGGAGATATGGCGCTGGAATTATAAGAAAGAGCGTTTTTTATCACGCAGCAGGAACAATCCGCGAAGCACAAGAACAGCATTTTATTTATGCGTTTGTGCTTCGTCGATTGTTCCTGCTTTTTGTGTGAACTTTTATCAGAAATATGAAATTTCTCCCCCAAATATGAAATTTGTGCCATTGTGAATGCAAAAATCCTCATGATATAATCCTCTTAAGAAAGAAGATTAGGCGTTGAGCTTGAGAAGATGGAGGTGATTATTATCAAGCTTGGGAGCCACCATTCTTAAGCTTGAGAGCCATTGGAA
>UQAW01000089.1 GCA_900539175.1 uncultured Lachnospiraceae bacterium
GCAGATGCGGGAGTGCATAGCACGGAGCATCTGACTTTCATGAATGGTGATGTCTGCGCCAGCAGACATGTCTGTTTACCAGGCGGAATCTTTGGTTAAGGCGGAAAAACAGCGTATTTATGCATGGTTGAGGGAGTTAGAGCTAGTTTTACGCAAAAATGATAAACGGCTGGTAAAATTTTGAAAAATGCTTGAATTTAGCGGGGAAAAAGGGTATAGTGAATTAGAGAAAGGCTTAAAAACGTGGGATTAATAAGAACATGAGATGTATTTAAACGCATCAAAGGCAGCTAGTACTGCAGCGGAACGAGATTAATAAGAACATGAGATGTATTTAAACCGTTTCCGGCTTTAAAACACAGGTATACGCTCTCTCCGATTAATAAGAACATGAGATGTATTTAAACTGGCGAATGAACTGATCTCCATTGTTGAGAATGCCGGATTAATAAGAACATGAGATGTATTTAAACAAGTCTGGGGCGGCGGTTTTCAGAAATCTGGTATTCGATTAATAAGAACATGAGATGTATTTAAACACGCCACGCCATAATGAATCTTTCCTCCAAAGATCGATTAATAAGAACATGAGATGTATTTAAACTTGTTGGATTCCCATGCATGATTATCCAGGTCTTTCGATTAATAAGAACATGAGATGTATTTAAACTCTGCTCCTGTGTTGGTTTTGCTCTCTTGGCTCTCCGATTAATAAGAACATGAGATGTATTTAAACAAGCTATGCAACACGATATGCAACATGAAAGATGATAGATTAATAAGAACATGAGATGTATTTAAACGACTACGGAAGCGAAGGAATACGCAGCAGCAGTCGGATTAATAAGAATATGAGATGTATTTAAACAGCGACAATGAAAAACTTAATGACTTATGAAACAAAAGATTAATAAGAACATGAGATGTATTTAAACTCCCCGCCTTTTTTTTCCATCTCCATGAAGTCTTTGATTAATAAGAACATGAGATGTATTTAAACCATATAAATATATTCGCAAATCACATTTATCAGGATTGATTAATAAGAACATGAGATGTATTTAAACATCCCAATGAACCGCCCGTTGCAGCACACCAACAGATTAATAAGAACATGAGATGTATTTAAACAGCTATTATTTGGTGAATGTGTCGGAAGAGGTTTTAGATTAATAAGAACATGAGATGTATTTAAACAAAGACCAGAAATCTGAAGATGAGAAAGGTGTAAAAGATTAATAAGAACATGAGATGTATTTAAACCTGCTGATTCCATAGATGTTCCGCTTGTAATTAGTGGATTAATAAGAACATGAGATGTATTTAAACTTCGTAAAAATATTTCCTTTTCCACCCCAACCATAAGATTAATAAGAACATGAGATGTATTTAAACGGCTTCATAAAATACAGGATTTCTTTTTGCAACTTGATTAATAAGAACATGAGATGTATTTAAACTCAAAAATAAAGAATGCGTCCGTCACCTCGGCATAGATTAATAAGAACATGAGATGTATTTAAACTTTATCAATTTATGTACATCATCCATGCTTCCTCTATGATTAATAAGAACATGAGATGTATTTAAACAGATATACATCATGCTGTGGTATGTAACTGCATATCGATTAATAAGAACATGAGATGTATGTGAACTCTTGTACTCTTTCTATGCTCCATCCGTGACATTCAGAAAGCTTCGACGTTAAAAATAGTGGGATGTACAAGTTATACGACAAGCAAAGGCTTATAATGGACAAAGCGAGTGAGCAGTATATTGTACTGGAAAATAAGATGTTTGAAATTTCTGATTCTATGGAAATCCCTAAAGGAATAGATGTGATAAAAAATGCCAGATGATAAAAAGAGATATTTAAGGCTGACTGATTATAAAAATAGAGGAACTATTTTAAAGCAGGTTGAAAGAAAATTTTACATGTACAAAAATGATGAATGGGTTAGAACTGGAATTGGGCTTGGGTATTTTTATCCAAATGCTCCCGAATTTGATTGCTACGAAGAAATTACAGAAGAGGAAGTGATGGAAATTGTTGGGTTCATATAAAGTCTCGCATCTAAAAGTTTATGAAAACGAAAGAAGCATCTTGGTATCAAATGGTGTATCAGATCGTGCAGGAGGTCCGGAGAATTATTTAATTCTCTCTCCTGCACGATTTTTTTCATTTTAGGTATTGACAAAATTCCCCAAAGTAAGTATATTATATAAACATACATAACCTATAAAGATAGTAGGTAAATGAGGAGGACTTAACACAGAGTATATGTTGAAAAGAAAGGCAAGATTTTATATGGAACAGCAATTACAAAAAAAGAGAATAAATACGGATGTGCTGATCATCGGAGGCGGAACGGCCGGATGTTATGCGGCGCTTACCATAAGCCGGAATTCTGACTTATCTGTTTTGGTAGTTGAGAAAGCACACATCAAGAGAAGCGGATGTCTTGCCGCAGGAGTGAACGCAATCAATGCATATATTGTAAAAGGTCAGACACCGCAGGATTATGTGGATTATGCGACCAAAGATGCCAATGGTATTGTACGAAAGGATCTCCTTTTGACCGCAGCGGAGAAATTTAATTCTGTAACCGCAGATATGGAAGGGCTTGGCCTTGTAATTTTAAAAGACAACGAAGGCAATTATGTGACCAGGGGAAATCGGAATATCAAGATTAACGGAGAAAATTTTAAGCCGATTCTTGCAAACGCAGTGGAAGAAGCGGGAAATGTTCAGGTATTAAATCATGTGAATCTTACACATCTTCTGGTGGAACATGACAAAGTATATGGCGCTGTGGGATTTTCTATAAAGGATGAAGTTGCTTATGAGATACGTGCAGGTGCCGTTCTGGTGGCCACTGGCGGAGCATCCGGTTTGTATAAACCTAATAATCCGGGATTTTCAAGGCACAAGATGTGGTATTCGCCATTTAATACGGGAGCCGGATATGCGATGGGAATTCGGGCCGGAGCTGAGATGACATCCTTTGAAATGCGGTTTATAGCGCTGCGATGTAAAGATACAATTGCACCAACCGGTACAATTGCACAGGGAGTGCATGCAAAGCAGGTGAATTCCAGGGGAGTAGTCTACGAAGATCAGTATGGTATTACGACCAGTGAAAGAGTTTACGGCACAGTTCGGGAAAATCAGCTTGGACGCGGACCATGTTATCTTAAAACCAGCGGCATATCGAAGGAGCAGGAGGAAGATCTATTAAAAGCGTATCTGAATATGGCGCCGAGTCAGACTTTGAAGTGGATAGAGAGCAGAAAGCATCCAGGCGATGAAGATGTTGAGATACAAGGCACGGAACCTTACATCGTAGGAGGTCATACCGCAAGCGGGTACTGGGTCAACACGAGCCGGGAAACGACGATTCATGGCTTATATGCAGCTGGTGACGTGGCAGGCGGATGTCCCCAAAAATACGTGACAGGTGCTCTTGCGGAAGGCGAGATTGCAGCACTGGATATCATTAAAAAGCACGCAGAGAATGTTTTTCCGAAAGAGTTTGCGGATCAGCCATGGGAAACTTTAGCAGGAAAAAAAACAGATGATAAGGCCCAGAAGATATTTACAAAGAAAGCAGATGGGAAGGAGCGGGAGAATTCAGTAGAGGAAGCCGACGAGCAGCAGAGGATTTTAGAGGAGAAAATAGAAAAACAGGTACATAAAATTCTGGCAGACTATGAGACAATCCGAAGTGAGGAACATCCGGTATTTTCTGTCGAAGATTTAGAAGAGGCCATGCAGAAGATCATGGATGAATATGCAGGAGGAATTTCAAGTAGTTATCAATTCAATGAAAAACAATTAAGTCTGGCAGATGAAAAAATAGAACAATTGATGCGGTTATCAGAGCATATCGCTGCATCAGATATGCATGAACTTCTGTTTGCTTATGAACTGAAAGACCGTTTGTTGGTATGTAAGGCGTTGATTGCACATATGAGAAGCAGAAAAGAGACGCGCTGGCATTCCTTCAATGAAAACCTGGATTACCCGGATATAGATGAAACTTACTATAAATATGTAAATACCAGATGGGTCAATGGAGAATTCCAGGTGATGTTAAGGGATATCGTGGAGGAGGCAGAATATGAGCATACGAATTAGCAGCAAAAGATGTATTGGATGCCGGAAATGTGTTGCCGTCTGCCCGGGCAGTCTGATAGAGATGCAGGACCAGAAAGCATATATGAGATATCCGAGAGACTGCTGGGGATGTGTTTCCTGTGTGAAAGAGTGTCCGAAAGGGGCCATCGATTTCTTTCTGGGAGCGGATATCGGCGGTAATGGAAGCAGGATGAATGTTACCTGCGAGGGAGAAATTCTGCACTGGAACATACACCGGTATGATGGAACGGTAAAGGTAATTGATGTCAATAGTAGGAATGCAAACAAATATTAGGGGAGAGATTAGTATGAGTGAATTATCACATTTGGATGAGTTGGAGGCAGAAGCGATTTATATTATCAGGGAAGTTGCAGCAGAGTGTGAGAAGCCGGTAATGTTGTATTCGATCGGAAAAGACAGTTCCGTGATGCTTCACCTTGCGATGAAAGCATTCTACCCGGAGAAGCCGCCGTTCCCGTTTCTGCATGTCAATACCACATGGAAATTTAAAGAGATGATCGAATTCCGTGATAAGACGGCAAAGGATCTGGGAATTGAGATGTTGGAATATATCAATGAGGATGGAGTAAAACAGGGAATCAATCCCTTTGATCATGGTTCTGCATACACGGATATTATGAAAACGCAGGCTTTAAAACAGGCGCTGAATAAGTATGGGTTTACGGCGGCGTTCGGCGGCGGAAGACGTGATGAGGAAAAGAGCCGTGCAAAGGAGCGGATTTTCTCTTTCCGTAATGCATCCCATGCCTGGGATCCGAAGAACCAGAGACCGGAGATGTGGAAATTATATAATACGCAGATTCATAAAGGAGAAAGTATCCGTGTTTTCCCGATTTCCAACTGGACGGAAAAAGATATCTGGGAATATATCAAGCGGGAAAATATTCCGATTGTACCTTTGTATTTTGCAGCGGAACGGCCGGTTGTTTACCGGGACGGCAATCTGATCATGGTGGATGATGAGCGTATGCGCTTGAATCCGGGAGAAGTTCCGGAAATAAAAAAAGTCCGTTTCCGTACACTGGGCTGTTATCCGTTGTCAGGCGGCATCTTGTCCGAGGCAGATACCTTGGATGGGATTATTGAAGAAACGTTAAGTTCTGTGGAATCAGAAAGAACCAGCCGTGTGATTGATAAAGACGGCGGCGCGGCAAGTATGGAAAAGAGAAAGAGAGAGGGATATTTCTAATGAGCGGATTACTGAAATTTATTACATGCGGAAGCGTGGATGATGGAAAATCCACATTGATCGGGCATATTCTCTATGATTCCAAACTTCTTTATGCGGATCAGGAGAAAGCACTGCTTTTAGACAGTAAGGTTGGATCCAGAGGAGGAGAGATTGACTATTCACTTCTTCTCGATGGACTGATGGCGGAACGTGAGCAGGGAATTACGATTGATGTTGCTTATCGTTATTTTACGACTAACCGCAGGAGTTTCATCGTTGCGGATACTCCGGGACATGAGGAGTATACAAGGAACATGGCGGTAGGAGCTTCCTTTGCACAACTGGCCATTATTCTGGTTGACGCGAAGCAGGGGGTTCTTGTACAGACAAGGCGCCATGCCAGAATCTGTTCCCTGATGGGAATCCGTCATTTTGTATTTGCTGTGAATAAGATGGATCTGGTTGCTTACAGCAAAGAACGGTTTGAAGAAATTGAAAAGGATATCCGTGAACTTTCGGAAAACCTTCAGCTGCAAAACGTGGTTACGATTCCGGTAAGTGCAACAGAAGGGGATCATGTAACGGTAAAATCTGATCATATGAAGTGGTATACGAACGAGACATTGCTTTCGTATCTGGAGACTGTGGATGTATCGGAAACAGAAGAGCATACGGAGTTTTATATGCCGGTTCAGAGAGTATGCCGTCCCAACCATGAATTCCGCGGATTCCAGGGACAGGTGGAGAGCGGGAGAATTAAGCGGGGGCAGAATATCATCACATATCCAAGTAATGAAACTGCAACCGTTAAGTCTGTCTTAGTTGGAGACGAGGAGAAGGCAGAGGCATTCGCAGGGCAGGCAGTTACCATCCAGCTTGACCGGGAGGTGGATGTGAGCCGGGGATGTGTCCTTGCTGACTGTGAAAATCTGCCGGTCAGCAAAGAAGTAACGGCAACGATTCTGTGGATGGATGATGAGAAGCTTACACTGGGAAAGGAATATCTGGTAAAGCTTGGAACGAAGATGATTCCGGGAATTGTAAGGAAGATTTCCTATAAAGTGGATGTGAATTCAGGAGAGCATGTGGAGGCAGAGTCCATTGAGAAGAATGAGATTGCTGTCTGCAGTCTTACATTTGCAGAAAATATCGTAGTCGATGAATTTAAGAAGAATAAGACTCTTGGAGAATTGATTTTGATTGACCGGGTTACGTATATGACCTCGGCATGTGGTGTGGTGGAGCATGTGGAAGCAAAGGAAAAAGGGCCTTATTTCGAGAAGGGTGAGATCCAGACGGGAGGATATATCTTTGATGAGTTTTATTTCAATATAGAGAACGCCTTTCTTTCCAAAGCTGATGCAGGAAGAAAAAGCTATCATGTGGGAGATATCGTGCCGACGGAAGGAGACAGCTTCAAGTATCCGGATTATTTTGATATTGTGGCTGTGGAAAGCAAAGCCGCTGTTCTGATCCGCAACCACAAAATCAAAGATATTCTTCCCCTGGCAGAGTATCAGTATGAAGGCCTGCCGGTGCTGGATGAAAGAGGATTTTCTCTGAATATTGGAGCAAAGGAGGAATTTGATCAGTACCTTCGCGAAGCAGAACAGTTGGGAAAGGAGAATAAGGTGGAATTTTACAACAAATGGTCTAAATTTGAAACCTACCGTAAGATTATCTGTGCAGATAATTTCTGGGTGATTTAAAAGAAGTTTGGCAACAAGAAGATTTGAGTCGTTATGAAGTTATTTTTATCAGGAGGAGAAAGAATTATGAAGAATAAAGTATTTACAACAGTTACAATTTTATCATTGACCGCCGCTCTTTTCGCGGGCTGCGGAAATGCCGATGCATCAGATAAGTCTGCCACAAGCGCAGGAAAAGATGCGATAGAAATTACAAATGTATCCTACGATCCCACCAGAGAGCTTTACGCAGCTTATAATGAACTTTTTACAGAACATTGGAAAGAAAAAGGCGGGCAGGATGTGACAATCGTACAGTCCCACGGCGGTTCCGGAAAACAGGCACTGGAAGTGGCAAATGGTCTGGAAGCGGATGTTGTCACACTGGCGCTTGAGGCGGACGTGGATGCGGTAAAGGATGCAGGGTTAATTGAAGAAGGCTATACTTCCCAGTTCCCTCTGGATAGTTCCCCATATACATCGTCAATTGTATTTCTGGTACGTTCCGGGAACCCAAAAGATATTACGGATTGGGATGATCTGCTCCGCGATGATGTAGGAATTATTACACCAAACCCAAAGACTTCGGGCGGTGCCAGATGGAATTATCTTGCAGCGTGGTATTACTTCGAGAAGCAGGGAGGAAGTACAGAAGAAGTAACCGAGCGTATGAAGAAACTTTATCAGAATGTATTGGTACTTGACTCCGGAGCCAGAGGTGCAACAACATCCTTTGTAGAAAACGGTCAGGGAGATGTACTGCTTGCGTGGGAAAATGAAGCATTTCTTTCGTTGGAGGAATATCCGGGAGAATATGAAATTGTGGTTCCTTCCGTATCCATTCTCTGCCAGCCAACCGTAGCTGTTGTGGATGAAGTGGTAGATAAAAGGGGCACGAGAGAGGTCTCTGAGGAATATCTCAATTATCTGTATTCGGATGATGCACAGCGTCTGGAAGCGAAATGGTATTATCGTCCGTCAAATGAAGCGGTTTTGAATGAATATAAATATGAAGGAACTACCAAGACCATTACAGAAGTTCCGGCAGATGGAAAATGGATTATTACGGATGTGGATTTGACGGATATCAATTATTTTGGCGGCTGGACGGAAGCAACCAATACCCATTTTGCGGATGGCGGAGTATTTGACAGTATTTACGAAGAATAAACAGGAAGGGAAGCGCAGTATCCATGAGATTCAGAGATAAGAAAACAAAAAGCGTAATTCCGGGATTTGGGTTATCCTTTGGAATCACAATTGCAATATTGAGCATTGTTGTAATACTTCCGCTGTGTTCGTTGGTAGTTTTTTCAGCACAATTGTCATTCGGGGAATTCATTGAGACGATTACAAGGCCAAGAGTACTTGCAAGCTACAAAGTAAGTATTGTTACAGCTTTGATTGCTTCTCTTATCAATGCAGGAATGGGAGTGATTCTGGCATGGGTACTGGTGCGGTACGATTTTCCGGGAAAAAGACTTATGGATGGATTGATTGAGCTTCCTTTTGCGTTACCTACTGCGGTAGCAGGGATTTCTCTTACACATCTGACCGTTCAGAATGGATGGATTGGAAGTATTTTTGCAAAGGTTGGAATTGAGATTGCGTATACCCGCATCGGTATTACGGCAGCGTTGGTTTTTATCGGGATTCCGTTTGTTGTACGCAGCGTGCAGCCGGTGCTGGAGAAAGTAGATGCAGAATATGAGGAGGCGGCCAATATTTTGGGCGCCTCCAGAATCCAGACATTTTTCAAGGTTGTATTTCCGGAGATTCGTCCGGCATTGATTGCCGGCTTTACCATGGCCTTTGCAAGAAGTATCGGGGAATATGGAAGTGTTGTATTTATCGCAGGAAATACACCTTATAAGACGGAGATTGTACCGCTGATGATTATGTCAAAATTACAGGAGTACGATTATGCAAGTGCCACTTCTATTGCACTGGTAATGTTGGCTATGGCATTTATCATCTTATTTATAAATGCGGTAATCCAGAGCCGCACTTCTAAAATTGTAAGCGGAATCGAGTGAGGAAGGAGCGGGTATTATGAAGGTTAGAAATAATTCCGGTGTTGTAAAATGGCTGCTGATTGGGCTTTGTGCCGTATTTCTGGTGATTATGCTGATTCTTCCGCTGCTTTATGTGGTGATAACGGCATTGCGGGAGGGAATTGATGTATACATGAAGGCCGTTACGGATGAGTATGCGGTAAAATCCGTTCTATTGACACTTGAGGCTACCGTGATTGCAGTGATTGTGAATACGGTATTTGGGATTTTTGCAGCATGGACGATTACAAAATTCCGGTTCCGGGGAAAAAAAGTAATTTCCACTTTGATTGATCTGCCGCTGACCATATCTCCGATTATTGCCGGACTGATTTATGTGCTGACGTTTGGAAGACAAAGCTTTTTGTATGGTTATCTGCAAAATGCAGGAATTACGATTATTTTTGCAGTTCCCGGTATTGTATTGGCAACGATCTTTGTTACCTTTCCTTTTATTTCCAGAGAAATAATTCCAGTGCTGACAGCACAGGGAACGGATGAGGAAGAGGCGGCTGCATTGATGGGAGCAGGCGGATTCCGGATTTTTACACAAGTTACATTTCCCCATATCAAATGGGCATTCCTGTACGGTATCGTGCTTTGTACCGCAAGAGCGATGGGAGAATTTGGAGCAGTATCTGTTTTATCCGGGCATTTAAGAGGAAAAACGAATACGATGCCGTTATATATTGAACTTTTATATCAGGGGTATGATTTTACCGGGGCTTTTGCGATGTCCTCCATTCTGGTAATTATGGCAGTCATCATATTGATTCTGCGGAACATTTTGGAATATCGTGGTAAAAAAGAAGAGAAGTCATAAGGAGGGAGTCGCTATGGCACAGCAAGCACAGACATATGTAGAATTACGTAATATTAATAAAAGTTTCGGCGATTTTAAGGCATCTGATCAAGTGAGTTTTTCCGTAGAAAAGGGGAAATTGATTGGACTTCTGGGACCAAGCGGAAGCGGGAAAACGACAATTCTGCGTATCCTTGCCGGTTTGGAGAGCGCGGATTCCGGCGAGATTTACATAGATGGAAAGCTGGTCAATAATATTCCGGCAAGCAAGCGCGGAATTGGGTTTGTATTTCAAAGTTACGCATTGTTTCGTTATCAGACCGTATTTGACAATATTGCATTTGGACTGAAAATACAAAAAGTGAGTAAAAGTGAGATCAAAAACCGTGTGGAAGAATTGATTGAACTGGTAGGCCTGAAAGGAATGGAAAAACGTTATCCCAATCAACTTTCCGGCGGACAGCGGCAAAGGGTGGCATTTGCAAGAGCACTGGCAACACAGCCGCAGCTTCTCTTGTTAGATGAGCCTTTTGCAGCCATTGACGCAAAAGTACGTCAGGAACTTCGGGGATGGCTGAGGGAGTTGATCAGTACAGTTGGTATTACCAGCATCTTTGTGACCCATGATCAGGATGAAGCCATTGAGGTGGCGGATGAAATCATTATTACCAATAGAGGACGAATTGAGCAGATTGGAACCCCCCTTGAGATTTACCGTAATCCCCTGACCCCTTTTGCGGCGCAGTTTATCGGGCAGTCTACGATTATCGAACAGTATCATCGCTTTAAGGGATTTGAGACAGGAAACGGGCAGCAGAAAGCGATTATTCGTCCGGAGTATATTTCAGTGACCAGAAAAAATGAGTTGTCAAAGTATGCCATTACTTCGGAGGAGGGAGTTGTGGAACAGACTTCGTTTAGGGGCAGCGAAATTGAGTTGAAAATCCGGGTAAAAGATACACTGCTGACAGCAAAACGACAGTTAGGAGAAGCACCTGTTGAAGTGGGAGAGAAGGTAAATGTTTTTCTTTACCGTATGTATGTGATTGATGGGGAGCGGGCATATACTGTTGAGAATAATGCTTTGACCCAGGGAGATTCCGTCTTTATCTGATCTTTGGGTTACTGATATAAGAAATGTGCTGCCACGAAGAGAACTCTCAGGATGCAGCCGAAAGAACAATATATCAAAGTAAGTATAAAAACAATCAGAAAAGTAGTTTCTAAAAAGCCCGAATTTCCCAGAAGGATGTTCTGCTGAATTATTATCAAAATCTGTATTAGGAGATTTTAGGAGAGCTGGGAAGAAATACAGGTGAGACTTTAAGGTTGCAATTTTACCAGGCGGAATCATTAGATAAAGCGGAAAAACAGCGTATTTATGCATGATTGGGGGAATTAAAGTTAGTTTCACGTAAAAAGAACAAATGGCTGGTAAAATTTTGAAAAATACTTGAATTTAGCGGGGAAAAGAGGTATATTGAATTAGAGAAAGGCTTAAAAACGTGGGGATAAATAAGAACATGTAATGTATTTAAACTCTGCCATCTCTGCTTCTTTGCGCATCCTGTCCAGCGATAAATAAGAACATGTAATGTATTTAAACGCTAGAATCTTTACCTTGTCAATTTTAGGTTTGCGATAAATAAGAACATGTAATGTATTTAAACTTCCAAATTACTAACAGATCATCGAATCGCCTTGTGATAAATAAGAACATGTAATGTATTTAAACACATGACGAAGATAGATGTTGGTCGCTTTATTTGTCGATAAATAAGAACATGTAATGTATTTAAACTGCATTCCAATTTCACATGGGATGCCTTATAAGCGGGATAAATAAGAACATGTAATGTATTTAAACCCAGGAGGGCTTAAATAACCATTCTTAACCTCTGCGTGATAAATAAGAACATGTAATGTATTTAAACGATATGGATATGTAACTATAAAAACAGTGTGGCACGGATAAATAAGAACATGTAATGTATTTAAACTTGTCATAGCCATGAAATTCCAGAATCAAAGAATTTGATAAATAAGAACATGTAATGTATTTGAACAGGCTGAAATTTTCCTTTACTTCCTCCACACTGATGATAAATAAGAACAGTTGCTGTCAAGATATAAGATTTATGACAAGAACCTCGTAGTGAATCTTTTTGCAATTTTAGAAAAAGTGTTTGTATTTCTGAACAATTCCTTAGTCAAAGTAAAGTTCTTTTCAGAAGACCTTGAGACGAACAGCTGTTTTCTTTGCTTTTTGTTTAGGTTGACTAAGAGGGATTTGACAAAATGCTTTCTATATTAAGAAATTAGAACACGTTGCAAATGGGGTGTTTTTTCATATACAGAGAAATTACAGGGATAGAATGAAGGTACAGAATGCGGTGGCATTTAGAAAAATATCTAAATATTAATTGACATCATGTAAGACTTGGTTTATATTGTATTTAGAAATATTTCTAAATACCTGAAGATTGGTAGGATATAAAGATCGAACAAAGGAAATGGAGATGATGCAATGGCCTTTGCCGAAACTTTTAAAGCACTTTCTGATCCGGTTCGGCGTGAAATATTACAGCTGCTTAAACATGGGCGGCTATCGGCTGGAGAGATCGGAAGTCATTTTGACATGACGGGAGCTACAATTTCTTATCACTTAAGTGTTCTCAAAAAGGCAGATCTGGTTTGGGAAACAAGAGAAAAGAATTATATTTACTACGGATTAAACACTTCTGTAGTGGAGGAAATCATGCTCTGGTTATCAGAACTGAAGGGAGAAAATGATCATGATTAAGAAATATAAAAAGACGATAGTTATTACAAGTATACTGATTGTTCTGCCGATGATTGTCGGTCTGATTTTGTGGAATCGTCTGCCGGATCAGATTGCAACACATTTTTCCTTTGACGGAACGCCGGACGACTGGAGTCCGAAAGCTTTTGTAGTTTTTGGAATGCCCCTACTGTTATTGATCGTACATGGCTTTTGTATTTTTTGTATTTCCAGTGATCCGAAGCGAAGAAATATCAGCGATAAGATGTTCCTGCTTGTTTTGTGGATCGTTCCGATTGTTTCGCTGGTTGTGAATCTGTCCTGTTATGGTTTTGCCTTCGAGTTGGATATGAATATGGGGAAGATATGTCTGGTCTTCGTAGGGCTTGTTTTTATTTTCATTGGCAATTATTTACCCAAGAGCAGACAGAGTTATACGGTAGGGATTAAGGTGCCATGGACCCTGGAAAGTGAAGAAAACTGGAATCGCACCCATCGCCTTGCAGGTTGGATGTGGATGGGATGCGGTATTTTGATTCTTGTAAATATCTTTTTGATGTGGCAGTGGCTGCCATTGGCCGTTATTTTGCCAGCCGCAATTGTACCGGTGATATATTCTTTTATCCTATATAAGAAAGGAATTTAATCAAATCTGGGGGATATATTCAAATTCAATATCTGCCCGTTCAAAGCCCCAGTAGTCTTTGTTCAGGGGAACTTCTTTGAATCCGTATTTCTGATAGATGTGCAGGGCCGGTTTCAGTATCCTGTTTGAAATAAGGCTACCGCAATCCCACTGGCTTTAGACGGTGGGTTAAGGTAGCTCAAAGTAGATTTTTATGCTATGCTATCGGTATGGGTACATGGAAATCAAAAAACA
>UQAW01000090.1 GCA_900539175.1 uncultured Lachnospiraceae bacterium
AAGTCATGCTTTTTCATGCAAGCATGAAACGCATAACCTTTTGACCCTGGTATTATCATATTCATATTAGAATCAATTTCAGGAGAATCATCAAATGGAAACGAGAACTCTTAGATACTTTCTTGCAATTGCAAGAGAAGAAAATATGACAACTGCAGCAAACACACTGCATGTTTCACAATCTGCATTATCAAGACAGATGGCAGATTTAGAGAACGAACTTGGCAGACAATTATTTTTTAGAACCAACCGACAAACACTGCTCACCGAAGACGGCATGCGCCTCAGACAACGTGCGGAGGAAATCATCGCTCTCATTGAAAAAACCGAAATGGAATTTGCATCATCCGAGGAAGAGATTGCTGGAGAGGTTCATATTGGGGCTGGAGAAACCAAAGCATTCAGTCTGATTGCTCAGGCGATGGAGAAAACGCAGGTAAAGTACCCAGGCATTACATTTTCCGTATACAGTGCAAATGCTCTGGATGTAACCGAACGCCTGGAGCATGGTACTCTGGATTTTGGTCTTTTGTTTGAGCCGGTAAATAAAGAACGGTATCAGTATCTGGATATCCCCTATGAAGATACCGTTGGATTACTGGTCGATCGCAAGAATCCAATGTCTCAAAAGGAATATATAACAGAAGACGATCTTCTTTCCATTCCGATTATTGTATCCTCAAGATTCAGTCCGGACACTGTACTTTCTCATGTATCAAGAAAAAATAAGAATAGTCTGAATATACGCGGAACATATAATCTGATCTATAATGCCTCCCTTATGGTCGAGCAGGGAATCGGTTCAGCTCTTGCCATCGAAAACCTTGTAAGTGTAACCGATAATGATCCCTTGGTCTTCATTCCGCTTATGCCGTCCGCGAAAATGCATACCATCTTCGCATGGAAAAAGTATCATATGCTTTCAAAAGCAGCTGAAGCATTTCTATTTGAATTGAAGCAATTGCTCAGCTAGAATACCACAAAGTGGGGCGTACAGATTATGGGAATGAGACAGTACACTAGAAGTCATCATTCTGGCAATTCCATCTCATCATTCATTTTTATAAAACCATATTTTTCATACAGAGGGCGCCCCATATCAGTTGCTTCCAAAGAAATGGCTGTAATCCCCTTGCTTTTTGTATCTTTAACCAGCATGTCTAATGTTTTATATGCAATTCCCTTTCTCCTGTACTTAGGATTGGTATACATATTCATTATATATGCTTTTTTCCCACTTGGGTTATGATAAGTTGGCATTACTTGAAAAAAACTAACACCACCAGCACCAACAACTTGATTTTCATCAAATACCAAATATGCAATATGCGTACCATCACAAAGTGCTTTTTTGTAATAGCCATAGGACTGTTTTCGCACTTCATCCATATTCGTATCAATAGATAACTTATTCGCGGCTCTTAATACCTCTATTCTTGCTTCTGTTAATATATCTATATCTTCTATCGTTGCCTTTTTATATATCAAGTTCATATTGCATTCCTCGCTAAATTTCGATTGAGATTTCACCTGTTTTAAGCGAGTTAATAACTGTTATATCTTGTTATTAAATTCTCCAAAAACCCTTGAAAACACTGGATTTATCGCAGGTGAGCTTTCCCTTATTGTTTCCCTTGTGTTATATCGTCCCGTCAGTGTTTACGAACTCTGATAAGGGCAAATACAAGGGCAAGAAAAATCTATAAAACAGTATAACACAAAATAAAAGTGACATGGTGAACTGATTGAAATGCTTCTGATTTTTGTAACTGATGATTGATTGAATGATAAGGAGATTCGATACGATGAGAACGATATTTGCAGAATACAACCCACAACGCAACAGTATTGATGTTTATACTTCTGCTGGCTATATGCTCCGCATTGACTGTTGGGAAGCAGAAAAAAATTTAAAGACTACACCCGGATCAGACTGTGCATTAAACGCATTTGCCATTGATGAACCACTTGAGTATGCAAGATTATGTCTTAATGGAAATTTGCAGATGTGGATAGATGCGGAAGATTCTCTTGAAATCTAAAGATTCTTTGTAGTGTCACGATCGAGGGAGCACTTACCGCACTTGTTTACATTATAAAGCTCCAGTGGGTCTAAAGCTCCCTCTTTAAGATATCTAAAAATTTTACAATAGAATCTTAATTAAAATAACGACGACCATCGTTCTCGATAGTCGCCGCATAAATTAACCTATTCTGTTATCTATTATACTGTTTCTTTCGATGTACCATCAGCGTACCAATAGTTACGCTTCCACTGACAAAAAGTATGATAAACCACAAAAACATATTGTTTGTATCGCCGGTTTTAGGACTTGTTGTTTCACTTGTATCCGGTTTGTTTACTTTTGATGAAGTGCTACCCGAATTATTACCAGTACTGTCAGTACTTGAAGTGATGCTTGCCGCCTTGATTTCAAACTCCGTGCTGCACTCGCCGTCGTTATAAACAATAGTCAGGGTATGCTTGCCGACAGAAAGAGTGCTGAGATAATCTTTTTTCAGTGTGATCACCGTAGAACCAGATACGGCAGTATATTTATCGGCTGCAACTAGCGTACCGTCCAACTTAACGCCGGTAAACTTGGAGAAATCTCCGTTTGCAACAAATTTCAGCGTGTCGTCGCTGTTCTGCTTCCAAGAGCTATTTGCACCCTCAGTGATTTTATATTCAGGGGTTGTGCCGGATGCCTGTGGTGTCATGGTCAAATTTGTGTCAACCCACATCGTTGCATATCCGCCATTAGGATATTGTAACAGCGGGTCATAGTCGGTAATGTCATAATCGTAATATTTACCATTTATTTTTAATTTTGTATCAGTTGTAAAACAATATCCTTCTTTTGCCTTGAAATAAATTCCATAAGTGTAAGTTTTACCGCTTTCAAATTCGGTAAATAAATCATCTGGATTGTTGTCGTTCCAAAAATCGGCTGAGTAATGGTATTTTTTACCTCCATCTGTACTCCAAAATTCAGATTGATAAATATACGGAACATTCTCAGCTGTTTTTCCAGTGAATACAGGCTTATCTCCGACCTTAAAGCTGATTGTTGCATTATTTATTTCGACAATACTAATATTTTGTAACTGAACAGTTTCAGGTTTTATTGTTCTTACAGCAACTACAAAAAGTCCTGTTCCAGTATTTGTTATATTTGCATTATTTACATTTGTGCCATTCACCATTACTTTACTATTAGCTGCAAATGTATTTCCGTCTCTTGCTTTAAGAGAAAGACTATACATATAAGTTTTGCCATCCTCAAAGGTCGTTATTTTTTTGTCTTGTGCAAGTGCATTATTCTTGCTTTCATCAGAATACCAGTATTTTACTGGTATAGATTCACCGTTTACATTCGTTTCCATTTCTTCCCAATATTCGTATTCTATATCATATTGTTCATCCCATGGATCACATTTGTAAGCAGTTGCTTTTGGAACATCTCCCGGCTCATAATTAAAGGTTACACCCTCAATATCTACGTCACCAATGCTATTCTGAGAGCTTTCGTCAGTCGCTGTCACCTTTATGTCGTCAAACCAGAGGATTAACTGCTTTCTATCATCGGAGAGTGTGCCCGAAAACGCCGTTATAGTGGAGCCATCGCATATTACAGTGCATCCAACTCCGCTACCTTTGAATCCGTCATGGAAGTAGTAACCGTCTTTCGCTGTTAATTTCACTCCATATCTGTAGGTTGCCCCTGCAACCGGCTTTTTGGGATTGGATTTTGCAATTATAGGGCCATCAATAGTCCACTGCATCCAAAACTCGTCCGTAAGCGTCATCTGGTTTGCACATTCCGAGTTAGGATTGACTTCTGCTGTAAATGCAATAGGCTGTGAAGCATCAAGATTTTTCCAAATATTGCCAATGTCAACCATGGTGATAGCCTCATCCACAGCATCTGGTTCCTGCACATTCAGGTCATAGGTGTAATTATATTTCTGATATTCGTGAACATCAAGAAATTCATGGAAAGTACCGGTCGCATCCGGATGCTCTCTGAAATACTGTTTTGCTGCGTCTAAATCCGTGCTAAACTTAACCGGGTCACCGGACGTGGGAGTGAAAGTATAAAGGTGTGCACTTTCAAAATGGTCAAATTCCATCTGCCCGTTCCCGTCTCCGCGCGTAACAGTTCCACTGGCCTGATACGGTGTTTCGATCTCGGCCTGAAGGGCTGCAAGTTTGGCCTGCAATGTACCTACACCGCCTTCCAGAAACTCTTCGGAGCTTTTCGTAACCTGTTTGGTTTCAACCACTGCGCCATTGGAATCCTTAACGGAGACATTGGCAGTTACGTTAACCTGTGTGTGATATGCATGCTGGTAAGACGTATCCTTTTTTACTCCTGAAGGAAGAAAATCATACTCTGCGGCATATGTCGAAACTTCCGCAGATGACTTTTCATTTGATTTATCAGACTTTTCCGTCTTATTTTCTGCATTAGCATCTACCGATGCTTTTTTAATTACACTGTTTGATGTATCTACTGATGCACTTTTTTTCTCTGCATCCAGTTGTTCTGATGGCTGTAGATCTTCTGCTTTGTCATTTTTACTTTCCGCAGAAGTACCGGATACACCGTTGTCCGTAGCCTTGGTCTCATCTTTCGGCGCAGGCGTTACGGCTCCCATTTTAGTTTCCTCTGTTGCATTTTGCTGTTCCGTCAGCTGAGTTTCTTCTCCCACAGCGTTCTCACTTTTGGTCGGATCTGTATCTTCAGATGCAAATGCTGTTACAGGTACGATAGACAACAGCAGGCAGCCTGCAAGTAAAACAGCCAGCCACCTGACCTTTCCTTTCTTCTTTTTCTTCATAATCATTCATCCTCCATTCTTGCTTTTATCCATAGCTAAAACTATTTGTAACGCTTTCAATATACCATACATCCTGAGCTTTCCCCTTTTTCTTTCTCGATTGTCAGTGACATTTTGGAAATTGCAATATTGTAATTCCCTGAAGATATTATATACTACAGAAAAAGGCACCTGTATCATTAGGAAGGAGAACGTATCTTTATGGATTTTAAGAAATTATTAGATGACTACATGAAGCAGCTGGACTGTACTGCCAAAGATTTAGCGGAAAAATCCGGTCTTTCTGCCGCTACCATCAGCCGTTACAGATCCGGTGACCGTACCCCGGAAGATGGATCCGAAAATTTTGCCAGACTTATAAATGGAATCGTTTCTATTGCCGAGAGTAAAGGAATCCCTGATATCTCAGAACAGTCTGTTTCTGACTCATTTTCTCCGTATGTAAGAAACAGCGTGGATATTGCCCATTTCCAGAAAAATTTTCATACACTGCTGACGGTTGTACCGATAAACATTTCCGACCTGGCACGTTTTCTGAACTTTGACCCATCCTATATTTCCCGTATCCGGAATGGGCAAAGGCAGCCAGCCAACCCTGCGGAGTTTGCCAGAAAGATCTCTGCTTTTGTTGCCAAACATTGTCAGACCGAAGAACAGAAAGCTGTCATATCCAGCCTGCTCCATTGTCCGATGGAAGAATTGTCTAACTACACAGATTTTCAGGTTCGGCTGACAGACTGGCTGCTTGCCGGTGCAGGAGCTGTCAAAGACTCCATGACTGTTTTTTTAGAAAAGCTCGATGAGTTTAATCTGGATGAATATATCCATGTGATTCACTTTGACAAATTAAAAGTCCCTTCTGTTCCATTTCAGATCCCGACATCCAGAACCTATTGGGGCATCAGCGAGATGATGGAAAGCGAATTGGATTTTCTGAAAGCAACTGTGCTTTCCAAATCTACTGCTCCGGTGATCATGTACAGCGATATGCCAATAAAAGAAATGGCAAAAGATCCTGAATTCCCGAAAAAATGGATGTTCGGTATGGCTCTGATGCTCAAGAAAGGATTGCACCTCTATCAGATTCATAATCTTGACCGTTCCTTTGATGAAATGATGCTGGGACTGGAAAGCTGGATTCCGATGTATATGACTGGACTAATCTCACCATACTATTTAAAAAATACGCAAAACAACACATTCCTGCACTTGTTAAAAGTTTCCGGTTCTGCTGCGCTTTCAGGCGAAGCAATTACCGGATACCATGAAAATGGAAAATACTATCTGACAAAGTCCAGGCGGGAAGTGGAATACTATCAAAGGCGCGCAAATGAACTATTAAAAAATGCTGATTCTTTGATGGATATTTACCGCAGTGAACGGGAAGCTGAGCTGAACACTTTTTTGATCTCTGACACCAGAAAATCCGGCAAGCGCCGGGGCATCCGGTCCACATTACCGTTATACACAATAAGTGAAGAACTTCTCGAACGGATTCTGATCCGGCACGGCATGGACAACAGCCAAAAACAGAGGATAAAAAAGCACGTGAAAGCGCAAAAGGAAAGAATTGTATCCATTCTTGCGTCTGAAACGCTTGAAGACGAAATCCCTGCTCTGACACCGGAAGAGTTCCGCAAAAATCCACCTGTTCTGGATCTTTCCGGGATTTTTTGTGAAACCAATCTTCCATACAGTGAAGAGGAATACAGGACGCACATGAGTGATACGCAGGTTTTTTCCCGAAAAAATTCTAATTACATATTGAGGATAAGTACAGCTCCTACTTTTCATAATCTGCAGATATTGATCCATGAGGGACAATGGGCTATGATATCAAAAGCAAAAGCACCAGCGATACATTTTGTTATCTACCATCCCAAGCTGCGCAATGCAATTGAAAACTTTATTCCGCCAATAGTGGAATAAATTGCTGAAAACATATATGGGATAAACAGACAATACCGTATACTCATTTTTAACTTTCATAAACGCCTGAAACTATTGTAGTAAATCGGACAGACTTTCATTTTTAGCTGTCCGATTATCTTTAATAATATCCCCGTTCTTCCAACCAGTCTTTCACATAACATCGGATTCCAATATAGACCACATGCACCAGAAGTAACAGTGCAATGAGGTTTATCGGAAGAACAGATTTTATCCATTCACCGAAATAGATCACGATAGCTGTACTCATTATTGCCATCATGATACTGATGATATCCCAGCAATATTTCCGGTAGATTTTTTCAACCTGATAGCCAATCCCAACTATCAGTAATCCGGTTATTATAAATAAAATTCCCATAACAATAGCTACGATCAGCCAGTACATAAGCCCGGAAAGGATACGGTTAGGTATTCCGCTGCTTAACTGTCCGAAAGAATCTGCACCTATGACAAACTCTCGAAACAAGCTTCCCATTCCTTTTCCTAACACACCGAAAAAGGTGATACAGTCGTTAAGGAAAACTGGCGAAAGAATAGCCGTAAACAGTGTTATTGTTATGCTGTACCATGCCAGTAGGAACAGGATACTTTCATAACCAGTTGTCATATTTTTATATTTCTTTTCCAGCTGACTTTTGCGGTTATCGCATTTTTCTTTTGCTTTCTGGTAAGCAGTGCGATCACATTTTTCACATTTCTCATAAGGCACTTTTTTCTCAACAGCTACCTCTACCGTCTTTTGGTGTGTCTGTGCATAAAGTTTCTCCTGTTCTGCTTTTTCATACTTAAATTTCCATGCCACGACTTCTGCGTCGGCTCTTTTCCTTCTGTCTGTCTCGTTGATCAATCGCTCCTCTGTTTGCCTTAATCTTGTCCGCAATGCTTCGATATTCTCGACTCTGTTTTCGCTGTTCAATTTCTCGTTCAAGGTCAGCGATTCGCTTAGCTGCTTGTTCAGTTCCAAAATTGTCTGGTCTTTCTGATCCAGTTCGTCCTGCATCTGTTCTGTCATCAGCAAAAGTTCTTCCACCTGCCCGACGTTCTCTAAGTCTTTGCATCCGTTCATCAAGCTCCCTCACTTTCTCTATCTGCTGTTTAAGGTCAGCAATTCGGTGTTCTGTTTCTGCAATAAGCTGTTCTCGCTGTTCAGCTTCTGCGTTAATTCCTGCCATTGCTGATTCTCGGTTTCCAACTGTTCGATTCTGGTTTTCTGTTGCTCGATCTGTGAGAGCAGTTCTTCTGTATCTGGCAAAAGATTCAGCAGCCCGGATAATTCGCTGTTTAAGTTTTTTAAACTCTGGTTCTGCTCCTGAAAAAACAGAAGCTGCCTGTCCCGTTCCTGTAATTCCTGTATCATCTCTGCCATAAGATTCTGCTGTTCCTCGATCTGGTTTATCATTGTCTCCATCATGGGAATGACTTCCCGGCTTTCTTCTAATGTCATCCAATCGCTCCTTCCATTGTGTCAATGCACCGGATACTTTTCCAAAAGAAATCTTTATTTTACCCAGCAGTGCATTTTGTCTTTTTATGATCTGGTTTTCCTCCACTTTCCATGAAGCGGAGGATGTCTGTCCGTTTTGAAATTTCTCATCAATTTTTCTGGCATCCGCACCCTCATGGATCGTTGGTATCTCAAATTTTCCCTGCCTTGCATAAGAACGGTGGTCAATGTGATTTTCCACTTTCAAATGAGCATTACATACATTCGCCCATTCACTCCGCCACAGTTCACAATTTTTCGGATTGTTCCACCCGGTAGCATCGGTTAATACACGTTTCCACTGTTTACGGTTCCTTGCACCGACTTTCTGATTGCCATTTTCGTCCAATACCGGGATTCGGATTCCATGACGGTCAGGGTTCTTTTTATCCTGCCACCAGTCCGGGTGGGACTCATCAACCACGATATTTCCATCATTATCTCTGACAAAATCCCAGTCTTTGACTTCTTTGTTTCCCCATGAATGGTCTGGATTGAATGGACGCATGGTAACAAGTAAATGCACATGTGGGTTTCCATCGCCCTTATCGTGAATGCTCCAATCTGCACACATGCCTTTGTCTATAAAGTTTTTCTGAATATAATCCGTTGTATATTCAATCTGTTCCTGTCGGCTCCATTCTTTCGGAAGTGAAAATTCAAATGACCTGCCGAGTTGTGCATCCGAGGTCTTCTCAATCTTCAAAACTTCATTCCACAAACGCTGTTTCTGAAAAGTAAGTTTAAATTTTTCCAGTGCAGCATCTTTGTTATCTGCTCTTTTATATCGGACAGATTTCTGGAACCGTCTGATATTTTCAGCAGGTACATTCAGCCATTCCTGTGGTGCATTTTCACACATCAACAGGCTGGTATAAACAACTTCTCTTTTGGAAGTGTAATAACTGATTCTGCCTGTTTCTTCATTTTTCATCACATCGCCATTGAGATAAGCAGATGCCGATATGATGGATTTTCCTTTGCTACGTCCAACAATCTTTACTGTATAATGAAAAATTGCCATGATCCGTTTCCCCCCCTTTCTGCCGTATCCAGCTTTGATTTCCGGCAGGTAACGTTTTCCTAAAAGAAAATGGTATCTGCCGGAACGCCCTCTGCATAAGAGTGCCTGTGCATAACAGCCTGCATGGAATGCGCCCCTCTGGCGAAGAGTGCCTCCTGCGGCATAAGCAGGTCTGCATGAAATGCCCGCCGACGGAACGAGCCCGGCAAGCGTAAGCGCAGACCGGTTGCCACTTGTGGCAAACTTATAAGGACGACCTCTGGTTGTCCATAAGTGCGCCCTTCATAAAAAAACAATGAAGGGAATGGAAAACCCACTCCCTCCGGCATTACACTTCCTCCGTATTTGCAACTGGCTCTTTCTGCATTGCCTTTGAGAAAAACTTTCCGTTTGCTTCCTGCCTTTTTAAGAAGCCAATCAGCTTCGGGATATCTTCTTCCTCAATCGCAGAACCCAGCACCGATTCCACCGCACCGCCAATCTGGCAGAGCCTGTGTGTCCGCTTTTTGGTTTCCACATCTTTCTGACGTTTCTTCAGTTCCCGTTTCTGTGCTGCATACTGTTTTGCTTTCTCAAGGCTTTCCTGTTCTTTCTTTTCCAACTGGAGCATACGCTCCTCATAACTCTTTGTTGATCTTGCCATAAATATCATCGTCCTTTCATTTTTCTTCCAAACATAAGTTTCCTGTTGTCTGTCAGACGAAGTACATGGTATAATCTGCTTGCGTGTAGGTATATCATGGCTCCGGTCTGATAGAACCTTTTGCGGTTTCTTCGGGAACCGCTTTTTTAAGTTGAACCGTTTCTTGTGACTGCTTTCACATTTCCCTTATCCCTCAAGTCCCTGCCCTCGTTGGCTTCCATAAAGAGTTCCAGCATATCTGTTTTGATCAGGACTTTTCTTCCAACCTTCAATACCGGAAGTTTCTTCCACTCTACCAACTTTCGCAGGGTGTTCCTGCCAATTCCGGTATAATCAGCAGCTTCCTCAATAGATAAGGCGATCTTTCTTTGCGTCATATGACCACCTCCTTGTCAATTGCATTATGCAATTTTATTTGTGCTGTCAGTATAGCGTGTTTGCATCTTGCTGTCAAGCATTATGAAATTGTATTTTTTTCTTTGAATTGCATATTGCAATATATGTTGTTACGTGGTATAGTAATGACATACCGAAAAAGGAGGCACATCAGCATGAAAGATAAAGAACTACGCAAGCTGATCGGCAGCAGGGCAAAACAGCGCCGTCTGGAATTAAATCTGACACAGCCTTATGTCGCAGAGAAGATGGGAGTTACCGCTTCCACAATCCTGCGTTATGAGAATGGTTCGATTGACAATACCAAAAAGATGGTACTGGAAGGTCTCTCGGAAGCACTTCATGTATCAATCGAATGGCTCAAAGGGGAAACCGATGAATACGAAACTGATATTACGGATAAGAAAGAATTGCAGATTCGTGATGCGATGGGCGACATTCTCAAACAGTTACCTCTTGACCTCAATAAAACAGAAGACGCTTTTTCTAAAGACTTACTGCTGTTACTGTTAAAGCAATATGAATTGTTTCTGGATTCGTTTCAGTTCGCCTGCAAAAATTACAAGGGCAATACAAAAGAAGCGGACATTGCCAAAACACTGGGGTTTGAATCGAATGATGAATATAACGAGATTATGTTTCTCAGGGAGATTACCCATACTGTCAACGCATTGAATGACATGGCAGATATTGTAAGACTCTATTCCAAGAAACCGGAAACAGCAGAACAAAGACTTGCAAATCTTTTATCCGAAGTTATGTATGAGGATTCTGAAACGGTATAGTAAGATAATCGGAGTTATGATATACTTACACGCAAGAAGCATTTCAGCAGTTCCGATTGTCTGATATCGAAAGGAGACATACGATTATGGCAAAAGGATCTGTTAGAAAGAAAGGAAAGAAATGGTACTACCGCTTCTATGTAGAGGACGCAAGCGGCAAAATGGTTCAGAAAGAATACGCCGGAACTGAAAGCAAAAATGAAACGGAAAAACTTCTCCGCAAAGCACTGGAAGATTACGAAGATAAGAAATTTGTTGCAAAGGCAGATAATCTTACCGTAGGTGAGCTTCTGGACATGTGGTCAGAAGAAGAACTGAAAACCGGGACACTCAGCAACGGCACAGTGGAAAATTATCTTGGTGCAATCCGCTGTATCAAAAAACACCCGATTGCAGACCGCAAGCTGAAAACAGTTACCGCCGAACATTTACAGGCGTTTCTCGACCTGCTTACATTCGGTGGCGAGTTTCCAGACGGGAAAGTGAGAAAAGGATACAGCAAAGATTATATCCATTCTTTTTCCGCAGTGTTACAGCAGTCATTCCGTTTTGCAGTATTTCCAAAACAGTTCATCAGTTTCAATCCGATGCAGTATATTAAGTTGAAAAGGCAGGCTGAGGAAGTTGACCTCTTTTCCGATGATGAAATCGAGGAAGGCACACAGCCGATTTCACATGAAGATTATGAACGGCTCATCAAGTATCTGGAAAAGAAAAATCCACCTGCGATTCTGCCGATTCAGATCGCATATTATGCAGGACTTCGTATCGGGGAAACCTGTGGTCTTACATGGCAGGACATCAACCTTGAAGAACAATGCCTGACCATAAAACGCAGTATCCGTTATGACGGTGCAAAGCATAAAAATGTAATTGGCACAACCAAGCGAAAGAAAGTAAGAATTGTTGATTTTGGAGATATGCTGACTGAAATATTGAAAGCAGCCAGACGGGAACAACTGAAAAGCCGGATGCAGTACGGGGAACTTTACCACCGCAACTACTACAAAGAAGTGCATGTGAAAAACAGGGTGTATTATGAATACCATCACCTTGACGGAACACAGGAAGTCCCGGCAGATTATAAAGAAATATCCTTTGTCTGTCTCAGACCGGATGGCAGTCTGGAACTGCCGAGTACACTCGGCATTGTTTGCAGGTCAGTATCAAAAAAGCTGGAAGGATTTGAAGATTTTCACTTTCACCAGTTACGACACACCTACACCAGCAACCTGCTCTCGAATGGGGCGGCTCCGAAAGATGTACAGGAACTGTTAGGACATTCCGATGTCAGTACCACAATGAATATCTACGCTCACTCAACAAGAAAAGCAAAGCGGGATTCCGCAAGACTTCTTGATAAAGTAGCGAGCAATGCCTAAATAAAATTTCCCTTATTTCCCTTGCGGATTCCTCACAAGGGCAAAAACAAGGGAAAATACATATCATTTCACTATCTAAGGGGCTGGAAAGCCCGTAAAATAAGGAAAGTTCAGGAAATCTCTCCACAAATTTCGATTTATCAAATTCTTTAAATTGCCTTTTTATCCATCCTCTCTACAAACCATTCCTGTAGATTTCATTGATCACTTCCTGTGCATGTTCCATTTCTTTTTTCTGAATGATTGCATCCCTGTCACTTAGGATAGCAAGCATCTCATCCACGATATCTTCAATTTGCGGATTGCTCATCCGGTACAGATACCCCAGCATTCTGGTAGCCGTATAATCTGTGTTCATATTTTTATAAGCAATTTCCGCACAGAACTCTTTTGGATATCCTCTGCTGAGTAAAACCTTATATAATTCATCTGTTCGTTCCGATGCCATAAGCACTCCCTCCTGTAATTTCATATATCTCTTAAATCAAAATACCTTCCAAATGATCCAGTTCATGCTGGCAGATCTGTGCTGTCCAGCCACTGAATTTCTGATGCTGCTTTTTCCAATTCATATCATAATATTCCACTTCTATATTCTCATATCGTGTAGTTTTACGCACACCAGTAAGAGACAAACAGCCTTCCTCTGTCTCGTAAGGAGTATCCTTTTTCAAAAGAACCGGATTAAACATCACGATATCTGCAAACCCTATATTTACAATAATCACTCTCTTTTTCACACCGATCATATTTGCAGCCATGCCTACACAACCGGCACGGTTCGCCTGTAAGGTATCCTGCAAATCTCTTCCTACCTGCAGATCCGCCTTTGTTGCTGGCTCTGATTTTTGTCCCAGAAAGAAAACTTCTTTTATTATCGGCTTTACCATTTGTTATTCCTCCATGTCAAATCATTTCATATTCTGATTATATCAATAAAATGAGTTGCCCGACAAATGGACAACCAATAGCACTTTGAAAACTTAACACATGAA
>UQAW01000091.1 GCA_900539175.1 uncultured Lachnospiraceae bacterium
GAACAGGGCGGATTTCGAATGTTTTTAGGATTGCGGGAGCATGAAATGCGGAGTAATCCGTGTATCATAGGGGTCAAAATACCTTTTGACCCCAACATCATAATTTTAAACTGTTAAAAGAGGCTATTCTGTAAAGTAATAGCCTCTTTTACTGTTTCACTTCAGAATGTATCCCCATCAACTCTTTTGTTTTTTTCGTTTTCCATTCTCCTGGGTTGCAGCAACCTGGCGGCGGGCAAGTTGATGTTGGCGAATCGCCTCATCTACCCTCTTATACCTTTCCTCCTGCTTGCTTTTTTTCTGCAGTTCCTGCATCAGTTTTTCCAGAATCCGGTAAAATTCTGCCTTACGTTCCTCCTCTTCCTTTGAAAACACATCGCCGTAAAGCATAGGAACAATTTCTTTAATCTCTTTTAGCTGCAGATTTTTTTTCTTCAGTTCTTTAATAGCCAGCAACACCTGGATATCTTTCTCGGTGTAGTAACGATGTCCCCTCTGGTTTCTGGCAATATGCAGACAAAGCTCGTCCTCCCAGTAACGCAGGACAGATGAGCGCTCCTCCGCCAGTTTTGAGGCTTCAGTCATCGAATAGACGTCCCTCGACATAAATCCTACCCCTTTTCTTGCTCTTTACGATAACCGGTACATCATGATTCTTTCTTCCAAATAGCTTCTGAAAGGCTCTCACCGGCTGTTCGGTAGTGACCGTATAACAGAAGAACCGGTATTTGGTCACTTTACAACTATTATACCATTACGCTTCTGAAACACAACAAAAACCGTACGACACTTTCTGCAAAAAAAGATACGATTCCGATACGGTTCAGCAAATTATGCCAAATTTGTATCGGAATCGCATCCTATTTCTGTAAATTAGCAAATTTTGTATAATCAGGCAGCCACACAAGATTTACCGTTCCAATGGGACCGTTACGTTGTTTGGCTATGATGACTTCTGCAATTCCTTTATTTTCAGAATCTTTATTATAATAATCATCTCTGTAAATAAACATTACCACATCGGCATCCTGTTCAATCGCTCCCGACTCACGCAAGTCCGAAAGCATGGGACGGTGATCCGTACGTGACTCAACCGCGCGGGATAACTGAGACAATGCAACTACCGGCACGTTCAGCTCACGGGCAATCGCCTTCAGAGAACGGGAAATATCCGAAATCTCCTGCTGCCTGGAATCTGATTTTCCACTGCCGGACATCAACTGCAGATAATCGATCATGATGATGTCAAGCCCGGATTCCAACTTGAATTTTCTGCATTTTGAACGCAGTTCCCGAATGGAAATACCCGGTGTATCATCAATCATCAGATTCGAATCTCCGATTACTCCTGCACTTTCAATCAGCTTTCCCCAGTCCTCGTCCTTCAGATTACCGTTACGCATACTCTGTGAATCTACTTTGGATTCCATAGAAAGAAGACGGTTCATCAACTGCTCCTTGGACATCTCCAAAGAAAAGATTGCCACATGCTTATTCTGCTTAAATGCCATGTACTGGGCAATATTCAATACCAATGCTGTCTTTCCCATAGATGGGCGGGCGGCAACCAGAATCAAATCCGATGGCTGGAAACCGGATGTCTTATAATCCAGATCCGTAAACCCGGTAGCAAGTCCGGTGACATTTCCCTTCGTCTTGGACGCCCGCTCAATATTCTCAAGCGTATTCATGACAACCTGACGAATCGGTACGAAATCCCCGGTATTTCTCTGTTGCAGCAATTGGAACATCCGCTTCTCCGTATCCTCAAGGATAGCCTCTACCGGTTCTTTATTCAGATAACATTCATTTGAAATCTCTTCCGTAAGCTTAATCAAACGGCGAAGAACTGCTTTTTCGCTGACAATCGTAGCATAATATTTGATGTTTGCGGAGGTCGGAACCGCCGCCAGCAGATCCCTTACAAACTCCATACTGCTGATCTCCGGCGGTACATCCTTTTCTTTCAAACGGTTCTGAAGCGTAACCAGGTCCACCGGTTTTCCTTCATTGAACAGTTCAACCATAGCATCAAAAATCACACCATATTGATGCTGATAAAAATCATCGCTGCCAAGCATCTCTGAAGCCACACTGATGGCCTCACGCCCCATCAACATTGAGCCGATTACGGATTGTTCCGCCTCTACACTGTGGGGCAGTATTCTCTTAATGAGCGCTTCCTCCATCCGGCTCTTCCTCCTATGCTTCCCTTACAATTACCTTTAATTCCGCTGTCACCTTAGGGTGAAGACGGATCGGAACCATCGTTGTGCCCAATTCTTTGATCGGACTGGAAAGCTGCATCTTTTTCTTATCAATCTCATATCCGAGCTGAGCCTTTGCCGCCTCTGCGATTTCTTTTGCAGAGATGCTGCCGAAAGCCCGGCCGCCCTCTCCTACTTTAATTTTTACAACCACTTCTTTCGCTGCCAGTTCTTTTCCGAATGCCTGAGCAGCCTCCAGGTTTTCTTTTGCCACCTTTTCCTCATGGGCCTTCTGCAGTTTTAAGTCATTCTTATTTTTTGCCGTAGCTTCCACGCCCAGCCCTTTGGGAAGAAGCATATTTCTGGCATAACCGTCGCTTACATTTACTTCCTGTCCTTTTTTTCCAAGACTCTTTACATCCTGTAATAAGATCACTTTCATCTAAATCTCTCCTCCATCCAGCATTTCTGTCAATGTTTCCTTCAAAATCTTAATTGCCTCCGGCACTTCTATCTCTTCAAACTGACACCCGGCAATATTCAGATGTCCGCCGCCTCCAAGCCGCTCCATAATAATCTGCACATTGACTTCGTCAATTGCCCGGGCGCTGACGTATACGGTATTCCTGTATTCCGTCAATACAAATGATGCTTTCACACCGATGATATTCAGAAGTTCATTGGCGGCCTGAGCTCCCACAATTGTGGGGCTCTCCACATAATCCGAAGGGCATACAGAAATTGCAAAAGAACCGCGGAACAGTTCCGCATTACTGATCGTCTCACCCTTCGCCCGATAATCTTCCATATTCTCCCGGAATAACTTACGCACCCGGGACACATCCGCACCGCAGCGTCTTAAAAATGCCGCCGCCTCAAAAGTACGTACCCCGGTTTTCTGCATAAAGTTGTCCGTATCTATCATAATTCCCGCATAGATACTGTCCGCTTCAATATTCCGGATTCTGACTCCGTCCGCAAAATACTGAAGAATCTCCGCAACCATCTCACAGGCGGAGGACGCATATGGCTCAATATAGGACAGCACTGAATTTCGGATCACTTCACTGCCCTGTCTGTGATGGTCCAAAACCACAATGGTCTTTGTCATATACAATAACTCTTCACACTCGGTATAACTCGGCTTATTGACATCCACAACCACGACCATCGTGTTATCATCCACAATTTCCTTCGCCTCATGACTGGTCACAAACATATGCTGGTCATAGTCCTGATTCTGCAGAAATGCTTCCATCAGAGGACGAATCGATGAGGTCGGATTATTGATCACAATATGTGTTTTTTTATTCAATGCCTTCGCAGCACGATAGATACCCACTGCTGCTCCGAAAGCATCCACATCGGTTATTTTATGGCCCATAACTACAACTTTTTCCTTGGTGCTCATAAATTCTTTCAGTGCATGAGCCTTTACCCGCGCCTTCACCCGGGTATTCTTCTCTACTGCCTGCGTCTTGCCGCCGTAATAAGAAATCTTTTCTCCATCTTTCACGACCACCTGATCACCGCCGCGTCCCAACGCCAGATCGATGGCAATCCTTGCATATTCTGCATTCTTTGCATAAGATCCGGCATTCGCGCCGATTCCGATACTGATTGTGACAGCCATCTCATTGCCGATATTGACGGTCTTGACCTCTTCCAGAATATTGAAACGGTTGGCTTTCAGTTCCTCCAGCGAACGGGTACGCATGGCAAGAAAATATTTGTCTTTCTCAATCTTTTTAACCATCCCGTCGATATCATGAAAGTATTTGTTGATCTTACGGTCAATCAGCGCAACAAGAAGGGAACGTCTCACCTCTTCTACACTTTCCAGCGCCTCATCGTAGTTATCCAGATACAGAAGTCCGGTAACCATCGTCTCGGCTTCATATTTCCGAATATATTCATTCAGCTCCGTCTCATCAAACAGGAACATTGCAACCAGATAATTGTCCTGATTTTCAACCTCCACAATCGCAGAATCATTCAGCAAATCATCAATAATAATACTCTTCAGACTGATTCTGAAATCTTTTTCTGCATAGGAAAGTTTCACCTCTGTCTCCTCTCCAGGCTTTGGAAGTTTATCCAGAGTGATTTCAGAAAATATACTGGTAATCGACTTATGATACTGCTTTTCTTTCCCCGTCAATTCAGAAAATTTTGTATTCACCCACAACAGTCTGCCATGTGCATCCAACAATGCATACGGCACCGCCAGATCCCGGATCAGACGCTTCTGCACCTGACCATACTGCGTGGCAAATGTAATCAGCTCATTGAGCAGACTCGGCCGATTGTGATAATACAAAATCACAACTATCGCAATATAGACAGCCACAAAAATTGTCATCACGGCACCTGCACGCCTGTTAATAACATAAATGGATACATTCATGGCAATTAGTAAAAGAGACAACAATAAAGGCCACTTCAGATAAGAACGCAGTTGACCATTCAGTTTGATTTTGTTTTTATTACCCATGGTATCTCCTGTTTCAAGTTGCACTTTTGCATACTACATGCTCTATTATAACACCCTTTTTGCAAAATGAAAAGCAAAAAGATAGGGTGCTGCGTCGTTGAAAATACGCAGCACCCTCACAGGCTCATCCTTATACTCTGCCAAAACGTGTTGGAAGATGTATTCTGGCAATCACGCTTTTGCAATTAATTGAAGGGAAGCTCCTCATCAATACCATCCGGTATATTCATGAAACCATCTGCGGAAACCGGAGCACTTGCCGGTGCACTGGATGCAGGCGCACTGCCGTAGTTCCCGCCGTAATTCCCTGCTCCATAGGAAGCGGAATTTTCTGCACTTGCATTCTTACTCTCTGCAAATTCCTGTTCCTCCACAACAACATCTGTCGTATAGACCTTCACACCTTCACGATTTGTATAACTTCCGGTCTGGATTCTTCCGGTGATTGCAATCTTAATTCCCTGACGCAGATACTTCTCAGCAAATTCTGCGCTTCTTCCAAATGCAACACAGTTAATAAAATCTGCAGTTGCTTCTCCGTCTCTTTTAAATCTTCTGTCTACGGCCAATGTATACCGTGCAACAGCCGTGGAACTCTCTCCAGCAGAATATCTGATATCCGGATCTCTTGTCAGTCTTCCCATAAGTATGACTTTATTCATATGTTTACCTCTGTTCCTCTCTTATGTTACATAACACTTGCGTAACTGCTTTGTACCTGTACAGTTACAAATACCTGCTTGTCCTTTGTATATCGCGGAACTTTATCATACCATAAAACAAAAAAATCGTCAATCTTTCCGCCGCAGTCCTTTGGTGTTTTTCTCAACCAGCTTGCGTGCCACCATAATCTGATGCCCGCAGCCCATACACTTCAGCCGAAAGTCTGCTCCAACCCGTAAAATCTCCCATTCACTGCTTCCGCAGGGGTGTTGTTTCTTTAATTTTACAATATCGCCGATTTCATACTTCAAACGTTCCATGCCGCTTTTTCCTCACTTTATACTACAATCTGTCTGAAAACTTCACCGATTGGTTCCTGAATCAGCAGATCTGCTTTCTGATCCATCGGGGTCGCTCCTTTATTGATCACAACCAGAGCCTTCCCCTTAAAATATTGGAGCAGCCCAGCCGCCGGATATACCACCAGCGAAGTACCGCCGACAATCAGAACTTCTGCCTGGGAGATCGCACGGATTGCCTGCTGCATGATCCCCATATCAAGACCTTCCTCATACAAGACCACATCCGGTTTTAAGATTCCGCCGCACGTCTCACAGCGAGGAATCCCTTCTGCATGATACATATATTCCGCGTCATAAAACCTATGGCATTGCATACAGTAATTTCGATGCACACTTCCATGCAGTTCATATACCACTTTACTTCCTGCCGCCTGATGAAGACCATCAATATTCTGGGTCACAACGGCCCGCAGTTTTCCTGTCCGCTCCAGTTCTGCAAGCTTTTTATGTGCATCATTTGGTTTCGCCTCCAAAGCCAGCATCTTATCTTTGTAAAAACGATAGAACTCTTCCGGATTCTTCCGGAAAAAGCTGTGGCTGATGATCGTCTCCGGAGGGTAAGCATACTGCTGGTTATATAATCCGTCCACACTTCGGAAATCCGGAATTCCGCTTTCCGTAGACACCCCTGCTCCGCCGAAAAACACCAGATTATCATACTGATCAATCAATTGCTGCAGCTGCTGAATCTGCTTCACCGAAAACACCTCCTCCAATTCCTCTGTCAGGATAACTTCCTGAGAGTTTCACAAGCATCTGCTTCTTCTATCTGTCCGATACACGGACTCCCTGAACAACAAAACGCTGAGTTTCATTACTTGTACAGGTAGTAAGTGTCACCACCTTATCATCCAAAGTAAACGGAATTTCTGTCTTTGGAATCTGGGATTCTGAAGCCATCTTATCTACGTAATCCAGAAACTGCTGATCCGGTCCGCTGAATAAGGTATACGTATCTCCATCCGCAGGTGTAACATGTGCGCTGAAGATCTCATACCTGTATTTTCCCTCGGGGGTAAGTATCCAGAAATAGCGGCTGGCCTTATACTTTTCGTTCTCCTTGATCAGCTTCAGTTTTCCGAACATCGACTGGTTTTTCATATTATGACCATATATAATCGTATGGCAGTCGCTAAAATCCGCGCTGTTCGCATAATCCATAAAAATAGAACCGGCAAAGTTATCCTGTTTCTCAAAGGTCTTGTGAAGATATTCTGCATTATCCTTCCCCTGAACAATTGGGTAACTGATATCCAGCGCCTCAACCTCAAGCCACCCTACAACATCCGGATTGATTGCCTGCAAAGCCTGAAAATCCACATCCAGAGGAAGATATTCCACCGCATTCTCTCCCGATACCGCTTCCGCTGATGCAACTTCCTCTGTCGGATTCGGGGACTCTCCATCCACAGACTCGCTCACCGGCGTTTTCGGCACCTTTACTTCTCTGGTTGTATACTGTCCCTGAAGCTTTGCATATTCATCTTCCCCAACTTTGTAATCCTGATAGATTGTAAACAACCGGAATGCCGAATAAGCAAATACCCCAAGACAAACAATAATTCCAAGCGTCAAAAGAGAATTTACAATTCCTCCTTTTTTCTTCTTTTTTCCTGACATAAGTTTTTTTAGCCCTTTCACCTTCAAATATACTCCCAAAATTATCTCTACAGTTATATGTAATTATACTATATCTCACCGTAAATTTCCATGCTAAAAACCGGATCATCAGAATAACATTTTTCACAATTCTTCTAAAACACCCAACCTTGTGGGTGGTGAATAATTGTCGATCAAAAATCAAAACACAGAATCCCATGATATTTCCTAATAGCAAAGCCGGACAGTATCTATTTGATTTTGATACTGTCCGGCTCATATTGCATTTTATTTAAGCAACTGCAAAAGTGTCTTTCGATCATTTTCAGAAATATCCAATACATCCATGGACTGTTCTGCAGACCAACCCATTTTTTCCATAAGGTTCTTAATGTTATTCAACAGTGTTGAAATTCTTTCTTTCTGTGGCGGCAGTACATACACTTTGGGAGGAATCGTTCTTTTTCACTCTTTTGCCCCAGAAATACATGGCAATACCCGCCGCCAGAAGCACTGCGTTTGCCAGCAGCGTTCCCTCAATGCCAAAGCCCACATGATATGCAAAGCTGTTGGCCGCTGTGCCCGCTTCCAGCTTGAACATGGAATACGGCACCACTATGCCGCTGTTGGGCAGCCCAAAGAGAATATTCTGCATAAAATTCCATGCCGTATGTACCGCAAATGCGCACCAGATACTATCCATATAATAAACTATAAACGAAAATAAAATTCCAAACAAAAAGATATTGACCAACGACAAAAAGGTAACCCCTTCATTGCTCAGATGAAGCACTCCAAAAAACAACGCGTTGCCCACAATGGCAATGGACGGCTTCCCGTAGCTTTTCAAAAACCGCTGATACATAAATCCCCTGCACACAAGTTCCTCCGCCGAGGACTGAACAAAAACCGCCGCAAATATAGCGATCAGTGCAAGCGGCTCAAAGGCGGCAAAGGAAAGGGTAATATCCCGATGCAGCCATGCCGCCAGAACACAGACCCCATTCAGCCCAAAACCTATCACGATACCAAGCAGCAGCTTCCCAATGGTATTTCCCTTTGCGTTCGTCCAAAGTGTTTTCAATATGGGGCGGTTCTTTTTGGTGAGTCCCATATAGAAAAATGCCACCACCCAGATACCAATAAAACATATATACATTCCAAAGGTATACCATACATCCGACTCCCATATGGATGGGAGAAACACGGCTAAAACCCCTGTCACCACACCGTATAGTAACTGTCCCAGAATTTGCCCCAGCAGTATCACTGCCACGGATATTAAGTAGAAAGCCAGCCATGTATCACTGAATTTTCTTTTGAAAAATTTTTTCTTGCCTGGCGAATCCTGCTTGCATTGACCTGCCATGGACACCCCGTTTTCATCCCTATTTTCATCTTTGGTTTCATTCATTTTGTCTTTCTCCATAAACCCTGATTTTCCGATCGGCTCATTATAACACAGCACCCGCCGAAAAGCAATTAGATCAGTTCTTTTGCTAGGGTTGTTTCACGAAGCGTTCCTGTTCAGAGGGAAACGGACGCCGTGCAGAAAATAGATCTCGAAGCAGACCCGCTCCCGCTCCTTCAAAACGCAGCGGTACTAAATTCGCAGGATACAAAACAATCCTGCTAATTAAGTGCCGGCGTTTTTCAAGGGTCTGCTTTCGAGATTCTATTTTTGCACAGCTGTTTCGCTGCGGTCTGTACAGTAACCACGAAGCTATACTTACCAGAAAGCAAAAAACACAGAGCAACCATTACACATGTAGCAAAGAAATTAATCAAAGTCATCTATGCATTGGAGATGCAGGATGTAGACTTTAACGTTTAAAAACTTCGTTAGCTACTACCTTCCATAGCGTTTATCTATTTCATCTGAAATACTCTGTCTTCAAATGTTCTATTAAAGTTACCCTTTTTTATAAATCAAAAAACTTTTCAAAAACACTTTACTATTTATAGTTTGTCACATCATATGTAATTATTGAGAATCCAATTTTTCAAAATATGTAGCTATTTCCTTAATTGTTTTCCCTTCAGATTTTAACTCAACTATTTCTTTTAACCTGGCAATTGAGTGTTCCTTATTATATCGCCTAGTTAGCCCCGAATCCTCCTGATAATAATCTAGTAAGCCTATTTCTGTATAAAATTTGAGCGAGCTGTATCTAATGCCTGTAATTCGTGCAAGCTCCCCTATTGTAACATCTTCAGCTTTATCTAAAACTTCTCGACTTCTTCTTCTCGACATAATACTCCTTCTTTACGACCATGTTAAAATGTCAGAAATAGCAATAATCCGGTGTAGGGTTTTGTAAAACTCGTAATGTTTTGTTTTTTTTAGTTCCTTTACTCTCTCTAATAGTTTTTTCTTTTCATGCTTCGAAAAATAAAAGTCAATAACATTCGCTTGTTTGAGAAGTAACGTGAGTACAGCTGTTTCCTCGCTTATATCGCCGTCCTCCAATATCTCCGCACGAAGCCCCTCAACAACAGCTATTATACTTGAACTCGTATCCATCTTCAATTCTATGCACCGTTTCTTTACCTTTTCAAAGATAACCTTTGAATCTAAATTCAGATAATGTTTCATAATATAGAGACTGAATTTAGCGGAACCCTTACTTCTAATTTCGTTAAATATATCGAGTTCATAGTCCTCCATTAAAAAAGTGTCGAAGTTTTGGTCTGCTTTCAACATACCGTCCGTCAGCGAAATTGCACCCATCTGTACCAAGTCATACAGAATCACAGCTACCACTGTCAACTTTGAGTGATACTTAATCTTCTTAGCCTTCCCACATAAAATAACATACTCTTGAGTAATTTTCACGACAATTCTCCTTATACAATAAGTTCACAATATGTAATAATCAAATTACAAGCTTATTCTTTTTATGATATAGATGTAAGGACATCTAAAATGAAAGAGAAACCTCTCCATTCAATCCCATCTATACAGTCATCAGTTACATTTTCATTAAATCCATTCACGGTATTATATCAACAGTGTTTGATGTCCCAAAACACCATCTTTTCTTCTTTCAATATTCGTACAACTATTATTATCAATATACGAAGTCTCAAAGTCCTATCCCGTGTGTCCTATGCGAACTTAAAAATTCCACCCACTAAAAAAATTTTATGTCACCATGCTTAATGCTGTTCTATGGAGGCTCTTCGCATTGTTGGATTTGTAAGAGAAGAGTAATACACAAAAAAGAAATTTTTCATCAGAAAACAATGTAGCAAAATTGTAGCTCTTAACCAATAGTTAATAAAATAGATACCAAGCAAAACACCTTACCTAATATGACCTATGACCCATCTCTATAATTGGATTCATAGGCATTAGTGATATTCAAAAATACCGCTATTTTTTCAAACAACTCTTAGCATATCTCTAGAACGCTTTCTTTTCGACAACTCTGAATAATAATAACTTCTGTAATTTATGTCAAGCTACTTACTACTTACTACTTACTACTTACGTTTCACATGTTATCACATTCTTTTTATCATGTCAAGATGTATTTTGTCAATGCAGCATTGAAAAATGATTATTATCAAGTTTGGGAGCCACCGTTCTCATACTTGAGAGCCACTTTGTT
>UQAW01000092.1 GCA_900539175.1 uncultured Lachnospiraceae bacterium
CTTCCCCTCAAGATTGAGGGGTTAGGGGAGTTGAGATGCCGAAGGCATTTTTTTACGTTCCCGAAAGGAGGATGGAACTTCCTTTGCAGAGGATCGATATGAAGGAAGCGATGACTTAATTTTTGACCGGGCGACTTTTCAGATTGATACGGATTGGAAATTGGGACTGATCGGGAGAAATGGAAGGGGAAAGACAACCTTTTTAAAATTGCTGTTGGGAGAGTATGAGTACAGAGGTACAATCAGCTCCAGAGAGGTGTTTGACTATTTTCCCTGTATAGTTTCGGATAAACAGAAGGATACCATAGAGGTGATTGAGGAGGCAGATCCGGATTGTGAGTTTTGAAACCTTAAGATAATACAGCTTGATTTGTCGGGATTATGACTACAGTGAGCATAAGCTCTGTGAAAAATTATTCAAAAAAATACAAGTTTTTATTTCAAAAAACTCCAATATACAATAAATCAATAATTAGATATAATGATACCAAGTAGATTTTTTGTGTTTGGGGGCGTGTTATGAAACATACATGGAATATGCATACAAAGGTGTTGGTACTGTGTTTGGGGATTACTTTAATCGCGTTGATTTCGCAGACAATTATTTTCAGAGATACCTCATCACAGATCATCTATCAGCAGGCAAAGGAAGAGAGTTTTAATTCACTGCAGAATATGCAGGATGATATTTATGGTTTTATTAAGACGATTGAGAATGGGCTCATCAATATTTATAATGAAAAGGAATTTATAAAAGACTTAAAAGCAGAGATGGATCTTAGTGATATGCGTGATAAGTATTACCAGGAAGCATATAATATCGGAGCCAGAAACTTTGAATCATCCGATTGGGTTGTGGCGCTGTATCTGTATAATTCGGATCATGAGATCATTAGCACCTATCGCAGGGCCACGACTCCGAAGCATAACTATCCAAAAGATATTTACAGTGATTGTGAGCAGTATAATGCCCAGATCGTAAAGGAATATGTGGAGTCGGGAGACGCCACGATGTTGATTTCGAGTTACTATAATAAATCCAGAGAAGCAGATATTGTGCGGTTTGTATTGAAGCTTTATAATAACAGTAATATTCAGAATAAGATCGGGTATGTGGTCTGTGATGTGGACAGGAAGAGCATCAAGACTATGATGGAAAAATATAGTCCGGATCAGGAGGTCTTCATGTGGCTGCAGCCATTGGGGGATCGTTCAATGCTCAGTATAGGAACGCTGGATCAGAAGGATGAAGATAGCTATGTAAGCCTTCAGAAGGAAATTCAGGAAGGAAATGAAAATCTGGGGGAAACTTTGGAGTCAGGAAACAGAGTCTTTTTTCAGGTCGGTCAGAGTAAGTATAATCTCGGGGCATATTCTTTAATGCCGCAGTCTTTGTTAGAAGAAAACCAGAGGGCACTGACGAAAAATCTGATTATGATTGCAGGCATCATGCTGATTGTTGCGGCAGCAGCAGCTTACCTGGTTTCCAAATCGCTGACACGTCCGTTAGAAAAGATGACTCAGACAGTGAAAAAAATCAGAGATGGAGATACCAGGCTGCGTATCCAGCGAATGAAGGATGATGAAATCGGGGAGCTTGCTCAGAATTTTAATGAAATGTTGGATCAGATTGAAAGTCTGATCAGCAGGGAATATGAGACGAAGCTGCTGCTGAACAGAGCCGAGTACAAAGCGCTTCAGGCACAGATCAATCCGCACTTTCTGTACAATACATTGGATACCATGACCAGTATTGCAGAAATTCAAGGCTGCCGTCAGGTAAGCGCCCTGTGTCAGTCGTTGTCCAATATTTTCCGCTACAGTCTGGACATGAAGAATCCTTATTCGAATGTAGCAAAAGAGATTGTTCATCTGAAAAATTATATATATGTAATGAGTGTACGAATGCAGGATGAAGTGGAGTATCAGTTTGAGGTACAAGACGAGGTTCTGAAGGATTCGATTCCCAGAATTTCCATCCAGCCATTGGTAGAAAATGCGTTGAATCATGGATTACGGAATTGTCGGGGGAAAAAGAAAGTTTTGATTCAGGCATCCGCCGTGGGAGATAATCTTCAGATTGTAGTAAGCGACAATGGGGTAGGAATACCCAGGGAGAAATTACGGACATTGTTGGATGGAAGAGATGAGAAAAAGGCAGAAAAGGGGACTTCCATCGGAATCAACAATATCCATATGAGAATGAAGATGCTCTATGGAGAAGTGTATGGCCTTACAGTCGAAAGTGAAATAGGCTGTGGAACCAGAGTGATTCTGACGATACCGCGCAGAGGACCGAAGGAGGAGTTTTCATGAACGAGTGGTTTAAAGTTTTGATAGCAGATGACGAGTATTGGACCAGAGAAAAGCTCTGCAAAATGATTGACTGGAAGAAATATCATCTGGAACTGCTGGAACCGGCGGAAGATGGGGAAGAAGTTCTGAAGCGAATGGAGGAAGCAGAACCGGATATTTTGATAACAGATATCAATATGCCTTTTTTGAATGGGATTGACTTATTGAAAGCTATTCAGGAACGATATCATCATGTGGTAACCTTTGTCGTCAGCGGATATGATGATTTTGAATTTGTAAGGGAATCCTTTATGGCCGGTTCCATCAATTATCTTGTAAAGCCTATCAGCAAAATTGATCTTGTAAATGCAATTGTAAAGGCCCTTGAAATCATCAGCGACAGGAATTCAAAAGCGGAGGCCGAGGAGCAGCAAAAATTGGAGCTTAAGAAAGCAGCCTCCCTGATCCAGGACAGGGAATTTTCGCAGCTGTTGGAACGTAAAGAGATGCCTTTTACCCCTAATATTACGATGAACAGTAATATGGATTTTGTGGGAGCAAGTCTGATGCTTATAAAAATTCATAATTTAACCAGACTTTGCAAATCCGTTCAATATGATATGAATCTGCTTTCCTTCCGAATAAAAACAAAAATCAAAGAGATTGCCGGGGAAGAGAATCTGATGGTATTTAACCATGTTTACCGATCCAATGAATTTATCGTGGTATCTGAGTCAGAAAGTAAAATCCTGATTCGGATAGCCAGAAGGATTCTTAAGGAAATTGGAATAGTGGCGGAATCTCCGGTCAGCGTCATATTGAGTGAGCATTCTTATTCTATGGAAAGTCTTCACCAGGCGTATATACAGACCGTGGCATTACTGATGATGCGGCCGTTTACAAGGGAGCACTGGATGATGTGGTCAAAGGACGGAAAGAAGGAGCAGGAGGAATATAAGGTAAAGAACAGGATAACTGAAGTTCAGACCAAGGAATTACAGACATTGCTGAAGTCGGGTAATAAGAGAGGGGCAAAGAACCTGGTTTTTGAAAAAATCGGAATCCGTCATTGTCAGGAACAGGGGTGGGAATATCTTGAAGTAAAGCAGACAGTGAAGCGGATCTTAAGCTTTCTGGTTGAATATGCCGCAGGTACAGCCAATTTGACATCTCAGGAACTTCTTGATCTGGAGTATATGGTAGAATTAGCGGATAAAGCGATTGAACTGTTGGATGCAGAGTATCTGTGTGAGCTTATAGATGATAATATAGAAAATATGATAGTGGTCAGTCAGGAGGAGGCTCCTGACACCATGCGCGAGGCGGTTCATCAGGCGGTGGAGTATATTGATCAGCACTATTTTGAACCTTTGACATTATCTGGTCTGGCTAAGAAGTTTCATATGGAGCATTCCTATTTTTCCAGAATGTTTAAAAAGGAAACCAATGAAACTTTGATGATGTATATATCCAAAACGAGAATTGACAAAGCAAAGCGATATATGGAGCAAAAAGACAGTAACCTGACGGAAATTGCATTTATGGTGGGGTATGATGACTATACTTATTTTAATAAAGTGTTTCGTAAAATAACCGGTATCAGCCCAAGAGACTACAAAAAAAGTATGAAATCAGGTACAGACAGATGAGAAAAAAAGAGCTAATTTCAGGCGGTTTGGTTTTGCTTCTGATTTTATCAGGCTGTACGGAAACAAAAAATGAGGAAAAGGTACAGGAAAAGGAACCCATCGTGCTTTCGGTACTGGCCGGTCAGTCTACCTCCGATGCAGGAGTGGAAGATATGATTGATGAGAAGATTGCAGAGGTCTTTCCAGATGTAAAACTTGAGTGGGAGTGTGTGGACTGGGGAGAAAGTTTTGACGCAAAAGTGAGGGCCAGATTTGCCGCCGGGGATATACCGGATATTATGATCGGAAAAGCCCAGGATGTGAAAACATATTACAGTACCGGAAATCTGTCAGCGATAGATGCTGAACTGGTAGAAGGAATCAAAGAGGAAGCATTAAGTCCGGTGGAAATCGGGGGACAGTACTACGGGCTTCCTTTCAATGCCTGGTATCAGGGGGTCATTTATCATAAGGAAATCTTTCGTTCCCTTGGGCTGCAGACGCCGCGAACACAGGAGGAAATGTCATTTGTCATAAAGACGTTGGAGGAACAGGGGATAACACCATTTGCGAGCCACTATCTGGAGAGCTGGAAGGTGGGAAATACCACCATGCAGTTTATGATTAATGATATATTCAGCCGGAATCCCTGTTGGGGTGAAGATTTCAGAAGAGGCAGTGTGAGCTATTCCGGTGATGAGAAAATAGCAGCTTGTATGCAGAATAATATGGACATTTTGGAACATTCCTGGGAAGATGCGCTTCTGATTGATCAGTTTACCTGTGATGACCGGTTTGAACAGGGGGAGGCGGTTATGTATCTTACGGGTTCCTGGTCGCTTCAGTTTGAAAATCAATATGCCACAGACAATGAATATGGGATCTTTCCCTATCCCAATCAGGAGGGAAATTCCAGATTGATCCGTGAGACGAATATGACGTTTATGAAAGGGGCAACGACAGAATATCCGGATCTGGTAGATGATATTTTGAATATTCTGATCCATGATTCCGGTTTAATGAAGGAAATTCTGGAATTTACACAAACGTACTCCGTAAGAGAAGAGACCGGTTATGATTTTCAAAGTTGTATACAGGAAGATATTGACTACTATGAAAATAGTGGTCAGATAATCGAAGCGGCTACGGGGAATTCCCAGCTGGTGTGGGCATTCCAGAATGATGTGGCAGCTCAGGAGCTTTTGTGGCTGCAGGGAAAACAGACGTTGGATGAAGTCCTGCAGTATGCGGATCTGCATCGCGGTGACAGTATCAGTTAGAAAAAGAGTTGGTTTATTTTTCAAAAATAGCCAACTCTTTTTTTCAAAATTGTCCTAATTGGTGTTCTCTGATATTGCTTATAATAAATCCATCAGGTAAAACAAAACAGGAGGGTTTTAAAATGAAGAGAAAAGTTGTAAGTTCTTTGATAGCAGCAGCAATGTTGACCAGTATGTTAGCGGGATGCGGAAATGATTCCGCAGCGGACAGCAATACAAAAAGTGATGTGGCTGGAAGTAATTCTTCAACGTCCACCGGATCTGACAGTGCTTCCAATGAGGAAGAAGATGGTGAGGAGGTTACCCTTACCGTTCTGGCCGGACAGTCTACCACAGATGCCGGTATTGAAGATATGATTGATGCTGCGTTGGCAGAGAAGTATCCGAACATTACTTTGGAATGGGAATGTGTTGACTGGGGAAATGATTTCCAGCCTAAGATGCAGCAGTATCTGCAGTCAGGACTTCCGGACATTATGATTGGAAAAGCGCAGGATGTGGCAACCTATGCCCCCCAGGGAGTTCTGGGAGAGATTGACAGTACATATCTGGATCGGGGTCTGGATGCAGCAAGAAAGAATGTGACTGTAGACGGAAAGACTTACGGTCTGGTATATAATGCATTGTATCAGGGTGTTTATTATAACAAGGACATGTTTGAGGAGAACAACTGGGAAATTCCAAAGACTCAGGAAGACCTGCAGAAAATTATAGATGCCTGTGAGGCAAAAGGGATTACCCCATTTGCCAGTCATATGGTAGATACCTGGTCCATTGGTAATGTGACCATGCAGTTTATGATGAATGATGTATTTAACAAAACTCCGGACTGGGGCGATCAGTTCCGTGATGGAAGTGTAAGCTTTGCTGACAGTAAAGAAATGCAGACTGCTTATGAATATAATAAACTGATTTTTGATCATACCTTTGATACTACATTTTCTACGGAGCAGACAGACTGTGATGCGAAGATGGTCAGCGGAGAGGCGGCTATGAAAGTATCCGGTTCCTGGTCTATCCAGAACTTCCTGGATATCGATGAGAATTTTAACTTTGGTATCTTCCCGTTCCCGAACCAGACCGGGGATTCCAAGTTAATCTTTGAGCCGAACATTACAATTATGACAAGCGCAAAGACAGAACATCAGGATGCGGTTAACAAAGTATTGGATCTGCTTACCTCTGACAAGGAACTGGCAGTGGAAATCTATGATTATACAAAGACAGCCTCTATGTTGAAGGATGTGACACCGACTTTCGAGAATCCGAGTCAGGAAGACATTGATAAATATTCATCAGAAGGAAATATTGTGGATGTAACTCTTGGAAACAATCAGTTGGTATGGGGCGGATTCCAGGAAGAAAATGCAAAGGATATTGCTTCCTGGCTGCAGGGACAGACCAGTTTTGAAGATGCTTTAAAGGCATCAGATGGCAGAGTGGATACAAGCAGTGCAAACTAAGAGCGGATAAGAAGTGATCTGTATTCTTTGAATGAAAGTTCAGAGGACTGCCATACCCTTTCTATCAGGTACGACAGTCCTCTGTTTGGATTTAAAACAGGTTGCAGCAAGGAGCGTGTAAAAAATGAAGAAAAAAAAGAAAGCCAGTATGGAAGATAAGATGTTTCGCCAATACCTGGTGTTGGTACTTCCCGGTTTTATTATATTTACGATTGGTCTGATCATCCCGCTTCTTCTGTCTTTTCGATACTCTCTCACCAGTTGGGATGGAATGACAGCGGAAAAACCATTTGTCGGATTGAAGAATTACATAGATCTGATTCACGATAAAGATTTCAGGGATACCTGGTGGTTTACCATTAAATTTACGATTGGAAATACAATTATTCAGAATGTGGCGGCATTGTTATTTGCAGTTGCATTGGACAGCGGAATCAAGGCGCAGAAAGTTTACCGTACGGCATTTTTTGTTCCGTGTCTGATCAGTGCTGTCGTTGTCGGCTTTATCTGGTTAAAGATGTTTTCCAATGTGCTTCCGGCACTCAATGACTGGCTGGGCACTAATTTCGATTTCCTGTTGTTTGGAAAGCCGAATACAGTCCTCGGAGGTCTTTTGATCGCCAATAACTGGCAGTGGATTGGTTACTGGATGTTGATTTATCTTGCAGGACTGCAAAGTGTTCCGGCAGAATTGTATGAGGCAGCAAAAGTAGATGGTGCAGGTCCGGTGAAAAGGTTCTTTCACGTTACAATTCCGATGCTGGCACCTTCCATTACCATCTGTGTTGTAGGAATTACAACAGGTTCCCTGAAGGTTTATGATCTGTTGGTATCCTCCACAAAGGGAGGTCCGGGAAGAGCATCTACTTCTGTAATCTATCAGACTTATACCACAGCAATTAACGGAAGGCAATATGGTTATGGTTCTGCTATGACTGTGACACTGGTAGTTGTACTTCTTCTGGTGGCATTGATACAGGTAAAAGGGTTGAAAAGTAAGGAGGTACAGGCATAGTGGCAGTCAGAAAAAAGAAAAAAGACGAAGAAATGGCAGTTTCTACACCGTATACCAAAGGGACATTTCTGGTTCAGGTTATTATGACAGTACTGGCAGTTTTATTTATAGCTCCTCTTGTAATTATTCTGAATTATTCCTTTAAGACGAAGAAGGAGCTATACCTGAACAGCCCCCTTTCTCTTCCGGATTCGTTAAACTTTGATAATTATATCAAGGCGTTTAACAAGCTGAATATGAAGGAAACATTTTTTAATACGTTTTTCTATACGGCGATCAGCGTTCTGATTCTGGCGGTTTTGTGTGGTACTACGGCATGGGCAATTGCCCGGTGCAAAAAGAAATTTTTCAAGTTTGCATTTATCTATTTTATTGTAGGAATCCTGATTCCTTATCAGGCACTGTTTTTACCAATTTATACCATCGGATACAAGATGCATTTGACGAATACCAGATTCGGAATTATCTTCATGTATGTAGCGACAGGAATTTCCTTCGGTGTTTTCCTGATGAATAGTTTTATGAGTACGGTTCCGTTGGAATTGGAAGAGTCGGCCAGAATAGACGGATGTTCGGTATTCCGGACATATTTTTCGATTGTATTGCCGCTGCTGAAACCGGCAATGGCAACTTTGATTATTATGCAGTCTTTCCAGATATGGAATGATTACCTTCTGGCCAGTCTCTATGTAAGTAAAAAACAATTGAAAACATTGACGGTAGCCATACAGTCACTATTCTCTGCACAGACCAGCGATTATACTACGGCAATGGCTGCAATTGTAATATCTGTTCTTCCAATTGCGGTGCTCTTTATGTCATTGCAGAAATACTTTATCAAAGGTATGACGGTAGGGGCCGTAAAGGGCTGAATAAGGGGAGGAAGGCATGAGAAAAATCTTAAAAGAATATAAACTGGGTGATATGGTCGCACGATATGAGATTGATGAAGGAGAACATGTCGGGCTGACGTTATATCCGGCGGAATTGCCGTTGTGTGAAAACGTGGCAAAGACAGCAAAGCTGGATAGTCTGGTACAGTTAAAATTGACCGGAGACGCCTATGAAGGGTGTTATGCCCCTGGTAATACACTGAGAAACAGTGAGAGTGTGAAAAGATTACAGTATCAGGAGCAGAATATCCGGGAAAATGATGAGATGATTTTGATTCAGACGACCCTGCAGGATCCGCGTGGATATGAGGTATGCCATGAATTGAACTGGAAAAAGGGAACCGAATATCTGGGTACAAAGTGTGAGTTCAGAAATCACAGCGGACAGGAAGTGCAGTTGGAATTACTGGCGAGTTTTTCTCTGGAGATGATATCTCCTTATCTGGAAGGGGACTGCCATGAGGCATTGACGATCCATCGGCTGAGGAGCCGCTGGAGTCAGGAAGGTCATCTGGAATCCTTACCGTTGGAAGCTTTCCAGCTGGATACCGGCTGGAATATGGATTCTGTAAAGTGTGAACGGTTTGGGCAGGCAGGTTCTCTTCCGGTTAATAATTATTTTCCCTGGCTGTTCGTGGAAGATACGAAAAGTCATGTGTTCTGGGGAGCGCAGTTGTATTCCGGGGCTTCCTGGCAGATGGAACTTTTCCGGAAGGATGAGAATTTTGCAATAAGCGGCGGACTTGCAGACCGGGAGTTTGGACACTGGAAGAAAAAGGTTGCCCCTGGGGAGGGCTTTCAGTCGCCGGAAGCAGTGATGACTGTGTGCAGAACAAAATCTATCGATCTTGCTTCCGGCCGTCTTGTGCAGGCGCAAAAGGCGGCTGCTGACAAGGTGCCGGAGATTGAACAGGAGCTTCCGATTGTATTTAATGAGTATTGTACGACCTGGGGATGTCCTTCCCATGAAAATATTGTGAAGATTCTCGATGCAATTAAAGGAAAAGGATTTACCTATTTCGTAATTGACTGCGGCTGGTATAAGGAAGCGGGTATCCCCTGGGATATCAGTATGGGAGATTATCAGGTATCGGAGGATCTTTTTCCGGAAGGATTGGAGAAGACGGTTGTTGCAATTAAGGAGGCGGGACTTAAGCCGGGCATTTGGTTTGAGTTTGAGAATGTAGGGCCTGCTTCAAGAGCTTATCAGAATACGGATCATCTGCTGAAGCTGGACGGGTATCCGCTTACCACCAGCAGACGAAGATTCTGGAATCTAAATGATCCTTGGGTCATGCAGTATCTGGATGAACGCGTGATTGGGATGCTGAAAAAATATGGTTTTGAATATCTGAAAGTAGATTATAACGACACGATGGGGGTCGGATGTGACGGATGGGAATCTCCGGGAGAAGGACTCCGGCAGAATGTACTTGCGGCTCAGGAATATTTTCGGAAGATCGCACGGGAAATCCCCGGAATCGTAATTGAAAACTGTGCTTCCGGCGGACACCGTCTGGAACCGGGATTTATGGGGCTTACCAGTATGGCATCCTTCTCAGATGCTCATGAATGTGTGGAGATTCCCATTATCGCTGCTAATCTTCACCGGGCGATTCTTCCAAGACAGAGTCAGATCTGGGCAGTAATACGGGAGACAGATTCCTGTAAAAGGATTGCATGGTCGATAATTAATACCTTTCTGGGAAGAATGTGTCTTTCCGGAGACGTAACAAATCTTACGGAAGAACAATGGACAATCATTGAACAAGGCATGGCTTTCTACCGGAAAATCTGGCGTGTTGTCAGGGAAGGAAAGACTTACCGTTACGGTCCGCAGATTGCATGTATACGGCATCCTGAAGGGTGGCAGGGAATTTTCAGACAGGGAGATCACGGAGGAGCTTATGCCGTAATCCATACATTTGCCGGCTTGCTTCCGGAGGTAATTTCCATGGAATTGCCGGATACCTGTCATTATGAAATAAGTGAAGTATACAGTGATACAGAAGTACATCTGGAATTGAAAGGGAAAACGCTTCGGTACTATCCTGCAGATAATCAAAAAGCTGTAGCAGTACTTCTTACAGAAAAACAGGGATAAAGGGGTGGTTTGCATAGACAGCAGAACCTTTATAATAAATGGACATGTCTGCTGGCGCAGACATCACCATCCATGAAAGTCGATTGCTCCGCACTTTGTGCTCCCGCAATCGCCGCCAGTATTCGTAATCCGGGCT
>UQAW01000093.1 GCA_900539175.1 uncultured Lachnospiraceae bacterium
CACTCTCGAAGAAAAATTCTACGCACTATTTAAAAGTTATTTCTGAACAATTCCTTAAGTGCCTTGTTTACCGCTTTTTTCGTGTAATATCCACATGTGATTCTTTTCGAAAGATCACCTGCGTTTCTTTTTAACACCTGATATTCCTCTTCTGTCATGCTGCTGATTTTCTGTGAAATCTCTTCCAGAGTATCCACCAGAATACCACACTGATGCTCTTCTACAAACTTTGCATGTGCATCCTGCTTCCAGAGAATGACCGGAAGTCCGGCAGCCAGATAAAGGGAAGTCTTATGGGAATTATTGATGGAAAGATACGGAATACATGTTTCCGTACTATTTCCGTCCCAGACTAATCCAAAACTCCCTTCCAGGAGTGCAGCTAATTCTTCCGGCTGATAAGCTCCCTGATAATGCACATTTCCTTGCCCGTCGGTATCCCCATAATTGATCCCGTACAGACGAAACTCCACATTTTCGGGCAGGGAATAAACGTATCCTGATTTACTTTTATCCAGATTTCCCGCAATCACAACCGGCTTATCCTTCTGATACTTATCACAATCAATCTTTTCATAATATTCCATACACAGATAATCAAAGATTTCCAGGTCAACCATGGGTTTTTTTACACCCATTTTTCTCAAATACTGAGACATGCATGAGTTATGCGAAATAATGACGTCATATTTATTTAAATTTCTTATTTCCCTTTTGCTGCTGTGCGAAAAACGCACCGAATTCAGATCATGAATCAGGACGATATTTTTAGCCGCTTTGTTCAGCATGGGAATTTTCCGCAGAAAAAATGGTCCCTCCAAATACAAGGGAAACTGCGTCAATGTAATGTAACCCTTCCCTTTCGTAAAATGAATCATCAAATTACGCCGGAATATCGTTATGACCTCTGTAAACAGAGATTTCTCTTTCTCAAACAGATAGATATTTTCCCAACTGTCCAGAATCCGGCTGATATCTCCTCTCGCTTTTGCTCCGGCATGCTTGTCCCCGGAACAATAGTCATCAATGATAACCTTCTTCATTTCGGTTTTTCCTCCCGATGTATGGACTGTACAAATAAATCCGCTGACTTTTGCATACACAGAGCTTCACTGACATATGAGTGACCTTTTTTGGCTAAATCAATTCTGAATGTTTCATCCTCAATAAGCCTGCTGCAGGCTTTTTCCAGACCTTCTATATCCCGTACGGGAACCAGCAAAGCCGTATGATCGTTGGCATATTCCCGAATTCCAGGTATATTGGTTGCTACCAACGCGCATCCGCACATCATGGCCTCCGCGCCTGTCAGCGGAAAGCCCTCATTCCTGCTTGGGCACAGGTAAATAGAAGCACTGTTATAGATTGCTGCAAGTTCTTCCTGCTTTGCACAATAGGTGTACGCAATCCATTCCGGTAATGTTTCCGGCCTTGGCGGTATCCCGAAAAGATGTGCCTTTAACTGCGGATATCTTCTTTTCAACTGAATCAAAACCTTTATGCCGTCGTCAGAACCTTTGCTCTCCAAATCATGATACATCATGGCTATCTGATATCTGTTCCTCTCTTCCACCGGCGTGGAAATATGAAACACGTTTTGATCGATACCATTCGGAACACAGATGACTTCCTGCTTTGAATATGGGCTCACAAGATTTTTCAGCCAATTTGCAACAACAATCTTCTCCATCCTGTACGCATACGTTTTCTGCAGCTCTTCTTTTGGCATAACCCAGATCTCATACCCCTGAATAAAATAAAATTTTTTCCCTTTGGATTTGGACAGCTGATTCACCCCGTCCGCCGTATCGGCTGCTGTCGCAATTACAACGTCCGCATCTCCTACCGACCCATCAGAAATTTCTGTAATAATTTTCCTTTCGACCTTTTTGTTCAGCGGATACCATTTCGGACCTTTCCCGGCACATATTCGGGCAATCAAAAGCTTCCCTGCAAATGGCAGCTTATAGTTTGAAAACAGAACATCCTTTCTGCAGCGATAAAAAATTTTAACCTGATCTCCTCTGGCAGAGAGGGCATTTGCATACATATATACCATTTTATATCCGCCGCTTGCTCTGTTTATAGGCTCATTAATCACAAATGATACGTTCACTTCAATTCTCCTTCTTACTTTGCCTGTTTTTTCTGGCGTCTTCACAAATAAGTACAGCCACAATAATCAATGCCATATAAAAGTTTTCATACACATTGGCAACTCCATAAATAAATATTGCGGAAACAAAGGCAACAAGCAGCGAAATCCGATTGTCGCTGTTTCTCAGCAAGTAGTTATTCAGATAAAGAAAGTATAAGCAGAAAGCGATCAATCCCACCACTCCGGTTGCAAGAAGCACTTCCAGATACACGTTGTCGATATTTGTGAAGCTTATATTTGCCTGCCACTTCAGTTGTCCAAACAATATCTGAAATACGTTGCCGCTTGTTATAACCTCCCAGACATTCTCCCAGTTCGTAATACGTATTAATGCACTAAATGTATCTGTCCATATATTTTTCGTGAGCCGCAGATAGGAATGTCCGATTTTATTTAATAATCCTGTATAGAATACAGTACTTATAATCATAAAACTATTACATAAAACAACCTTCCACCTGCCGGCTGTGTGTGTGCATATGAATGAATAGATCAATATATAGATTAAAGTGAGATAGATATTCCGCGTACCTGTAAACCAAAGTGCTGCCGCAAAGAGAATCACCAACACCGTACGCCAGATTTTTTCTTTAAACTCTATCACCTTCAGCATCGCACACCCAAAGATCAGAAGCAGACCGGCATCTAATCCTGATGCGCAGATTCCCGGACAGCGTACCATCTTCTCCTGCGTATTATAATAATTCTCTGATATATAGAAAAACTGTTTGCCCGATTCATCATAGGAAAAGGGCCATATAATGGATGCAGTAGCCCGTTGGATAACGATCATAACTGCATGAATGATGATGATCGTCATTAACACCTTCATTAAATATTCAATCTTGAATTCCATCTGGTCCGCAGCTATAAGGATCACAAAGGAAACACTCCAGGATATAAAATAATACATCACATCGCTTATAGAAATCCCCCTGTTTATCAATCTTGAAAACAGACCGAAAAATATTAATAGAAAAACAAAACCCAATGTACAGATGGAAAGCCTGCTTAACCTTATCTGATGGTAAGAGCGCATAAACAACAAACCCAAAAGCAAACATTCCAGCATTCCCAACTGATATAACGTAATTGCCCTTCTCCCTAAAAGCAGCATCTGTAACTGTGAAAACGGTAAATTCAAAATCCAGATCAATAAATGGATTCCTACAATGATTCCAAAAATATCTTTCCTCTTTACTACAATCTGATGAACATCCTTACCTTTCATTCCACACTCTGTCCTTACATTTCTTTACTGCTTCCAAATAAGCATAGCCGTTTCTTGTATCTGGTTCGAGATACGCTGTCTCCCCCCATTCATTCCATGCATTGATAAATATAAATTCTTTCCCGCCAAGACAGCTTTTCTTCAACACTTTTTCAAAATATTGTTCAAATAGCTCTGGAGAACCTCCCACAAAAGCAACCGACTTTCCCTGATAACGGGGAGTGTTGTCCCATTCTGTAAAAAAGCCGTAATATTCATCCTCCAGCATTCTCCTTTTCAAAATCGCCTGATATGCTTTTGGTATACTATATTTTTCCTGCCGGGGGCGGTTTTTAAATATCTTATTGTGAAGTCGAATCAAAACCGTCTTTATACGTCTGCTTGTGGTATATATATAATTACTTTGAAAGCCATTGGTTCTGAAATTCATTGGTTCAAACACAAATACCTTGTCGATTGCCTGCAATTCCAACAAGTCTTCCGATTTTAAATTCGTTCTTGATCTTGTGGCTATCAGAAATAATCCGTCAAATCCCTCTCTTTTTGCCAACTCATTCCAATACTTCATCATAGGTCCGAAATTTTCAATATGGAAAACATCGTAGATTACGAAAACCGGCTTATTATCCATTTTCATATACCTTTCATCCCTGAAAAACGGCAGCAGGTATTCAAAATGTCTTTTCCAATCCTCTTTTTCTCCATACTCCTGCCTTCTCAGCAGCCGGCCATCCTGTCCAAACCACTGCTTTCGAAAATCATGATTTGCCCAACTGAAAAAATACTCTATTTTAATATCCTTATGCTCCAATAAGATTTCAGCAGGCCGATTCATCATCAATTTTCCATTGGAATAGTAATGGTATATGCAAAAGCCATCAATTCCATATTTATGAGCCAGGTCAGCCTGCCACTGCAGAGTTTCTGATTTGCTCAAATCATAATAGTTATGATTCAATGGAATTCTTGGCTGTGTTTGTCCGGAAAAGTATGCCTTGCTTTTCTTTACCGCTACCCAGTCACTATATCCTTTTCCCCACCATTGATTATTTTCCTCTGTCTCATAAAACTGCGGCAGATATAATGCAATAATTTTACTTCGAAACGTTTGCTCTCCCATGTCACATCTCCTGAATTCCATCCGGCATATCAGATATCCTTTTCACAGCTTCCAGATACTGAAATCCCTCTTTCTCTGTCGGTTCCAACATGGCCCCCTCCGCCCATTCATTCCATGCATTTATTACAAGAAACGAATCGTCAAAATCTCTCTCCCGGGATTTCACCAATTCAGACATATAATGGGAAAACTTCTCTGGATTGCCGCCTCTTATCACCAGGGCCTTTTTTCCCTTGCGGGGACTGTTGTCAAAATTTACAAAACCACTGCGCAATACTTTTTTCCCATTATAAAATCTCTTCTTATGAATCAGTGATTTCCAGACAACATCATAGTTCAGATAATCAGTAAGTCCCAGTTTTTTACATAAAAAACGTTTGCCCTTCCTAAAGATTGACAGATCATATCTGCAGGTAGCATGAGGTTCAAACTCACATATAACATCGGATTTTGATTGTTTTAATCCTGAATTAAAGGAATTGACAAATTCCACAATATATAAACCGTCAAATCCTTCTTCCCGCAGTCTGGTTTCCCAATATGCAATCATCTGCTCAAATTTTTCTATCCTGCTGATCGAATAAAAAAACATAACAGGCTTATTCTCTTTTTTGATATACCGTTTGTCCTTAAAAAACGGAAGCAGGTACTGAATATGTTCTTTCCAATCCGCCTGACCTCCGAATGTCTGCTTGATCAGAAGCTGCGAATCTTTTCCATCCCAGGTTCTCGCCCAGCTTTCATTTGCCCAGCACATACAATAATGTGCATCTATCTCAGGATGCTCCAATAAAATTTCGCACGGTTTCTCAAGCAGTTTTTTTCCATTGAACCAATAATGATAATAACAGAAACCATAGACACCATATCTGTTTGCCAGATCTATCTGTGCTTTTACCGCATCAATATTCCCCAGATCATAATAATTCTGATGCAGGGGAACCACCGGCTGCTCATGCCCCTTATATAATGGCCGTGCCTTTTTTACGTTCACCCAGTCCGTAAATCCTTCCCCCCACCATTCATTATTTTCCGGAATGACATGGTATTGCGGCAGATTCATTGCAATGATTTTCATAATCTTATCCTTTCAACATCATACCTGATGATTAAAACCATTTGACACCCCACTTGCCAAAATACTTAATCATGGATGAAATGTGACATTTAAACATTTTAAAACTTTTATGTGAACTTCTTCCCCACCTATGTACTACCGTCGTATAAGGACAGTACACCAGATTGGAAATCTCATTCACACGTTTACATAAATCGGCATCTTCCAGATATAAAAAATACCGCTCATCAAATCCCTTCAGTTCTTTAAAAATACTTGTCCTTATCACCAAAAAACTCCCCTGCCCGAACGGCACGTAAAACGGCTTGGAATAGTCATTCTTCTGAAGAGTATGATAACGGTATCTTTTCACAAATAATGATTTGCAGAACATCCTCACAAACATGTCCCAGACAGTCACTTCCCGTCTGCATGCATACTGCATCGCTCCGTCCTGGTTCACAATTTTAGGAATGCTCATGCCGATATTATCATCACTCATAAATTCCATCATTTTTTTTAAAGTATCTTCCAATAGCATAATATCCGGATTAACGATCGCATGAAATCTGGAATCCAACATATCCAAAACCAGATTATTCCCCTTTCCAAATCCCAGATTTGCCCCCGATTCGATGTAGCTCACATCGCTATATTGATCAATTTTACGGATAAATATACAACGTTCCTCGTCTGCTTCCGGAAAACAACTATTATCTATGATATAGATCTGCTTTGTAATCATCTTCGATGTATATTTTTCAATAGAAGACACCGCCTCTATTACATCTTCATAATTACGGTATGCAACTATTGCAATACTGATATCTATCATATTTACCTCACTATGAACATTTCATTTCGATATATGACTACTTTCCTACTCGTTTTTCTTTAATTTCAACGTATAGTTGCTCGTATAATCTGAAAAAACCAGAAACAGGAATGGATTATATGCGATTTCAAGCATATGATGCTCCATCGTACACTGCACAAACAACAGTACAAGAGCAACAAGCATGTAATACTGCCTTCTTTGTCTTAACTTATACGCATCGAATATAAACATTGCAAGAACCATTACAAACAGTACAATTCCGTATTCCAGAAGTATCTTTACATAAGAACTGTCCAGGAAGAAATAATCCTCTATCAGCTCTGTTGTGCCTCCCATCCCACGGATCGGAAGCTTCTGTCCAAACAGGGTCACTCCAAACTCTTCAAAACCTCTATGTCCATAAAATAACCGCTCAGTCAGGAATGCATTCATTTTCTGCCAGAAGACGCTGTCCGGACGATAAAAATAGCTGAAAAAGACCATAAGAAACGCACAAAAAACGCTTCCCCAGATTAAGAGTAAACTGACACCGCTCTCAATTTCTGCCTTTTTTCGGAATTTCCCAGTGCTGTTCCACTTCTTCAGAACAAGAAAACTCACTGCAGCCAGTGTCAGGCACAGGACATTCATACGTGCCTCACAGAATACATAAGCGAACACCGCCAATAGCACAATAAAAGCCAATTCACAATATCGAAGTGCAACATTCCTTAAGACGCACCACACAAGCACAATATAAAAAATATTTGCCACAAAATCCGTAGGGTAAATAAACCCAAACGCTGCTCTTGGGGTCTGCCCTCTGTGATAAATCAAATTTTCCACAATCCCCAGTTGAGATCCAACAACGGTACCAACCAAAATGGGGACCGTAACGATCAGATAAACCCTCAATATCTTGCTGAAGTCAACATCTCTGGCACCAATGATCAAAAATGCAACTTCTAACAACTCAATGTTTCCCGTCCTTCTCCATGCAATCGCTGAAACAAGGATGATAGCCAGATAAAGAACCAGCTCCCACTTCTTACTTTTTGGCCCGTTCCATAATTTATAAAACAAATAGAAAGCCAGCAACCCTCTTAAAGACATCTTTATAATCTCCGGATAGCGGCTTCCTATCATCGTAGTCCCCAGCATCTTGTCAAATGTGATCAATAAAAACAAAATTAAATATGCCATATCGCCAAGATGCTTCTTATATTCTATATTTCCCCAATTTTTTTTGTATTTTTCCATATTTTTTATCTTTCTTGACATTTACTTTATTTAAAACCATTCCCAAAATCGGACAGCCTGTCTTTTCCAATTGTGCTCTGACTTTGCCCACATCCTTATAACTGACCCCCCGCACTGCTGCTACCAAAACCGCTGCATCGCATTGTTTTGCAATAATAGCCGCATCAATCACCCGGCCAAGGGGTGGGGAATCTATCATAACATAATCATAATTCGCCCTTGCAGTCTTTATTAAGGTTTGAAACTTTTCATTTCCCAACAACTCTGCCGGATTCGGCGGAAGCACTCCTGCAGTTATCATCTCTAATTCAGAACCAGAAACCTTATATATAACAGACAAAAGTTCTTTCTGCCCTGACAAAAAATGAGACAGACCGTAAATCGGGGTTTCTGCCTTACAGCGACTGTTCAGAGAAGATTTACGCAGATCCCCATCCAGAAACAGCACTTTCTTTCCTTCCTTCGCCAAAAATGCTGCCAACGAAATCGAAACTGAACTTTTTCCTTCGCCTGCTGCCACGCTGGTAAATACCAGAACCCTTTTATCTGTCCCGAAAAATTCCATATTTCTTTGAAGGATTTTATATTCCTCATCTTTCTTATAGCTTCTTATCGGCTCATCTAAAAATATCTCCTGCATTCTGCCTTACCTTTCTCCACCTCATCTCCCCCTTTTCTTCCGGGAAAGTCTCTCTGAAGGTTTCAGATTTTTGGGGCGTTTCTCCATCGAGATCGATGCCAGCACACTCATACCCAGATGCTGCTCCACATCCTTCGGGCTTTTTATGGAATCATCCATAAGATAACCCATCACAAGTACTGCAATCGCGCAAAAAAGACCTATCATTCCCCCATATATGGTATCTTTTTTTATAGCAGGAGCATTGGAAACGGATGGAGAACTGGCTTCTTCTACCGTAAAGACGGAATATCCTCCCATAACTTCCGGTGTTCGTATCCCCACAGCTTCCCGAATGGCATCTGCAATTTTTTTCGCCAGCTCCGGTTCCTCATTTTGAACAATAATATTTAACATCCTGGTATTCGCAATTGTTTCAATAGACACATTGCTCCACAATTCCTGCGGGGACATATCCAGGTCTAAATCAATGATAACCTTCTGCAATACGGAACGACTTTTCATCAATTCCCTGTAATCCGCTGCCAGTGAAGTACTTATTTTAAGATCATTCTGCGTCAATACAGGTCCCTTATCTCGTCCGGGCCATATATATATTTTAGTGACTGAGGTATACATCGGAGTAACGAAAGCCTTGATTCCCCAGAATGTCAACATTGCTGTCAAAACGCCCACCATTAATATCAAATATAATTTCTGCCGCAATGCCTTAAAAAGTTCTGTCACGTCAATTACAATCTCTTCATTGTCAATTTCCTGGTTCATCCCTGTCTCATCTTTTCATAATGCTCCTGCACTATGAAAGAAATCCTCCTCGCTCTTTATCATGCAAATCCTTTTCTCGCATAACCTCATGCCTTCCTCATTCGTAAGAATACAATGCTTATATTCCCTGCATATGACAAATTGCCTTTACAGTCATAATGATGATTTTCCAATCCACTATGTAACTTTGAGCTTTGATATAGTTCAGATCCAATTCCACCCAATCTTCAAAGCTTATCCTGTTTCTATGGGGCTGAACCTGCCAGTAACAGGTCAGGCCTGGTTTCACAGACAGACGTTGTTTTTGATACTCCGTATATTGTTCTACTTCCCTGGGAAGCGGCGGTCTGGGACCCACAATTGACATTTCTCCCCTAAGAACATTGATCAATTGCGGCAGCTCATCCAGACTTGTTTTCCTTAGAAATTTTCCAACACGGGTAATACGCGGATCATTTTCTATTTTAAAAGCAGGTCCTTCCATCTCGTTCTGGTCCAAAAGCCCGTCAAGTTTTTTTTCTGCGTCCACACACATACTCCGGAATTTATAAAAATGAAACATCCTGCCGTCTTTTCCGCATCGAATCTGCCTGAAAATAAAACCGCCTTTTGGATCGTCAATCATAATTGCTATTGCAATCACCAACATAAGAGGTGAGAGAACAACCAGCGCAAGTAACGAAAAGACAATATCCTGTGCTCTTTTCACTGCAATATACCGCCCATTATGGATTGCTACCTTTTCCCTCATCTGCTTCCTTTCAATCGATTGATTTAAGTGACACTCTATTATTTTTGATTCCACTTTTCTTCACCTCAAATGCAACAATCTCAAGTATCTTCGTTATATTTTGGCACTACTTAAAAATATAGCATGTGATTCCTGCCTTCGTCAACTTGTTTATACCTGTGTTCACAGTTTTATCGCACACTTCATACGCCTGAAACGGACATGTCTGCTATCGCAGACATCACCATGCAGGAAAGTTCCATAAAACGACTTCAGCTCTTTAATATCCGTAGATGAAACCTGACATAACATCCGAATACTACAAGTAAAAGCACAATCAGCATAAAAATAAGGATATTTGCCCCTGCAGACGGCATCCCCGGAAATAAAAGTAAAAGGAATAATATTACATCCAATACGGCTGTCCCGACTTTCCCGTACCACGTTGCACCATTTACCTGATATCCTCTCCGAATCAGATACAAACCCATAACTCCCATGTAAACCTCCTTGCAGAAAAACAGGAGGACTAACACTGCCATCAGACGATATCTCAGTATCAGTGCAGCGGCAATCGCTCCCTGCGTCAACTTGTCCGCAATGGGATCAAGCATCTTCCCCCAGTCTGTTACCATGTCAAAACGTCTTGCAATTTTTCCGTCAAAAAAATCAGTGAAATAAGAAACCGCCAGCACAGCCAAAGCTATCATATAGTCCCTACTTGTTTCTGCCCGAAAATATAAACATAAAAATACGGGCAGCAGCAGGATACGAAAATATCCCATCATATTTGGTATATTAAAATAGTCCTTCTTCTGCATATCTCTCACTTTCTTTCCTTTTTATCTGCCGCTGCATAATATCTTATTCCAACGTAACTCTTTCTCTGACAATTTTATTCTTATGTCACTCTTCCGTCAATATAAAATTTTATCCAATATTCCTATAATATAATACCAGGGTCAAAAGGTTATGCGTTTCATGCTTGCATGAAAAAGCATGACTTTGGGAC
>UQAW01000094.1 GCA_900539175.1 uncultured Lachnospiraceae bacterium
GATGAAAGCGTCAAAAGGTATTTTGACGCTTATGATATACGGATTGCTTCGCATTTCATGCTCCCGCAATCCTAAAACACCTCAAATTCGCTCATTTTTCTACGAAAAATGGCTACTTTTCGGTGTTTTTCGCGTCCCAAAGTCATGCCTTTTCATGCAAGCATGAAAAGCATGACCTTTTGACGCTTGTATCATCAGATCATTAAAAAAACGTTGAACTATAGAAGTCAGGAAAAGAGCGGGGGCCGGTCGGAGCGGAGAAATTTGCGCTGACTTCGGAGTGCGCCCGAAGATCCACTTCCTGTGAATACTTAGCGAAGAACCCTTTGGTGATGAGCTTAGTATGAACGGAAGTTAGCTGAGGGGAAACGCAGAAGCAAGCAAATTCTCCGCTCCGACCGGCCCCCGCTCTTTTCCGTCCAATCAGCCAAAAATGGAGAACCAAAATGAATGAAAATTATAAATCCGGATTCGTTGCAATTATCGGACGTCCCAACGTGGGCAAATCTACGTTGATGAATCATTTGATCGGTCAGAAAATTGCGATTACATCCAAGAAACCGCAGACTACCAGAAACAAAATACAGACCGTATATACCTGCGAAGAAGGTCAGATCGTGTTCCTGGATACACCCGGAATCCACAAGGCAAAGAACAAACTGGGAGAATACATGGTGAATGTAGCAGAGCGGACGCTGCAGGAAGTTGACGTTGTCATGTGGCTGGTAGAACCAACGACATTTATCGGAGCCGGCGAACGTCATATTGCCGAACAATTGGAGAAAGTGAAAACACCGGTTATTCTGGTGATCAATAAAGTGGATACCGTGAAAAAGGAAGAAATTCTGACATTTATTGATACCTATCGGAAATTATATGCGTTTGATGAGATTATTCCGGCATCTGCTCTTAGGGGACAGAATACACAGGATATTATTGATTCGATCTTCAAGTATCTGCCTTACGGACCGCAATTTTATGATGAGGATACGGTTACGGATCAGCCCATGCGTCAGATTGTGGCTGAAATCATCCGTGAAAAATCCTTACATGCGTTGGACGAGGAGATTCCTCATGGAATCGCCGTATACATAGACCGTATGAAAGAACGTCAGGGCGGAAAGATTACGGATATTGATGCTACGATTGTCTGTGAGCGGGATTCTCATAAGGGAATTATTATAGGAAAACAAGGTGCCATGCTGAAAAAAATAGGAACTAATGCCCGTTTTGAGATTGAGAGACTTCTGGAACAAAAAGTAAATCTGAAGCTCTGGGTAAAAGTGAAAAAAGACTGGCGTGACAGTGATTTCCTGATCAAGAATTTCGGTTATGACAAAAAAGAAATCTGACCGGACAAAACAGCCTTCAAGTGCAGAGGTACTTTTGAAAAAAATCGGGGCTGTTTTGGAACGATGAACAGGAGGAGGATATGAGTGAACCAATTCAGGTGACGGGCATGGTGTTGTCTGTGATGCCGATTGGGGAGTATGATAAGCGGTTAGTTCTGCTGACGCGGGAGCGCGGAAAGCTTACGATGTTTGCAAGGGGTGCAAGACGACCCAACAGTATACTTATGGCTGCCGCGAATCCCTTTGTATTCGGAACATTTACCGTATATGAGGGAAGAACAGCTTACAGTATGGTGAGTGCGGAGGTCCGTGAGTATTTTATGGAGTTGGCAAACGAACAGCCAGGCGTTTATTATGGGTTTTATTTCCTTGAATTTGCCGACTATTACGGACGTGAAGGGACGGATGAAGCCCAGATGCTGAATCTTTTGTATGTCTCGTTGAAAGCATTGCTGAGTCCTAGGTTTGACAATCGGCTGGTGCGCCGAATATTCGAAATAAAGGCTTTGACTATCAATGGAGAATATGCACCGGAGACGCAGCAGATGAGTCCTTCGGCGTTGTATGCCTGCCAGTACGTGGTGGGAGCGCCAATGGATCGGCTGTATACGTTTTCGCTGAAACCGGAAGTGCTTCAGGAAGTGGAACGGTTGATGGAACGGTATCTGCCGCGGGTGATTGACCGGAAATTTAAAAGTCTTGCAATATTGGAAATGTTTGATTAGGCGATGAGAAAACTCTGGAAGTCGTTTTAGATTTAGATATGGAAGAGTTTTTCAATCATTTAAAACTGTGTGAGGGATGAAAGGAGGAAGCAAAAGGATATGAAAAACAGTAAAAGATATCTGGCGATACTGGGTGTGGTTTTGTTGGTGGGATTATACGGTGCCACGCTGGTATTTGCTATGATCAACAGTCCGGCAGCGTATACGATGTTTAAAGTCTGTCTGTTTTGTACGATAGCGGTTCCGGTATTGTTATATGCCATGATTTTGGTGTATCGTCAGCTGAAACGGAAAAATGAGGAGATGTTCGGTTCAGGAATTGATACGGTAATATTGGATGTCGGAAATGTATTGGTCAATTATGACTGGAAGAGCTATCTGGATAGCTTTGGGTACGATGAGGAGAAAAATAAGGCTCTGGCCGCAGCCATGTTTGAGAATCCGGTGTGGGAAGAGGCGGATCGCGGCGTTCTGAGTGAGGAGGAATTAGTCGGCAGGTTTGTGGAAAACTGTCCGGAATATGGCGAAGAGCTGCGAAAGTTATATGAAACACCGGGAAAGACCGTATTTCCTTTGGAGTATGCCTGTGACTGGATCAAAGATTTGAAAAAGCGGGGACTGAAGGTGTATATTCTTTCCAATTATTCCAAACGGATTTATGATCAGACTGTGGATGGGATGGAGTTTCTTTCACTGGTTGACGGGGCATTGTTTTCTTTCCAGTGTCATATGATAAAACCAGAGAGAACTTTTTATGAGGAATTAATACGCAGATATAAAATCCGTCCGGAACGTGCAGTATTTATTGATGACAGACAGAATAATGTGGATGGGGCAAAGGCAGCGGGGCTTTTGGCACTGCGCTTTACTACTTATGAAGATACCAGAAGGGCTCTGGAGCGGTTGCTTTAAAATTGCTTTCAACAGTCTGCATGTATCCAAAGAATTCACGAAGTGTGGAGCAATCGGCTTTCATAAATGGTGATGTGTGCGACAGCAGACATGGCTGTTTAGAAAAATTTAATGTCCGAAAGAATTGCTTTTTGCAGATAAAAGGAATAAAGTGAATTATATGAAATTTGTGAATAAAGGAGTGCGTAAAAGTTCATGAACAAATTCAGAGATAAGATGCAGAATTTCATGAGAGGACGGTACGGGGTTGATCAGTTGGGAAGATTTACCATGTATGCATCCGTAGCTGCATTGTTAATTTCCGTATTTTCAGGAAATCAATGGTTTTATCTGATTGCATTGGTACTGCTGGCTGCCACTTATGTGCGGATGTTTTCCAGAAATCACGGGAATCGTTATACAGAGAACCAGAAATATCTGGAATGGAAGCATAGATTTCTGGGATTTTTCCGCATTGGAGCACGGCGTGTGAAAGATAAGGAGCATTGTTATTTTAAATGTCCTCAGTGTAAGCAGAATGTAAGGGTGCCGAAAGGAAAGGGGACCATATCCATCCGCTGTCCGAAATGTCAGCATGAATTCATCAAACGGACATAAGGGGGAGGCTGTATGTTTGGTTATGTAACCATTAACAAGGAAGAACTGAAATTAAAAGATTACCAGAAGTATCAGGCGTATTACTGCGGGGTCTGTCAGGAATTAAAGGAAGCTTACGGGCAGTCAGGGCGGATGACGCTGACGTATGATATGACGTTTCTGGCGGTTCTGCTTACTGGGTTGTATGAAGATGGGACGCGCAGGGAGGAGCATTTCTGTGCAGTCCATCCTGCAAAGAAACATCCATGTCTTCGGAACGAATTTACCCGATATGCGGCGGATATGAATCTTTTGCTGGCCTATTACAATCTTCTGGATGACTGGCAGGACGAGCGGAAGAGGACAAGCTATACCGCCGCAAAGATTCTGCGGAAATCCTTCCTGAAAGTTTCAGAGCAGTATCCCAGACAGACAAAAGCAGTAAAGGAATATTTGAAAAAGATTCACGAATGCGAGAACAGAAATTCGGCGGATATGGATTTGGCAGCAGGTCTTACCGGAGAGGCACTTGGGGAGATTTATGCCTATAAAGATGATATCTGGAGTGAAGATCTAAGGCAGCTTGGATTTTATCTGGGAAAGTTTATCTATCTGATGGATGCTTATGAGGATCTGGAAAAAGATAAGAAGAGCGGCAATTATAATCCGTATAAATTTATCGGAGATTTACCGGAGTTTGATAAGACAGCGGAGGATATCCTGACCATGATGGCGGCATCTGCATCAAAGGCATTTGAAAAGCTCCCTATTCTGGAAAATGTAGACATTTTGCGGAATATATTGTATATTGGAATCTGGACAAAATATGATATGGCAAAAAAGAAGAAAAAGACAAAAGACGGTACGGCAAAAGATGCAGGTGAAGTATCGAAGTAAGCAGATATGAGGAGATAGAAGGATAGATGACAGATCCATATAGGGTGCTTGGGGTCACAAGAGATGCCAGCACGGATGAAATCAAAAAGGCATATCGTACACTCAGCCGGAAATACCATCCTGATGCAAATATCAATAATCCCAATAAGGATCAGGCGGAAGAGATGTTTAAGCAGATCCAGCAGGCGTATAAGCAGATTATGGATGAGCGTGAGGGAAAGACGTCGTCCTATGGCGGACAGGGGTACGGCGGATTTGGCGGTTTTGGTTATGGACAGGGCGGCAGGCAGGATACCTACGGAAGTAGTGAAGAAGAAGTGGAGATGCGTGCGGCGGCAAACTTTATCAATAATCGGATGTTCCGGGAGGCGATGAATGTGTTGAATCAGATTGCCGGCCGTTCCGCACAGTGGTATTATCTCCATGCTGTGGCGAATTACGGCATGGGAAATAATATTAATGCAGTTCAGGACGCCATGCAGGCAGTCAATCTGGAACCGGACAATTTCCAGTACCGCCAGTTACTGCAGCAGCTTCAGGGAGGTGGGCAGTGGTATACCAGTATGGGCGAGGACTATGGTTTTGACCGCAGTAATACCGGATTCGGCAGCTTTTGCTGTCAATGTCTGGCAATCAATGCACTTTGTAATTGCTGTTGTTGACGAACAGCAATTACAGGGTGCTTTTTGATTCTGTGCGTTAAATTGACAGAGTCCCATGTTCTTGAGTATACTGTAAAAAAATACCGTAGAGTGTGCAGACGATAGAAATGAATTTTAAGCACACGTTGGAGAATATGGGGGAGGAACACAGATGGAAAGAGAAAAATTAGGTTCCCGGCTGGGATTTATTCTGTTGTCAGCCGGATGCGCCATCGGAATCGGTAATGTATGGAGATTTCCTTACGTGGCAGGTAATTCCGGAGGTGGCTTTTTTGTATTCATTTATTTGTTTTTTCTAGCGATTATGGGCTTGCCGATTATGACTATGGAGTTTGCGGTAGGACGAGCCAGTCAGAAAAGTGCGGTATGTTCCTATCAAGTGTTGGAAAAACCAGGACAGAAGTGGCATTTGCATGGATGGCTTGCGATGGCTGGGAATTATCTGTTGATGATGTTCTATACAACAGTTTCCGGATGGATGCTCCATTATTTCTATATGGAAGTAAGGGGTGGTTTTTCCGGCAAAGATTCTAAGGGAGTTACACAGGTCTTTTATGAGATGTTGGAGAGCCCGGAAACCATGACATTCTGGATGGTGGTTGTTGTAATTTTAGGATTTTTTATCTGCGCACAGGGGCTGCAGAATGGTGTGGAGCGAATTACAAAGTACATGATGTCGGCTTTGCTTGTAATTATGGTAGTTCTTGCAGTCCGCAGTGCTACACTTCCGGGTGCTTCCGAAGGGCTTGCTTTCTATCTGCTTCCGAGCTGGAGCAAGATGCAGGAAATCGGTGTGGGAAATGTAATTGTATCGGCTATGAATCAGGCATTTTTTACGTTGAGTCTGGGAATCGGAGCTATGGCAATCTTCGGAAGCTACATAGGAAAATCCCGTTCTTTGTTTGGAGAGTCTATCAACGTTGCCGTATTAGATACCTTTGTAGCCATTACGGCAGGATTGATCATATTTCCAGCATGTTTTGCGTATGGTGTGAAACCGGACAGCGGCCCGGGACTGATTTTTATGACTCTGCCGAATATCTTCAATGAGATGCCGGGAGGAAGGCTCTGGGGAAGTTTGTTCTTTGCATTTATGTCTTTTGCGGCATTTTCCACAATTCTTGCAGTGTTTGAGAATATTATGTCCTTTGGTATGGATTTGTGGGGATGGAGCAGAAGGAAAGCAGCAATTGTTAATATTGTTGTAGTAGGCGTTTTATCCATGCCGTGTATTTTAGGGTTTAATGTCTGGTCGGCGTTTGAGCCTTTGAAGGAAGGCAAGAATATCCAGGATCTGGAGGATTTCCTTGTGAGCAATATCCTGCTTCCACTGGGGTCATTGATTTATTTATTGTTTTGTACTTGTAAATGGGGCTGGGGATGGAAGAATTTTACGGATGAGGCTGATACCGGAAGCGGTCTGAAGGTTCCGCGGTGGATGCATGTTTACTGCAAATGGGTTCTGCCTTGTATCGTATTGGGGATTTTGATTTATGGGCTTGTAACTTATTTTTAAAAAAGATGTATAAGAAGAAAAATTGAGGATACAATATAGACATACCAAAGATAACTTGAATACTTATCCTCCCCTATGAAATCCCGTCGGTATAGCCGGCGGGATTTTTTTGCGGGTGAGGAAGTGGCTGCCGCCGGAAGAACAGCGCCTGTACAGCGTTCGTATTTACGGGCAGGCTTCGGTCTTAATATGTTCTATATCTGAAAGACGCGGAGTTTTTACAGAATCAGTGCAATTCGCGCAGAAAACTGATGTTTTCTGTGCTTAGTGCACTTCAACATTTGGTTTGGTAAACCAAATGTTGTCTGTAAAAACTCCGCGTCTTTCAAATAAGAACATATAACCGACCTGCAGATGCCGTAAACACGAACGCTGTACAGGCGCTGTTCTTCCGGCGGCAGCCTGGCGAGTCTAGAGTTGTTGGGGAGATTTAGAATAAGGGATTTTTAAGATAGAAGCGCAAGGGCGCTTATCGGGGGAACAATTAAAAAAGATTGAAAAGATTTTTGCGGAAAGGGTGGACTTCTTTAAAATTTTTGCTATACTAAATAGGAGGTAGTTATCATTTCCAGAAAGTTGCCGGAAAAGGTGAAAGGGTGGAGGTGGTGGCTGCGGGTGTGAGGGTATAAAGTGGTTGCTGTTTATCGGGATATAAGGGAGAGTACTTATTTTTTGGGAGGAAACATAGATGGACGGTGTTGATTATAAGATTCTGAAGATATTACAGAAGAATGCGAGGGAGACAGCCTCGAATATCAGCAAGGAGATTCATCTTTCAGTGTCGGCAGTTATTGAGAGAATCCGCAAGATGGAAGAGACGGGTTTGATTAAGGATTATACGATTATTGTAGATGAGAAGAAGACAGGGAATGTGATGATGGCATTGATGGAGGTGCGTCTGGGAAATCCAAAGTATTTTGACGGATTTGCGGAGGCGATCCAGGAGATGAATGAGATTGTATCTTGTTATTATCAGACCGGAGACTTTGATTTGATGCTGAAAATTTCCTGCAGGGACTCGGAGGCACTGGAGCAGCTCCATCGGCAGGTTATGAGTCTGGAGGGGGTGAAGGATACCAGAACCCATGTAGTGTTAAAGACGGTAAAAAATATTTATTCAGCGATACCGAAACCTTAAAGAAGTTATCTGGCAGCCAGGCAGAGTGCAGAGGAGCATCTGTCTGGCTGAATCTGTCAGCGGGGTGTGAAGAGGCTGCGGGGGAATCGAAGGCAGGATTGCTGCCTGTATAAATTGAGAACGAAAGAAGGGGAATCACGTGAACGGTTATCATAGATGCTTTGCAGAAGTATCGCTGTGTGCCATAGGTCATAATATTGCAGAGGTAAAGAGGCGGCTTGCACCTGGAGTGAAGCTGTTGGCGGTTATTAAGGCGGATGCCTATGGGCATGGGGCAGTGAGGGTAGGAAAGTACTTGGAACCAGAGGCAGATTATTTTGCCGTTGCAACGATAGAAGAAGCGATTGAATTGCGGGAGGGCGGTATCTCACTGCCGATTCTGATTCTTGGTTATACATCGCCCAGTCAGTATCCGGAAGTTGTGGCATATGACATTACCCAGACAATCGACAGTCTTGAGACGGCACAGAAATTGGATCAGGAAGCCGGACGGCAGAAGAGACGCGCGAAGATACATATTGCTGTAGATACGGGGATGACCAGAATCGGTTTTCAGGTTGAGGAGACGCAGGCAGATCAGGTTGCAGCGATTTGGAAATTGCCGCATATAGAGCTGGAAGGAATGTTTACTCATTTTTCCTGCGCAGACCAGAAGGATAAGACATATTGCATGAGACAGCTTCAGAAATATGAGCGCATGAAAGAGATGCTGGAAAAGCGTGGTATAGTCATACCGATCAGGCACGTATGTAATTCAGCCGGAATTATGGAATTCGAGGATTATCGGTTTGAGATGGTGCGCTCCGGTATTGTGACCTATGGTCTGTATCCCTCGGAGGATGTACAAAAGGAGAATTTGAATCTTTGGCCAGCACTTCAGTGGAAGGCACATGTGATCCACGTCAAAGATGTAAAACCAGGGCTTGGTGTCAGTTACGGTGCTACTTATATTACCGAGAAACCAGTGACCAGAATTGCTACTGTGTCAGTGGGGTATGCGGACGGATATCCACGTGCGCTGTCTTCGAAAGGACGGGTATTGATTCACGGACAGTATGCGCCTGTTTTGGGAAGGGTCTGTATGGATCAGATGATGGTAGATGTCACGGACATTCCGGAGGTCCAGGTAGAAGATATTGTAACTCTAGTGGGAAGAGACGGAAACAGGGAGCTATCAATTGAGGAAGTGGCTGATCCTGCGGCACGTTTTAATTATGAGATGGTCTGCAATATCAGTAAACGGGTTCCAAGAATTTACAATGAAAGTCCCGTACAGCGGCCATGAGGAGCGCATGCTCGCATGCGGCGAGTCATGGACATTGGACGGGCAAGCCAGTATGAGTAAGTAGGGCGACAGCCCGGATTACGAATACTGGCGGCGATTGCGGGAGCACAAAGTGCGGAGCAATCGACTTTCATAAATAGTTATAGAAAGAATCTGTATACGGAAGGATAAATCCGGAACGCACAGGAGAAAATAAGGATATTATGGCAGAAAAGAGGTTGATATAATATGAGCGGAAAAAATGTATGGACGACTTATCAGGAGCAGGATATCACAGCGCTTACCGCTATGGCGGAAGGGTATAAAGCATATATCTCCGAAGGAAAGACGGAGCGGGAATGTGTAAATCTCGCAAGAGCAGAGGCGGAGAAAAGGGGATTCGTAAGGCTGGAAGAAAAGATAGAAAAAGGAGAGGCACTGAAGCCGGGAGACAAAGTATACGCTGATTGTATGGGAAAAGCTATGCTTCTGGCAGTGATTGGACAGGAGCCCATGGAGAAGGGGATGAATATTCTTGGGGCACACATCGATTCTCCACGTCTGGATTTGAAACAGAACCCGCTGTATGAGGATACGGAGATGGCACTTCTGGATACCCATTATTACGGAGGAATCAAGAAGTATCAATGGGTAACGCTGCCGCTTGCTATTCACGGTGTAGTGGCAAAGAAAGACGGGACAATGATTTCAATCAATATTGGTGAGGGGGAGAATGATCCGGTATTCTGCATCTCCGACCTTTTGGTGCATCTGTCAGCAGAGCAGATGGAAAAGAAAGCAAAGGAAGTGATAGAGGGAGAAGGACTGAACGTACTAATTGGCAGTCAGCCTCTGGCAGAGGAAGAGAAGGATGGGGTAAAATTACAGATTCTGAAACTGCTGAAGGATTCTTATGACATGGAAGAGGAGGATTTTCTTTCTGCAGAGCTGGAAATCGTACCTGCAGGGAAAGCCCGGGACTGCGGACTTGACCGCAGTATGGTGATCGGTTATGGACAGGATGACAGAATTTGTGCTTATACTTCTCTGCTTGCCATCCTTGAAGTAGAAAATTTATCCAGAACGGGTATCTGCCTTCTGGTAGACAAAGAGGAGATCGGAAGTGTTGGAGCAACCGGTATGCATTCTCATTTTTTTGAGGATACAGTTGCGGAAATCATGAATCTGACAGGAGCGTATTCGGAATTGGCACTGCGCCGGGCGCTTAGGAATTCCTGTATGCTCTCTTCAGATGTCAGTGCGGCATTTGATCCCAATTATGCATCGGCATTTGAGAAGAAGAATTCTGCTTATTTTGGCAAAGGCCTGGTATTTAATAAGTACACTGGTTCCCGGGGGAAGTCCGGTTCCAATGATGCCAGTGCAGAATATATGGCAAAAATCCGCAGAGTGATGGATGAGGCGCATGTGGCATATCAGACAGCGGAACTCGGAAAAGTTGATTTGGGCGGCGGTGGAACCATCGCATATATTCTTGCAAATTATGGAATGGAGGTCATTGACAGCGGCATTGCCCTTTTGAATATGCACGCGCCGTGGGAGATTTCCAGCAAAGCAGACATTTATGAGGCTTATAAGGGATATTGTGCATTCCTGAAAAATATGGATTAATAGATTACTATGAAAGTCCCGTACAGCGGCCATGAGGAGCGCATGCTTGCATGCGGCGAGTCATGGACATTGGACGG
>UQAW01000095.1 GCA_900539175.1 uncultured Lachnospiraceae bacterium
GGAGCATGAAATGCGGAGCAATCCGTGTATCATAGGGGGCAAAATACCTTTTGACCCCAACATCATTATATTAAGAATTTTATGGGAACATACGGATGAGAGTAACAGATTGCAATAGCAGAATAGTGTTCATTTAGCACAGATGGAATATGCAGCCCCAAAAGCGTGCAATGCAGATGCGTAGGGTTGCAGCCATTAATTTACGGTCTGTTTGAATCACTTTATCGGGACATGTTTTTGATTCGAAAAAAATTTCTGGAAAGAGGGGACGATTTGTATGCATAGCGAAAAGGAAGAGAAATACATAGAACTGATAAAAGAGATGAGAATGTGCCGCATATGTCAGGACATCAAAGCTCCGGCCTACTGTGAAAACGGGGAATGTCTTATCAATGATAGTCATGGGATAATCCCAGGGCAGGAGGCAGATGTCGATAAGATCTATGTGAACAGGTGGAACATGTGGCAGGGTAGCCTTGACGCAGACATTTGAAAACCTGTACCGTATTTTTAAGGAAGTATTGGGGGAGGGGTTTCTCCTTACGGAAAGATGCGATAAACTGTTTTTTACGAATTTGGTCTGTTGCTACAGGCAGAAGAGGACATCAGGCGTGGCAAATGACGCATGGTATCCATTCTGTGCAAGAAAATATATGGGGAGATTAATCCAGATCATTGAGCCAAAGCTGATCATTGCATTAGGATTGCAGGTATTTGAAGCGTTGGGATGTTGTGAAAACGGCAGAAATACAAGTCTGGAATTCGTTTTGATATATACTGACAGACGATGGAGTTATAGTTCTTGATGAAGCGTTAGCCCAGATGGAGATTTCAGTATTGTAATTCAGACATGGCATCCTCTCGGACAATCTTCTTTTGTGGCATTTGCGCTTTGTTGTTTTCTGTTATTGGATGTAATAGGTCAATAAAAGATGGGGTGAGCTTGCTTGTATGAGAAAATTACTTGTGATTTTTGGGAGTAGTCTTGAATTTTTATTTTAAAAAATGAAATAATTGACAAATGTTATATTACAGGATATTCTATATATAATATGGTGTATAGAGATTTGCTGTGCGGAGATTTGGGGTTTTGCCAGGAAATTTCAGTACACAATAAGCGTCGTGAGAGGGCGACGTAAAAACATAGGAGGGTGGTTTATGGAGAAACTATTTAAACTGAAGGAACACAACACGACAGTCAAGACAGAAATCATGGCCGGTATTACAACATTTTTGACCATGGCGTATATTTTGGCTGTTAACCCGAATCTGCTGGGCGCTTCCGGTATGGACAGTGGTGCAGTATTTTCGGCAACGGCGATTGCATCAGCGATTGCGACATTCATTATGGCTTTCTGGGCAAATTATCCCATTGCACTGTCAGCGGGTATGGGACTGAATGCTTACTTTGCTTTCACTGTATGTCTGACGGATTTGAATGGGGTAGAAGATCCGTGGAAAATTGCTTTGACAGCAGTATTTGTGGAAGGTATTGTATTTCTGGTATTATCTGTTTTTAAATTCAGAGAAAGAATTGTCAATGCGATTCCGAGAAATCTGAAACTTGGCATTACCGCCGGTATTGGTTTGTTTATTGCATTCATCGGACTTCAGGGAGCAGGTGTTGTATCTGCGGATGCATCAACGCTTGTGACTTTGGGATCTTTTAAGAGTCCGGGAATGGTGCTTTGTCTGGTGGGAGTTATTCTTACGGTTGTTTTGATGCATCATAAGGTAAAAGGTGCGATACTGTGGGGAATTCTCGGAACCTGGATTCTTGGAATCATCGCAGAATTGACGGGCTGGTATGTGGTAGACGCCAAAGCCGGTGTGTATTCACTGATTCCATCTTTGAGTGCACAGAGTTTTATTCCGCCTTCTATTGCTCCGACATTTATGAAGTTTGATTTTTCATGGGTTGGACAGCATATCGTCCAATTCCTCACCATTGTATTCTCATTCTTGTTTGTAGATATGTTTGATACGGTTGGTACTGTAATTGGTGTTGCAGATCAGGCGGATCTTTTGGATGAGAATGGTGAACTTCCAAAAGTAGGTCCGGTACTTACCTCCGATGCAATCGGAACGACAGTAGGTGCTTGCCTTGGTACTTCAACGATCACAAGTTTTGTGGAATCCAGTGCAGGTGTGGCTGAGGGCGGAAGAACTGGTCTGACAGCATTGACAACTGGTGTATTGTTCCTGGTTGCGTTGGTGCTTTCACCGATCTTTCTGGCAATTCCAAGCTTTGCAACTGCTCCGGCTCTGATCATCGTTGGATTCAATATGACCAAGTCCATCACAAAGATGAAGTTTGATGATGATATGGCAGATGCGATTGCCGGTTATTTGGCATTTCTTATGATGCCGCTCAGTTATTCGATCGCAAACGGTATTATGTTTGGAATGCTGTCCTGGATTCTGATCAAACTGTTCACAGGAAAGGCAAAAGAGATCAATCCATTTATGTATGTAATCGGAGCATTGTTCGTGCTGCGAATTATAACATTGGTGGTATAAGTATCTGAACGAAAATTTTATTATGGTGTAAAGGGTTACTGCAATTTATGCGGTAGCCCTTTTTCAAATATTAACAGAAAATTGATAAAAAAGTCTTCCGGGAAAAGGCAGGTTTCCTTCGGAAGACTTTTTTAGATGGAATATTTCGATATGGGATTCATATAATTTTTGTAAGAGACGAATGAGAAATGAATATGAGTAAGGGGTGAGGGAAATGAAAAAAACAGATATAACAAGATTGTTTGCAAAGCAGGTACGTGCAATACTGGAAAAGTTCGGAGAGGATTTTGAGCATATTTATGAAATACGGCTTCGGATCGGAGCTCCCCTTCAAATTATCTATGAAGGCAGAGATTACTTTCTGAAGGCAAATGGGAATGAGACATTTTTGGCAAGGAATGCCTATGAAGTTACAGCACAGGATATCTGTGATACGATGGAGTACATAGGAAATTATTCCTTGTACGCTTATGAGGACGAGCTTCGGCAGGGATTTCTGACGGTTCAGGGGGGACATCGGGTAGGTGTTGCAGGGCAGGTGATTCTGGAAAATGGGAGAGTGAAGGGAGTAAATCCGATTACCTGCGTCAATGTGAGGTTGTCTCATCAGATTTTGGGCTGTGCAGACAGTGTATTTCCTTATCTTTGGGAAGATGGGGAATTTTGTCATACACTGATTATTTCAGCGCCGCGATGCGGAAAAACTACACTTCTTCGGGATATCGTGAGACAGATTTCTGATGGAAATGAGCGATTTTCCGGATTGACCGTAGGGGTGGTTGATGAACGGTCAGAAATCGCCGGATGTTATCAGGGGGTACCGCAGAATGATGTGGGAATTCGTACCGATGTATTGGATGGGTGTCCCAAAGCAGAAGGAATGATGATGATGATTCGTTCCATGTCTCCTCAGGTTGTAGCCGTGGATGAAATTGGTACACCGGAGGATATTAAGGCACTGGAATCTGTATTGAATTGCGGATGTAAGATTTTGGCTACCGTTCATGGAAACAATATTGATGATGTGAGAAAAAAGCCATTGTTATCTGCAATGGTTCATGCACACATCTTTGACCGTTATGTTCTGCTGTCCAACCGGATGCAGGCAGGAACGGTCCAGTCTGTCTATGATGGGAGAGGAACTTGCTTATTTGAGAGGGAGCGTTTTGCATGCTAAGAGGAACAGCTATTGTACTTTTTGTGATCTGCTGTGGTCTGCTGGGATTTACCAAAAGCAGGGCAGAGGCAGGGAGAATCAAGGAATTGAAGACACTGCGCAGGATGACTTCGTTGTTGTCCGGCGCGGTAAGTTACGGAACGGTTCCGCTGCCGACAGCGCTGTGGTCTGTTGGTGCAAAGATGGAGAATCCATATCGGGATTTTTTGCAGGATGTCTCCAGGGAGTTGGACGACCTTTCCGGGCAGTCCTTTACAGAAGTTTTTAATAAAAATGCAGATTGTTATCTGCCGGATACCCATCTTCGCAGGGAAGACCGGGAAAATCTGAAGGCGATGGGGGCGGACCTGGGGTTTCTGGATAAGCAGATGCAGTTACAGACACTCAGGTCATATCAAATGGAATTAGACCAAAGAATAGAAGAATTGCAGGAGGGGCTTCCGACAAGGATGAAACTGTATCAGAGTCTGGGTATCATGGGAGGATTGTTTGTGGCGATACTTTTAATTTAAGAGGGGGACGGAAAATCATTTAAGGGGTGGACGGAAAATCGTGTGGTTGGAAGGGACTGGTGCAGTCCGCTTGCTTCTGCGCTTCTCCTCAGCTAACTTGCGTTCTCACTAAGACACTCAGGAAAGCCTTCGCGCCTAAGTGTTCACAGCAAGTGGATCTTCGGACACGCTCCGAAGTCAGCACGGACCGCACCAGTCCCTTCCAACCACACGATTTTCCTGACTTTGGAGACCAATAATTTACCGGAAACTTTGGCAGAGAGTTTGCTGATTGTAAGGATTAAGGATAAAGGAAGGGGTTTGAGTTGGAGGTTGGTATTATTTTTAAGATTGGTGCAGTGGGGATTCTGGTTTCGGTGTTGGGACAGGTCTTAAAGCACAGTGGGAGAGAGGAACAGGCGTTTCTTACCAGTCTTGCAGGATTGATCGTAGTGTTGTTCTGGCTGCTTCCTTATATATCGGATTTGTTCGAAACTATAAGGCAGTTGTTTACTTTGTAGGGGGTGGCGATTTTGGACGTAATTAAGATTGCAGTGTTGGGGATTGCGGGATTGATTTTGTGTCTGATGGTCAGGGAAGTGCGTCCGGAGTATGCTGCTTATATTTCTTTAGGCACAGGGCTTTGCATTATGCTTTTGGCGACGGGGAAGCTTCAGTATTTGTTGGATATGCTGCAGAAGCTGGAGCAATATGTGCCGATTGATACCACATATCTGCATGCATTGATGAAGATGATTGGAATTACTTATGTGGGGCAGTTTTCGGCAGGACTTTGTAAGGATGCCGGATATTCAGCGATTGCGGGGCAGATTGAAATATTCAGTAAGTTATCAATACTTGCAATCAGTATGCCGATTCTCATGGCATTGATGGATACGATTCAGGGATTTTTGTCATGAAACGATGGGTGATGCTTTTGTTGGCTGCAGTGTTTTTTACAGTTCTGGGACAAGAAGTGGTATGGGCCCAGGGGGAGCTTCCGGTGGAGGACTCGTTAGTGGATTCTATGGATCTGGATTCGGTTCAGGAGGCAGTGGACGGATTGTTGGGAGAATCGTCCATATCTTTTGATGAGGCACTACAGGAGCTGATGACGGGGGAGCAGCCGTTTTCCGGAGAGAATATGGCGCAGATGGTGCTGACGTTTCTGGAAGCTTCCTGGGGAACACAGAAGACAATTTGGATTCATATTTTAATTCTGGTATTGGCAGCGGCGCTGTGTTCCAATTTTTCCAGTTTATTTTCCAATGGGCAGTTAGGGGAAATGAGTTTTTATCTGGTATACCTGTTGGTTTTTACGCTGCTGGTAAAAAATCTGGGGATTTTAAGTGAAGAGCTACAAGATACATTAAAGGGTGTTGTTGCTTTTATGCAGGCACTTACCCCGGCTTATTTTCTGGCTGTGGCAACGGCAACCGGGGCATCGACGGCTGCCATGTTTTACCAGGTGGTACTGTTGGTCATTACGTTGGTAGAGCGCATATTGATAAATCTGGTACTTCCGGGGATCCATGTCTTTGTACTATTATCATTTGTAAATCAACTCTATAAGGAGGACTTGCTGTCCAGAATGGCGGATTTACTGAAGAACATGATTTGTTGGACGATGAAAACAATGATGGGAGTGATCGTGGGATTGCAGGTGACCAGAAGTCTGATCTCGCCGGCATTGGATTCCTTAAGAAGAACAGCAATCGGAAAAACGGCAGGTGCTATACCGGGCCTGGGGAATGCGATCAATGCAGTTACGGAAATGGTTCTTGGTTCGGCAGTTCTGGTACGTAACTGCGTAGGAGTTACTGCGGTTATCATTCTGTTTTTGTGTGCACTGCAGCCGGTCCTGCATATTTCAGTCAGCGGCTTTACCTATCGGTTTCTGGCTGCCTTTACCCAGCCGGTTTCGGATAAGCGGATGGTAGGAGCATTACAGGCGATGGGAGAAGGGTGCAGTCTTCTGCTCAAGGTGCTGTTTACTACGGAAATTTTGTTTTTGCTGACTATTGCAATTTTGGCAGGGACCGTCAGCGGAGTATAGAGAGGGGGATGCTGGGAGTGTCAGATGCAATTTATGGGTGGATGCAGAACCTGGCATTCTTTTTCATTTTTATGACAGCAATTTTAAATTGTCTGCCCGTAGATCAGTATCGGAAATATGTGCAGTTTTTTCTGGGACTGGTACTGATGTTAGTGCTTTGCAGACCGCTTCTGCAGCTTTTGAATCTGGATCAGAGTTTAAGTGATACGTTGAGTTCCTTGATACTGGAACAAGAGGCGGATAACAGCAGGAATTCCATGTTTTCTGTGGAAGGGATACAGGAGGAGATGCTGAACCAGGCATATGAACAGGAAATTGGGAGTCAGATTCGGACAATGTTGGAGGAAAAAGGAATCGGAGTTGAGCGGGCAGAAGTACAGCTAAGCACAGGTGAGACGATGACAGTGGAGCAGATCACGCTGGAAGTTTTTAATCCGGAGAGTACGATATATCTGGAAGAGGAAGAGGAACTGAACCAGGAATTTGATGAGAAGCTGGAAGAAGTAAAAAGTGAGTTGGCGCAGGTCTATCAGGTGGAGGAATCTCATATAGATATTAGCAGGAATCCTATGAAATGAGAGAGATTCAGTTACCACTTGAAAAGATACCCGATCATTCGGGCAGAGCGGCACGGTGGGAGGGAAGATGAAAGAAAAATGGAAAGCTTACCTGAAAAATATGAAACGGGAACAGCTTGTGGTTTACGGATTACTTCTGATTCTGTTGGTAGTAATTGCCCTTCCCGTGAAGAAAAGTGACAAAAAGGCTGCAAAGGAAGAGACAGTTGTGAAAGATGAAGGCCAGATAGGGAAAAATGTCGGTAATTCTCAGGTGGAGGTGATGGAACAGCAGTTAGAAAATGCGCTTTCGAAAGTTGACGGGGTCGGACAGGTACAGGTAGTGATCACTCTGGAATCTTCCAATCAGAAGGTTGTAGAGAAAGATCGTCCCTCTTCCGAAAGTACCCAGAATCAGACCGGAGAGGATGGGAGAAGTTCTAATTCTTCTTCCGGAAGTACGGAGGAGAGCACGGTATATGAAAAGGACAGCGATGGGAATCAGGTGCCTTATGTGGTGGCAGAAACCTATCCGGAGGTGAGAGGTGTGTTGGTGATTTGCCAGGGCGGCGACAATCCGGTGGTCATACAACAGATTTCTGAAGGAGTCATGGCATTATTTCGGGTAGAAGCCCATAAAATTAAAGTAATGAAAATGAAATAAAAGGAGAATGCTATTTTGAAGAAAAAACTGTTTAAGAAAAATCAGATAATCATTACAGCATTGGCGGTTATGATTGCGGTAGCCGGGTATATTAATTATGCGGATAAGCACCTGAGTTCCAAAACAGAAACCAGTGACGCAGCTATAACAGATGGTACTGCCACAGCGGAAAAGGATACGATACTGCAGGATATTGAAAGTCTGGATACAGATATTACGGACATCACCACCGATATGGGGATGACAGCAGATGCCTCCGGAAATACCGGAGAAGCAGCACAGACAGAGGCATCCCTGGATGGAACGACAGATACCTCTGCCGCAGATATGTCAGTTGACACACCGGGGGAAGCAGTTCTGACCGGTGCCTCCACTTATCTGGCACAGGCGCGGATTGACAGGGAGCAGACCCGTTCTCAGAACAAAGAGACCTTACTTTCCATTATCAATAATACAAATTTGAGTGAGGCAGAGCGTCAGGGTGCCATTCAAAGCATGGTGGAGATGACGGATGCCGTGGAAAAAGAGGAGGCCACAGAGCTTTTGCTTGAAGCAAAGGGATTTGAGGATGTGGTGGTGAATATGACCGGAGAGACTGTGGACGTTGTAGTTCCTCAAAGTGAACTGGGAGATGAGCAGAGAGCACAGATTGAAGATATTGTAAAGCGGAAAACAGGCACACAGCCGGAAAATATTGTAATTACGCCGATTGACTAGACCTAAGTCCGTATGATAGAATACATAAGTTAGGGCATGTGCGTTCGCGTGCATGCCCTCGAGATGTAGTATAGAAAGAACGATTCATCATGACAACAAGGAAGTTTCAGCAGATTCTGAAAACAAAATAAACGGACATGATGTGAGAAAGAGTAGATATAGGAGGCTTATCTGTGGCTGATTTTACGAAGGAAATTGAAAAACGGCGTACTTTTGCGATCATTTCTCACCCGGATGCTGGTAAAACCACATTGACTGAGAAATTTTTGCTGTATGGAGGTGCGATAAATCTGGCTGGTTCCGTAAAGGGTAAGGCGACAGCACGCCATGCAGTTTCTGACTGGATGGAAATTGAGAAGGAGAGAGGTATCTCTGTTACTTCCTCTGTACTGCAATTTAACTATGACGGTTATTGTATTAATATTCTGGATACACCGGGACATCAGGATTTCTCTGAGGATACGTATCGTACCCTTATGGCAGCTGATTCTGCGGTGATGGTGATTGATGCATCAAAAGGTGTGGAGGCACAGACCAGAAAACTGTTTAAAGTCTGTGTGATGCGCCATATTCCGATTTTCACCTTTATCAACAAGATGGACCGGGATGCCAATGATACGTTTGATCTCCTGGATGAGATTGAGAAAGAACTTGGAATCGCTACCTGTCCAATTAACTGGCCGATCGGTTCCGGAAAAAAATTCCGCGGTGTTTACGACCGGACAACCCGGAAGGTACTGACCTTTTCAGACACGCAGAAGGGTACGAAGGAAGGTGTGGAAGAGGAGATTGATGTCAATGATCCACATCTGTTGGATGTAGTGGATGAGGATCAAAAGGATACACTTCTGGAAGAGATTGAGCTTCTGGATGGGGCAAGCGCCGAGTTTGATCAGGAGATGGTCAGTAAGGGAGAACTGTCTCCGGTATTTTTTGGTTCGGCATTGACCAACTTTGGTGTGGAGACCTTTTTGAAGCATTTTCTTCAGATGACAACTTCTCCGCTGCCGCGTGTAGCAGAAGGTAATGAAGTAGACCCGATGAAAGAGGATTTTTCCGCATTCGTATTCAAAATTCAGGCGAATATGAATAAAGCACACCGGGATCGTATCGCATTTATGCGTATCTGTTCCGGCAAGTTTGAAGCCGGCATGGATGTGTATCATGTACAGGGTGAGAAAAAGATGCGTCTTTCCCAGCCGCAGCAGATGATGGCAGATGACCGTCATGTGGTGGACGAGGCTTATGCCGGAGATATTATCGGGGTCTTTGATCCGGGTATTTTCTCCATCGGTGATACGGTATGTACTCCGGGACAGAAATTTGCGTATGAGGGAATTCCGACCTTCGCACCAGAGCATTTTGCAAGGGTGACACAGTTGGATACTATGAAACGGAAGCAGTTTGTAAAAGGAATTAACCAGATTGCTCAGGAGGGTGCAATTCAGATTTTCCAGGAAGCAAAAGGCGGAATGGAAGAGATTATTGTGGGAGTTGTCGGTGTCCTGCAATTTGATGTATTGAAATATCGTCTGGAAAATGAATATAATGTGGAAATCCGTCTGGAAATGTTGCCGTATGAGCATATCCGCTGGATTGCCAATAAGGAAGAGGTGGATGTAGAGAAGATTATCGGCACTTCTGATATGAAGAAGGTGCGGGATCTGAAGGGAAATCCGTTGCTGTTGTTTATCAATTCCTGGAGTGTGGGAATGACGCTGGACCGCAATGAGGGACTTGTGTTGGAGGAGTTCAGCAAGAATTAGTTTAGGACGGACGAAACCGGAGCCGCTGAACCCGGCGCAAAAGTCGGCAGGAGCGGGCGGTTTCGCCCTGTGGAAGTTCTAAGACAAAAATGGCATAAGAATTACAGAATCAGTGCGATTCACTGCAAAACCTGATGGTTTTGCGGCTCAGCGCACTTTGGATGCGGGACTGGTGTTCCCGCATCCATCTGTAATTCTTATGCCATTTTCGTCTAAGAACTTCTCACAGGGCTGCAAAGGCCCGCTCCTGCCGTCTTTTGCGCCGGGTTCAGCGGCTTCGGTTTCTGGTAACTTATTTTTAAACTTGTGAAGTGATAGTGCGGATGGGGAATGATCCTCATTCCTGCTCGTGCATTGGAGTTGTTGTTATGGTTTCGTTTATGATATGATCAGATATAAAGAGTTTGAGTGTGCTGTTTGTTTCTATAGGTAGAGAGGCCCCTGAAATGTTCCATTGTAAGAGGTACCATGAATTTCACTTTCCAAAACTGGGATCACATCTCATGTTCTTATTTATCGAGAGAGTTTCAAGTTTTGTGTAAACTGAAAAAACTGATATAAGATATGTTATT
>UQAW01000096.1 GCA_900539175.1 uncultured Lachnospiraceae bacterium
CTGCTGACGCAGACATCACCATTCATGAAAGTCGATTGCTCCGCACTTCGTGCTCTCGCAATCTACGCCAGTATTCGTAATCCGGGCTATTGCCCTACTTACTCATACCGGCTTGCCCGTCCAATATCCATGTCCCTTCGTGTGCAAGCACACTCCGGTTCATGGCTGCTGTCCGGGACTTTCTCAGTAGAACATCAGGTATTTTCCATCCTTTTGAAAAACGTTTTGATTTGCCCAGGACAAATAACCGTCTGTAAACAGGAAACTTTTTAACAGATACTGGTTGGTCCAGGAATCCAATTGCAGGGGCAGCATTTCTTCATACTTAAATGTAACATCAAAATCCCCGTTATCATCGTCCTCATCATCCATCTCTGCCATGACAGCCTTCTCTTTCAGAATCAGAGAACTCACCCTTCCCTGTGCCGTAAATGCTTCCTCAATTTCCTCTATCTGTGAATTTTTAAGATCTGCATAGTGATCATTTTTTCCAAGATAGGGACTAAAGACACACTTATGATTCTGTATGGCATCCGCTAACTTTTCTGCCTCCTCCGAATCCAAAAGAACCCAGATATCCCATGACGGATTCTCCAGCCACTGTTCTTTTACAATCAGATTTCCTCCCTGTTCCTGGGATGCATACCCCACGGAATTATTAAACGTCTGGATTTTCTTCGGAATAAATCCTTTCTCTGCATTGGGTGCAATGGATACCTTTAAATTCTGCAATCTCTCATAGAATTCCGGATATCCTTCCTCCAGATCTTTGCTTTTTCTTTTTTCTGCTTTCATCTGTGCGTAACCGCCATAACCGAGAATTGCCCCAAAGATTCCAAGCAAAGCAACCTTATGAATATTTCCATACGTAAAATAATAAAACGTATTCACCTCAGGCTTTTTAAAGAAAGCGGTTTTGCCGCTCAGAGTAACATGCAACGCTTTCATCGGCTACACCTCTTTTTGCGTAAGAATATGGAATTTATCCGCCTTTTCAATATCTGTTATAAGCTCTGTCGTATGGGGATTATAATAGATTTCCACACGTTGAATCTGATCTCCCAGTTCCTTTAACAGAGAACCGCAGCAAAGAGAAATCTCATCCTTGTCCTCCTTTTTCTCAAATGTAAGGTATTCCGTCAGATTCGGAAGATAGGTATCCGGATTTGTCTCAACAAATAATGCAAATTCATTTTCACACCCCTCTTTGGCATTGGTTGCAAAGGATGTAGCCGACACAAGGGCTGTCCGTTTGAAAGTTTCATAATCCTCCTGGGTGTATCCTTCTGTCACCCCCAGTTCAACCAATTCCTTATATGCCATCGGATTTATGACAAAAGGATAAAAATAATGGGCCTCATTACTCACAATTTTTGTCCCCAGTGTTGAGTTTTTCGCTTCCTCGGAATCTTCTTTTCCGTCTTTCGAAGCATCACGGAACGGAGACAAAATCTGCTGTTCCTCCGCATTGGTATCCGCATATTTGTTAAATCCCTGACCAATCTGAACTGCTCCGGTGATTGAGATATTATTTCCAGCCTCAGCAAATGTTGCACCAAAGTTCTTTACATCCACTGCCTTCATCAGATTTGTCAGAACCACTTTTGCATCCTTGCATTTTTTCAGATCTTCCACCTGGAAAAGCTGCTCATACCGCTCCTTCAAGGAACGTGGAACCAACGAAATTTCTCCTTTTTTCTCCGAAAAACGCATGGACTTTATGTACAGAACTTTCTTTCCCTCATTATCCCACATCTTTTTCATCGGATATTTGAGCGCTTTATCACTGCCAAAGACTGTTCCGTCCGAAATTGTTTTCGGATAACCTGTAAAATCAGCATTCCAGTTCGCCATAATCGACGATATTCCAATCACACCATATACTCTCTTATTCATGTTGCTTCTCCTCCGTTTCATTAATCAAATTACTGCAGGCATATCCGGTAATAATCATCTCCTGATTCACCGGCGCATCCGGCTCATATCCCTCTACCATCGCAATCAGATTTTTGGTTCTTCGGTCTGCTTCATCAATTCTGTAATTATATTTTATATAGCACTGCTTGATACGCTCCTTAATCCCCTTATCAGTCTTGGCATTCACAAACGTATTAATCAAGGACTGCTTCTTATTGCCGCTTTTATTCAATGATATAAAGTATGCAGCCAGCTGCCCCACTGCAAAATAATATTCATCCGCCGATTCAATTTCCATCGTATCTTTTGCTCTGACTTTTTCTCTCAATGTATTCCTTACCTCTGAAAATACTGAAGGCATATCCTTTCCCCCTTTCTTCAAATACCGCTGCAGGGACCAACGCAAATTTAACTGCCGTGCAGCTTTTTCACGATACTGATACCCCTTGATCAATAAGCCTTTGATCAGTTCCAACGAACACTTATTGATCGTAGTATATACATAACGATCAATTCCCTTGTGCAGCCAGTCAAACAGACATTCCCTTGAAACCAACAGATTTTGTTTCAAAATGCCATCCTTAATCCTGATATTATCAATTTCCGTATGATACAGATTGACTAATTCCTTAGAAAAGAAAATTTCATCAATCAACTGCTCTATCTCTGAGTAATGATGATACTTCGTATAAGCATACTGATAATCCGGATGTTTTTTATGCTCCAACTTCAGGTGATTTTCGAACACAAACGGCTCTTTTAATCGGTTATTGTAATAAGGAATTACATCCTGGCTGTGAATCTCTACTTCCATTCCCTTTTCTAACCGAAGATAAATACCTCTGAAGGTCCCTTTCGGATATTCTGTATTGCTGCATGGGAAAAAGCACTGTCTTTCCATATCAACGTATAAATTGTTTTTTCCGACAGCAACCTGATTCATCAGATAATCAAAAAACTGCTTTTGCAACAAAACCTGCTCACTATTCAGCAAATATGGTGCGGCACACTTTCTGGTCTTCATCGCCAAATACGGTTTTTTCGCATTCATACCCAGATTATCATTGGGCAGTCCCAGCGTTTCCCCCTGAACCTCAACATTATAATCATTCTTATTGTAAATATTGGGAAGCAAATATCGCTTTTCCTCTTTTTCATACTGCTCATAATCGTCTTCAAAAAATATTTTCAGATATCCATTCCTATCCAATTCTATATCCGATACGATATTTTCCAACTCCCATATATGCTCCGATATCCACTTGTGACATCGTTTAAGCTTCTCCTGATCCACTTCTCCTAAAATTTCTCTTACATTTTGATAAATTACCTTACTTTTCTTTTTCTTATCATATTTACTTTCCGGATGTGACAAACACTCATAAAATTGATCTATGTTTTCTTGTTTCAACTTCCCACTTTTCAAGTTATCTTTTTTTACCCAAAAGGAAAGATAATTATTGGAATGAATAATCTTAGATGAATCCTGAGGTTTTTGTGTAGAAATCAATTTACTATGCCAATCGTAATAACAAAAATCCCTGTATCTGGAATTACTTTTATCAATCTGCCGCGTCTTCTTATCCATCTGTATATCCATAACTGTGATAATTTCGCCCGCTGAGTCTACAAGAAGATAAGTGCCATCCACAAGTATGTAACCATCCAAAATCATGCGTTCTCCATAATGCTCCAATTCTTTTCGAAACACTTGCAGACATTCTGCTAACAAACGCTCACCCCCTCTACAACCAACGATAATTCACAAATCCAAATCCCCTGGAATTCATCTCGCAGATTCCTGTGCCCAGACTCATATATGCCAATTCCTGCGCACGCTTATTATCCGCTATATGCAGACAAATCTTATCGCCAAGCAATCGGACTCCTTTATAGGCAACAGAAACCGGACATTTATTCAAAAATTCAATTCTCGTATGAAACTGAAAATCCTCGTCCATCTGCTCATTTTGGTACTGTCCCCACTTCTTGATCAGATTAGATTTCAGCCGATTCTCAAAATCCGCAATCGTCATCTCATCACGCCAATATCCGGTCTCACACTTCAGAATTGCAGGTGTCAGCGTATAAATTGTATCAATATACTTTTGCGGAATAACCCGTACTTCTGCATTCAAAGCCTTTATGTAATCTGTATAAACATTTACTCCCGTTTCCGTAAAGAATCTTGCTAATTCCAGATTTAAGGTACGGATTGTTATCGTATAAATTTTATCCTTTTTATATATCTTATCCGCTTCATGCGGATAAGGATAGTCCACGCAATAATTTTTAAAACAGTTTTCCTCGTGGAAATTCCTCATACATTCACTTTGTCCCAGAGTCTTATCCAAAAATAAAACAACCTGTCTCTGAGCCTGATCAAGTCCAAGGTCCTTTAAGAGAAAAATCTTCATTCGAATCTGTATGACTTTCAAACTGTCTCCCCTTTCTTACTATCCATGAAATTTTATTCCATGATAAACTCACTTCTTCTGTCTGAACATATTTTCTTTATTTTAAATGAATCACCTGATGTCAGGGAAAAATTACCTTTTGACCCTGACATCATAATTTTAGACATATTATACCATAGCAACCTTACATTCATATTACATTTCACAAATTTCTACAAATAAATTGATATTTCACTTCTTTATCTGTAATTTTTTCATAATTAACAAGCACAGATAACAGAAATATACCTTTCATTTCGATATAATTTTAAAATCACATACAGAATGTATTAACGATTAAAACTAAAATCAACTATATTTGAATATTCTTTAAGCATCCAATCTCCGGAACTCCAACTAACCTCAGGATCCACAATAATATCATATAGCAAAGGCACTTTATATAATTTCAAATTTCTTGCCCGTCTTTCTGTCACCAAAAAGGGGAAACAACTTCTCCAAATAGATAAAAGTCGCCTTGTATCATCTGACAATGAGAACAATGATTAGCCAGATAGGAAGCTAAATTTTTCTTAAAATAACATCAAAAAAGCCAGAAAAAATTCTGGCCTCTTCACTGTCAACTTATAAAAAATATACTACTTATCTCATCCAACTTATGCATTATATGATAGAATATTATGCCACATCTGGAAAATTAAAATCCAAAATATTCATACCACCGATTAACAATGACTGCTTTGTTAGCACAAATATATTTTTGAATTTTCTTTAAATCACTTTTCGGAATATTTCCCCTGTTATGTTCCAATACAACACCATCTCTTTTTATCCAGAACTTTGTAGAATGATCAGATGGTTTTCCTTTGGATACATGAATATGAACGGGCTCTCCATTCTCATTCGAATAAAAATAAAATGTATATCCCAAAAAATCAAGTAAGGCCTTAGGCACCTTGCTTCTCACCTCTTTCTCTTGCAATCTCCCAAATTAAAAAACTATTATTTTTTAAATATTCTTGCATCTGCAATAATTCATCTTCTGAAAAACCATAAGATTTATACACCTGATTTTCTGGTAACCTTCCTTCAGCAAAATCAAAACCATTATCATTAGGACGTTCAAAACGGAAAGTAATAAAGTCAAAGCCATCCCGATCTTCTTCAATATCTGAAAATGTAAGTACAACATCGTCAATCGTACTGTAATAATTTTTCATTCTGGCGTTTCCTCCTTCGATTACTTCCTATAGCAATATGATTTCGCAACTACACTATACCATCACTTTATAGAGAGAGATTCTAAGTTCACATCAAATGTTCCTATTTATCAAATTATTCCATCCTAAATAATATTCAAATACATCCCATGTTCCTGTTTAAAAACCGGGATCACTCCTTCAAAAGTGATCCCGTATAAAATATCTATTATTTAGAAGCGATTGCTGCCTGTGCTGCTGCCAGTCTTGCGATCGGCACACGGAACGGTGAGCAGGATACATAATCCAGACCCAGCTTGTTGCAGAATTCTACAGAACTTGGATCTCCACCGTGCTCTCCACAGATACCTACATGCAGGTTCGGATTAACCGGTTTTCCTAATGTAAGTGCCATATCCATCAGCTTACCAACACCACTCTGGTCAAGTTTTGCAAATGGATCGTTCTCGAAGATCTTAGCGTCATAGTATGCATCCAAGAACTTACCAGCATCATCACGAGAGAATCCGAATGCCATCTGTGTCAGGTCGTTTGTACCGAAGCAGAAGAAGTCAGCCTCTTTTGCAATCTCATCAGCTGTCAGAGCAGCTCTCGGGATCTCGATCATAGTACCTACCTGATATTTCAGATCAACGCCTGCTGTAGCGATCTCAGCGTCAGCAGTTTCAACAACGAATTTCTTCACGTATTTCAGCTCTTTGATATCTCCAACCAACGGAATCATGATTTCCGGGCAGATATTCCAATCCGGATGAGCTTTCTTTACGTTGATAGCAGCGCGGATAACAGCTTTTGTCTGCATCTTAGCGATTTCCGGATAAGTTACAGCCAGACGGCATCCACGATGTCCCATCATTGGGTTGAACTCATGCAGAGAATCAATGATTGTCTTGATCTGCTCAACAGTCTTGCCCTGAGCATCAGCAAGTTTCTTGATGTCTTCTTCCTCTGTCGGAACAAACTCATGAAGCGGCGGATCCAGGAAACGGATGGTTACTGGATTTCCTTCCAGTGCCTCATACAGTGCTTCGAAGTCTCCCTGCTGATATGGAAGAATCTTCTCAAGAGCAACTTCTCTTTCTTCAACTGTATCGGAGCAGATCATCTCACGGAACGCGTCAATTCTGTCGCCTTCGAAGAACATATGCTCTGTACGGCAAAGTCCGATACCTTCTGCACCCAGCTCACGTGCTTTCTTAGCATCTGCAGGAGTATCTGCATTTGTACGAACTTTCATTGTTCTGTATTTGTCAGCCCAAGCCATGATTCTTCCGAACTCACCAGCGATGGTTGCATCTACAGTCGGGATGATACCGTCATAGATATTACCGGTTGTACCATCAATAGAGATGGAATCTCCTTCATGATACTCTTTACCAGCCAATGTAAATTTCTTGTTTTCTTCATCCATAGCGATGTCGCCGCATCCGGATACACAGCAGGTACCCATACCACGAGCAACAACGGCTGCATGAGAAGTCATACCACCACGAACTGTCAGGATACCCTGCGCAGATTTCATACCTGTGATATCTTCCGGTGATGTCTCAAGACGAACAAGAACAACTTTCTCTCCTTTTGCTGCCCATTCTACAGCATCATCTGCTGTAAATACCACTTTACCGCAAGCAGCTCCTGGTGAAGCGCCAAGACCTTTTCCTACAGGAGTAGCAGCTTTCAATGCAGCTGCATCGAACTGCGGATGAAGCAGTGTATCAAGGTTACGAGGATCGATCATCGCTACTGCTTCTTCCTCTGTTCTCATGCCTTCATCAACAAGGTCACAAGCAATCTTCAGAGCAGCCTGAGCGGTTCTCTTACCATTACGTGTCTGCAGCATGAACAGTTTTCTATCCTGGATAGTAAACTCCATATCCTGCATATCTCTATAGTGATTTTCCAGAGTTTCGCAAACTTTTGTAAACTGCTCGAATACCTCCGGCATAACATCTGCAAGTGCAGAAATCGGCTGTGGTGTACGAACACCAGCAACAACGTCCTCACCCTGAGCGTTCATCAGGAACTCACCCATAAGTTTTTTCTCACCTGTAGCAGGATCACGTGTAAATGCAACACCTGTACCAGACTCATCAGACCAGTTACCGAATGCCATCTCCTGTACGTTTACAGCAGTACCCCAGGAATACGGAATATCGTTGTCACGACGGTATACGTTTGCACGCGGGTTATCCCAGGAACGGAATACAGCTTTGATTGCACCCATCAGCTGCTCCTTCGGATCATCCGGGAAGTCTGCGCCGATTTTCTCTTTATATTCAGCTTTGAACTGGTCAGCCAGTTCTTTCAGATCTTCAGCTGTAAGATCAACGTCCTGTGTAACGCCTCTTTCAGCTTTCATCTTATCGATCAGCTCTTCAAAATATTTTTTACCAACTTCCATAACTACGTCAGAATACATCTGGATAAATCTTCTGTAGCAGTCACGAGCCCATCTCTCATTTCCTGTTTTCTTAGCAACTACTTCTACTACTTCCTCATTAAGACCAAGGTTCAGAATTGTATCCATCATACCCGGCATGGAAGCTCTTGCTCCAGAACGAACGGAAACAAGAAGCGGATTCTCAAGATCTCCGAATTTCTTTCCTGTTACGGCTTCCATCTTTTCGATGGCATCCATAATCTGAGCCATAATCTCATCGTTGATTTTTCTTCCATCTTCATAGTACTGTGTACAAGCCTCTGTTGTAATTGTGAATCCCTGCGGTACTGGCAGTCCCAAGTTTGTCATCTCAGCAAGGTTAGCACCTTTTCCACCAAGAAGGTTTCTCATGGTTGCGTTACCTTCTGTAAACATGTAGACCCATTTTGCCATTTGGTCATTCCTCCTAAAATGTGATTTAGATTCTATAGTAAAGTATTTCCAGATCTTATCCAGAGCATACTTCTATATGTATTTGTGTATAGTCAAAAAGCCACACACCTCTATTGTAACATATCATCAATCATAGTCAAGTGGATTTTATGCACAAATTTTCTTTCTTTTCCATTGTTTTCTAAAGCATGTTTGAAATCATTAAAGTATGATATATAAGAAAAAAAGGATCCCTGCTGCCAGACACAGGTGATCCTTTCCTCTTATTCATTTAACTCCTATGATACACGGATTGCTCCGCATTTCATGCTTACGCAATCCTGAAAACATTCGAAATCCGCCCTATTCAGGCTACTTTCTCATGTTTTACGGGTCCCAAAGTCATGCTTTTTCATGCAAGCATGAAACGCATAACCTTTTGACCCTGGTATCATATTATCTCTTTTTCTTCAAATCCAATACCAGATGACGCGGCAGACCATTTACCATAATCGGCTGGTAATCTCCCTGAATCAGTGGTTTTACATAATCAATGAAATCTTTCGTCACATAGTCCGCTTCCCGGTTCATCCAGTCTCTCGGCACCAGTTTCTCTTCATTGGCAATTCGATGTACATCGTAAATTCCCGCAGAACTCATGTATGGATCATCAGAAATACGGTCGATCACAACCATCTTGCCCGTATCTCCTTCATCTGCTGCTTTTACGGCTGCACCACCCACCATAAATGCTTCATCAATATCCACACGGGAAGCCATATGCGATGCACTCCTCTGCAAAGTAGAAAACTCAACGCTTCTTGTCTTGCATCCGATCTCTGCCGCAAAGAAGCTTGCAAGATATGCCGCCGTACCCTGCAGCTGCTTGTGACCGAATGCATCCACATAATCGGCACCGCCGGACAATTCACATACATAACGTCCGTCTGCCAGATGAATTCCCTCAGAAACTGCAATCACGATGGAATCCTTCTTTTTCAATAATGCCTGTACTTTTTTCAGACACTTATCCAGATCAAATGGTGCCTCCGGAAGGTAAATCAGATCCGGTCCCTCACACTCTTCCGTCTTTGCCAGAGCAGTTGCCCCGGTCAGCCATCCGGCATTTCTTCCCATAACCTCAATAACGGTAATCATAGGCTTATGATAAGTCAGACCCAGCGCATCACGTATAATCTCTTTTGTGGATGCCCCGATATATTTCGCAGCGCTTCCGAAACCAGGTGTATGATCAGTCAGTGCAAGGTCATTGTCAATCGTCTTTGGTACACCCAGAAATTTCTGAGGCTGTCCGGTGATAATTCCATAATCAGATAACTTTTTAATCGTATCCATGGAATCATTTCCTCCGATATAGATAAAGGAGTCAATCTCCAATCGATTCAGAATCTCGAAAATCTTCTCAAAGATTTCCCGGTTTTCGTGAATCTCCGGCAGTTTAAAACGGCAGGAACCTAAGAATGCGGATGGGGTCCGCTTCAGAAGCTCTATGTCCAGTTCACTGTGTATCTGTGTAGACAAATCCACATACTGCTCATCCAGCAATCCCTGAATACCGTGCAGCATACCATATACTTTATGAAATCCACGCTCTATGGCATTCTTATATACTCCTGCAAGTGATGAATTGATGACAGATGTTGGCCCGCCAGACTGTCCTACGATGATATTACGCTTTTTTGCCATGATTCTCTCCTCCTGTATATTCTGTAATTTATGCACAACTCAATACAGCTATTATAAACGCAATTATACACATTTGACAAGTACAATTTATAAATTCTACCGCTATTTTCTTAATTTTTTACAATATTTTTATGTTTTTCGACATTTTCCCGTCTCATTTACCATGAAAGTCCCGGACAGCGGCCATGAGGAGCGCATGCTTGCATGCAGCGAGTCGTGGACATTGGACGGGCAAGCCAGTATGAGGAAGTAGGGCGACAGCCCGGATTACGAATACTGGCGGCGATTGCGGGAGCACAAAGTGCGGAGCAATCGACTTTCATGAATAGTGATGTCTGCGTCAGCAGACATGTCCGCTTACTATGAAAGTCCCGGACAGCGGCCATGAGGAGCGCATGCTTGCATGCAGCGA
>UQAW01000097.1 GCA_900539175.1 uncultured Lachnospiraceae bacterium
TGCGAAGCAATCCGTATATCATAAGCGTCAAAATATCTTTTGACGCTTTCATCATATGATAAGTATAGAGGAATTCGCAGAAAAATGCAAGAGAGAATCATTCCTTTTGCGTATTGTATTGAAATAGTAAAAGAATATTCAAAATGGGGATAGTGAAATAAATGGAAATATTTGGTATAATTTGATTAGTATTTGATTTCCAAAATTTGGATAATAGGTGAGGATTAAACAAATGAGAACAATTTTGATTATAGAAGATGACAAAGAACTGGCAGAGGAAGTCAGGGATTTGCTGCTTGCATGTAAGTATGACGTGCTTTTGGCGGATTCCAAAAAGGAAGCTGTAATACAGATAAAAAATAATCTTGTAGATTTGTGTCTGATGGATATTCGTCTGCCAGATGGGAACGGGTATGATCTTTGCCGACAGATCCGGGAATTTTATCGGGGTTCCGTGATTATGCTGACCGCATGTACAAATACGGATCAGGTAGTGGAGGGACTTCAGGCGGGAGCGGATGATTATGTGACAAAGCCATTTCAGATTGCGGAATTATTGGCAAGAATCGAAGCACAGCTGCGGCGATTGGGAAGCAGTAAAGAATTATGGAGTAATGTGGCGCAGTCGGGAGAATTGACGATTCACTTTGAGGAGCATCAAATCTACAGAGGGGATAAGCTGTTAGAACTTGGAGCCCGTGAATATGGAGTCTGCGAATTACTGCTGCACAGAGGAGGGAAGGTTGTGACCAGAGAGACGCTGTTAGAGAAAATCTGGGATGCACGGAGTAATTTTATTGAAGAGGGCACATTGAATGTGCATGTCAGCAGAATACGTAAGAAATTGGGAACTTATCAGGGAAAATCCTATATTGAAACAATTAAAGGAATGGGTTATCGTTGGGCGCATCCGATTATTCAGAAGTAATGTTGGGACTGTAATCTTGTAAAAGAGATATTTTGGGTGTAAAATTCATGTACTGACAGGAATCGTAAGCGATAGAAAGTTATGTGATTGTTTCATGCAGCAGCAGATAAAAGAAGCGATTGGCTGCGTGAAATGCGGATGGTCAGTGAAAGAAAAGAGAAGGACGTATTGGCAGATGGAAAAGAAAAGTCGTGAAAGAAAGAAGTATGCAGCCGGAAAGCAGGGAAGGGACAATACAAAACTAAAAAGTCATACAGCCGGGAAGCAAACCGGGGATCGAAAAGGGAGCCTTCCAATTCCAAAGAAACAGGACGCAACGAATTGTGAAGAGAGGTGCCGGGTTGCTAAAAAGTGCGGAGGTTGTGCATACCAGGCAATTTCTTATGAAGAACAGCTGAAGAAAAAGGAAAAACAGGTAAGGGAGCTGCTGAAAGGAATTTGCCCTGTGGAGCCAATTATGGGAATGGAAAATCCCTATCATTATAGAAATAAAGTACATGCAGCATTTGCTCATCTGCGGGATGGTTCTGTGATATCAGGAGTTTACGCAGAGGGAACACATCGTATCGTACCGATTGATCGTTGCCTGATTGAGGATGAAAAAGCAGATGCTATTATTGTAGATATCCGGGGACTTTTAAAGTCATTTAAAATCAAAGTTTATAATGAAGACAGCGGATACGGACTTCTCCGCCATGTTATGGTGCGCAGAGGATTCCGAAGTGGAGAAATCATGGTGGTTCTGGTGGTGGCTTCGCCGGTATTTCCGTCTAAAAATAATTTTGTAAAAGCCCTGCGGAAGCTGCATCCGGAGATCACAACGGTAATTTTGAATGTAAATGACCGCAAGACCAGCATGGTTCTGGGAGAGCGGAATATTACGCTTTATGGAAAAGGTTATATTGAAGATCAGCTTTGCGGCTGTACCTTCCGTGTGTCCCCTTCATCATTTTATCAGGTAAATCCGGTTCAGACAGAGAAATTATATCAGAAGGCAATTGAATTGGCTGCGTTGACCGGGAATGAGAGAATTATTGATGCTTATTGCGGAATCGGAACGATTGGATTAATTGCCAGCAGATATGCGAGGGAAGTCATCAGTGTGGAGTTAAATAAAGATGCAGTGAGAGATGCAATCGTGAACGCAAAGCGTAATGCGGTGAAAAATGTGAAGTTTTGTCAGGCGGACGCCGGTGAGTTTATGGTAAACATGGCAGAACGGGGAGAACATGTGGATGTAGTGTTTATGGATCCGCCCCGGGCAGGAAGTGATGAGGCATTTTTATCATCGGTGGTAAAACTTCAGCCGGAGAAGGTAGTTTATATTTCGTGCAATCCGGAGACCCTGGCGAGGGATTTGAAGTATCTGGCGAAGAAGGGATATCGGGCGGTTACAGCGGTGCCGGAGGATCAGTTTCCCTGGACGGAGCACGTCGAGAGTGTCGTGTTGATGTCAAAAGTCGAGAAGTAGATGCAAGAAAAAGGCTTGAAAACAAGGGATTCCTGAGAAGGAGTAGATTTTGGACATGGGATAACACGCCCGGAAAATGGGAAGTTTGCTGTCAGAGGAAACATATCTACATGAAAAAATGGCATAGGGTTGAGTAGACAGATTGGATATTTAAAGGTCGAGTTGACAGGAGTGTTAAAACAGGTGATAATAGGCTAAAAAGCATATGCAGTTATTGGAAAAATGATGTTTAGCCTAATAGGATAACAAATATTTAGGGAGGATTTTATGAATACTTATGAAATTTTACGTTCAAATTTGACTAATAATCAATATGATGCAGTTATTGATGAATCTCATCATATATTATGCTTAGCTTGTGCTGGTTCTGGAAAATCAAGAACACTTGCATATAAAATTGCATTTTTAATTTCACAAGGAAAATCTCCCGAGAGTATTATTGCTTTTACTTTCACAGAAAAGGCAGCAGAATCGATTAAACGTAGGGTAGCCGAAGCTCTGCATAAATTTGGACTTTCTGAGAACAATATTGGAGCAATGTTTATTGGTACATTGGATTCGTTTTGTCAAAAATTGCTTGGGGATATTAATGCTAGATATCGCCAATATGATATTTTGGATCAAAATCGTTTGATTTTATATGTTATGTCAAGACTTAAGAAACTTGGACTTACTACAGGTACAGGATATTTTGCACGAATTAAAGAATTGACAGAAGCATGGCAGACATTGAATAATGAAAATATTTCCCTAGATTCCGTAGAAAAATATGATATTGATTTATATGAAAAATTAAAAAAATTATCGGCGTCTCTTGATGCAGATGGTTATATGGATTTTTCTTTTGCCATTAATCTTGCAGTAAGAGAGCTGAAAAAAATAACACACAAAGAAGATTCGTATATAGAGAAATTCAAATATCTTTTTGTGGACGAATATCAGGATATTAATCCAATACAAGAAGAATTTATAAAAACACTTTCTGAGTATTTGGATATGCTTTTTGTTGTTGGAGACGATGACCAATCTATTTATGGTTGGAGAGGGGCAAATGTTCAAAATATTTTAACTTTTAAGGACAGATATACCGATGTATCTGTTCATCGTTTGCTTGTGAATTTCCGGAGTACAAAGGCTATTGTGGAAACAGCGAATAATTTTATTCAAAGTACAATACCTGTTGAACGTTTGCCAAAATCAATTACGTATCATACAGATGGTAATATACAGGATTTACGAAAACTGTGGTTTGATAATCGCGAAGATGAAGCAAAGTGGGTGGCGGATCGGATTAAATCACTCATTGGCACGACATATATTGAATATAATGCAGATGGTTCAGAGAAAAGTCGTAGAGGTCTTACATATAGCGATTTTGCAGTTTTAATTCGTGGTATTCATAGCAGAAACTCAGAGAACAGAGATGTTCAATTTGTTAATGCCATGCGCGATTTGGATATACCTGTTAAAACTACAGGAGAAGGGGGGATTTTTGACCGTCCGTATGCACAATGCATTCTTGAAATCATGGAATTATTACGTGATGGAAAGCAATTAGATAGAAATGTAGCAGAAAAATGTTTTAACGATTCTGTTTTACCGATTTTCCCATCGGCGGATAAGAATAAGTATTTTCATGTTCTCCAGGAATGGTATAGCAATATTTATATGCCAATCAGTTCTGCAAGGCGTAAAGTGTATCCACAGAACTTTTTGCATCAACTTTTAGATGCACTTATGCTAAGAGATTTAACAGACGAAACGGCTCTTAGAGATTTGGGATTATTTAGTGATATTATTAAAGATATAGAACAAACATATGTTAGTATAGATTCTGAATGGCGTTATAGAGAAATGCTAAATTTTTTGCAAAATATTGCTCAAGACTATGAATTAGAATCATTAGACTATATATCAAAAACAGATGCAGTAAATGTCTCAACAATTCATAAAGTAAAAGGACTAGAATTTCCAGTTGTATTTGTAGTTGATTTGGTAGCTCAAAGATTTCCGGGAAAGAGTAATAGCTATAAAGGAGCTTTGCCGAATATTTTAATGGAACAGGCGATAGCCCGTGGGGCATATGGTAATCGTATTGATGATGAAGCACGTTTGTTTTATACTGCAATTACTCGTGCGGAGCGTTTATTATATTTGAGTGGAAGTGCAGTGCAGCCAGGATTGAAGAGGGCTAAAAAACCGTCAATATTTATGGCTAATCTAAATCATCCAGACATGCGTGAAGATATTGAATTGGACAGTCTTGCAGATAAAATGGAGCCACAGACACGCTTTGATGATAACGAATTACCGACAGATTTTTCTTCGGTAAAGAGTTATTTGATTTGCCCTTATATGTACAAATTACAGAGTATATATGGTTATAATGCAGCTGTTCCGGAATTATTTGGATTTGGACAGACTACACATACTATTTTAGAACGTTTGCATCAAAAATTTAAGGATAGAATACCATCAGAAGCAGAGGTTGCTGATATGGTTGAATCTACATTTATGTTAAAACACGTATTTCCTAGCAACGATCCTATAAATCGCCCAGGTTCTTATGAACGTGCAAAAACACTTGTACATAAAATTATGAATCTTTATGTAAAAACATATTCCAGTGATTTTTGTAGATTGCGTCAGGATGAAGCACGGTTTGAACTTTCAGTTGAAGATGCACTTATCACAGGGTCTATAGATTTGTTGCTGAAAGAGGATGAGAAGAAAGATATCTGTTCTGCAGAAGTTATTGATTTTAAATCTATGGAAATACCAGATGAGATTGAACAGCAAGATTGGCGGGAAATGTCAATACAAGTTCAATTATATTCAAAGGCTGCAAGAGAAGTCATTGGGCAAAATGCAGAAACAGGATTTGTACATACATTAAAAAACAATAAACGAGTAGAAGTTCCTGTTGATGAAATCTCGGTTCAAAATGCGGTTAAATCAATTGAATGGGCGGTAAAAGGAATTTTAAGACAAGACTTTCCTATGCGTGCTTGCGAATCAAATTGTAGACATTGTGATTTTAAGGCTATGTGTAAGCAGAAGAGAGAGCCATTTAATAGTAGCGAAGTGCCTCCTCAGATAAATACTCCAAGTGGATTCAAGACCATTGCTGCATTGGAGGAGTATGAAGAATGAGATTGAAGTATGAAGCTATAGATATATTTTCGGGATGTGGCGGAGTATCCTGCGGATTGACGTTAGCGGGCTTTAAAGTCAAGGCGGCGGTAGAGATAGAGCAAAGTGCAATTGATACCTATAAGAACTATGAACCGCTTAAAAAAGTTAATGTAATGCATGATGATATTTGTAATTTAAGTGGGAAAGAGATATTGAAGGCTGCCCAAATTAAGGAAGATGACATATACCTTTTAGCAGGTTGTCCTCCATGTCAAAGTTTTTCTCGCCAGAATCCAGATAATAAAAATAAAACAGAAGAAGAACGAAAAAAGCTTCTTTTTGAATTCTTAAGGATTATTGAAGAAATAACTCCTCCTTTTTTATTGATGGAAAATGTTCCAGGAATCGAATCAGATTTTAATAAAGGAATTCTTGAGGAATTTTTGAATCGGCTTAGTAAGCAATATAAAGTCATACATAATATTTTAAATGCTGCAAATTATGGGGTTCCTCAATTGCGAAAAAGGTTTGTACTCCATGCGGTTCGTTTAGATATTCAAAAAGAGTTAGTACAGTGTGGTTTTGAATTTGAGTTGCCGCAAGCTACGCATAGTCAGAGCGGAGATGGTGGTTTAAAACAGTGGAAAACTGTGCGTGAAGCTATAGATGATCTGCCTCCCATTAAGGCTGGTGAAGAATTTCCAGATAATGGAATTATTCACAATCATAAATGCGCTAATTTGTCAGAAACCAATATTAAGCGGATGAAGATAATACGAGAAAACGGAGGGTCGCGTGCATGTTTGCCAGATAATCTTACATTAAAATGTCATAAGAAAAAAGATGGTGACGGGAATATTTTTTCGGGACATAGTGATGTTTATGGAATTATGGATGCTGATAAACCTTCACCCACTATGACAGGTGGATGTCTTTGTTATTCAAAAGGACGTTATGGGCATTATGAGCAGAATAGAGCAATTTCTATCAGAGAGGCGGCTAGACTGCAAACATTCCCAGATGATTTTGTATTCAGTAATTCTTTGACGGCAGCTGCACTGCAAATAGGTAATGCTGTTCCTATTGATCTTGTAAAAGCAAGTGGGAGTGTTTTAAAGCAGGCAATGAAAATAATCAAGTTAAAACGAATTCGAGACAAGAACACTAATTTGTGATGTTGGATTGTTCTTAAAAAGGAGTGAAAAGGGAATTTATTTGATATATCGCGTTGTATTACAATATGATTTCGTAATTGGTGAAAAGTACTACTAAGAAGGAAAAAATTTCGTAATGCAGTATATTTTTTTAAGTAGAGGGTGTGTCATGGTCAATAATCCTAAAGTACATATTATACCGCCCGTACCTCCGAAGCGAGATAAGCGAGTAGGTATTTATTGCCGTGTTAGTACAAATAGTTCGGAACAGTTAAAGAGCCTTACGGCGCAGGTATCACATTTGACAAGAATAACAGCGGCAACGCCACAGTGGTTGCTTGTGGATGTCTACATGGATATTGCGACAAGTAAAACCGGTTCTTCGCGCAAAGAGTTTACCCGTATGCTGAACGATTGTGATTCAAATAAGTTGGATATTATTCTTACCAAAAGTATAAGTCGCTTTGGACGGGATACCGTTGAAATTTTAGATGCATTGAATCGGTTGAAATTGCTCGGTGTTCGTGTCATATTTGAACAGGAAGAACTTGACACAGCGAATACAGATAGTAACCTTATGATTTCAATTATTGAATGTATTGCACAGGCAGAAAACGAATCCCGTAGCGAAAATATAAAGTGGGGTATCAAGCAGCGGGCAGCATCAGGGACATCAAAATTGTATGATAGAAAGTGTTATGGATATAAACATGATGCAGATGGCAAGCTAATTATTGATGAAAAGACAGCAGAAAACGTAAGGCTGATATATGATCTATATCTTCAAGGACAGAGTGTTATAGGTATCATTCGGGAATTGGAAAGACGTAAGATTGTTTCGCCTACCGGAAAAGAGCAATGGTGTAAGAGAACTATTGATGTTATGCTTAGTAATGAAAAATACACAGGAAATGTCCGACTTTTGAAATCTGGAAATAGTGAGGTTCATTATCTGGCATCAGATAACAATCCTGCGATTATATCATCGGAAATATTTGAAGCAGTTCGGATTGAGAAAGCTCGTAGGAGTAATGTGGCGAAAGATGAAAATGGAACTGTAAAGAGGAAAGATTCTAAATACAGTTCCAAAAGGTGAGTTATATATAAGGGTAATAGACTGTCTGTGTTATGTTGCCATCATCTTGTTTGTTGATTGAAAGGCATATCATATCTTCCTCCTTGTTCGTTTCTTTTGAGCGAAGAAAGGATAAGAGAATCCTAATACACACATATAAATTTTCGATAGACATATTTGGGAAGGTGTAGGTAATCACTGTGTCATACAGCAGACATTGCAGCTCTAATTTTTCGGTAAAAATATCTGCTTCGTTAACATGGAAGTACATATACGGTTCAAAGGGATTAGCGATAATTCTGGCAGTATACCTATTTAATTTACAATACAGTTCAGTAAGTCATAGCTTATCAGGATTAAAAAATGATATATGGATTTCTTTCATAAAGTGTTCCTCCCTTGGTAGTGTCACATATTAACTCTAAAGGAACAAGATAATGAAATTTTTTTGATTATATTTAGTCGCATTTATTTTTTACGATAATAAGCCTTTAAACAATCAATACAGGAGAAAATATATGCTCGATTTTAAAGAAATAGATAAAAATGGTGATGATTTTGAACTTTTGATTAGAGAGTTATTATATAATAAAGGATTGGAAGTTTATTGGAGTGGAAAAGGTCCTGATGGTGGAAAGGATTTATTGTGTATAGAACGCTATCAAAGTCATTTTAAGTGGTTTACCCGTAGATGGCTTGTTCAGTGTAAACATAATGCACATTCTGGGAAAGCGGTTGGTGTTTCAGATTTAGGTGGCATAGAAAATTCGTGTAGATTATATAATGCGGATGGATATTTTCTTGTATGTTCTACTTTCCCATCAGCAACTGTAGTGAGTACCCTAGATGGAATAGAAAAAAACGGAAAAATAACAACAGCATTTTGGGATTATCGAGCATTAGAACGCCAGTTATTAGTTCCAGAAAATTGGTCTATTGTTAATATGTTTTTTCCTAATTCTGCGAAAGAATTAGGATGGCAGATTAGTAAGATTGATTCTTATTTTTGGCATGCGAATTATAAAGGTAATATTTTTTATTTTGCTCTTCGTATTGGGACGAATTGTGACTATTATCTTAAATATATTGCAGAACGATTGGATGAGCTTAATCAGCTAAAATTACCAGAACATCATTATATTCGGCTTCGAGCAGTTTATTTTGATGATAAGTATACGAACTTTATTCTTTATCTTGATTATCTACTACCACAGGGAACATTGGAAGAAGATTTTGAACCATCGGCTGACATAATAAAAATTTGTAATGAACGAATTATTGATGGAGTTTATTATAACGTAGATTTAAAGATTTATGATTATAATGGTAGTAGTGATAATTTTGACTTAGATCATCAGAGTTATTATGCATATTATATACCTAATTTTAAAACAGGTATGAGAAGAGAGAAAAGAGGACGTTTTAATTCCATTTTTAAAGATGACTCAAGGAAATTTACAGAAGAATTAAAAAATGATGCTTTTGATGCTTTGTCGGAGGCGTTTGGGAAATTACCTTTTGTAAGAATATTAAAAGCGACCAATGCAAGTGTTGAGAATTTAGCATATTTCTCTGATAACTTTTCATGGAGAGATACAATAGATGGTTTGAACTATCAAATTCAAAATTTTTTTGATGTAGAAGTAAGATTTGAGTGTGATGAATTTGATAAGTTATGTGAATTATTATCTACGTTTCCAACTTCAGTGATGCAGCACTTTGAGCTGGAGCAACATCATATTTTTCTTCCTGGTGAGGGGTATGATAAAGACGAAAATGCATTGTATACTTTGAAGATTATGGTGCATCCAGCAATTGGAGTATCTAAACTGCAATTTAGACAATATCTGAACCAGTACATGATTGAGATTACAAAAAAGGTAATTGATTTTCAAGAAGGAATTGTTCAATAGTAAATTAGCAGACTTGCGTCACATTATGCTTAATAGGTGAATACACATTAAATAGCCTAATCAAGAAATAAAGATTGATGAGATAAAATGGCTGTCGAAACCCCACAAAATGGAGCTTTTTAGCACATATTGATAAGTTTCCTAAAAAGCCTAAGTATCACATGTTGAGACTGTTTGCCTCTTGGGCAACCGAAATGCAAAGCCGGATACCCGTGTTAAACTCAGCGTAGACACAGAAGAACTACAGAGAGTAAAGAACGGAGAAAAAATTTAATACACTGAACTTATAGAAGAGAACTGTTAGTGCGTCAAAGCATTAGCAGTTCTTTTTTCGTGTAAGGGAGGTGGTGCCGTTGGGCTGCTACATACAAATTCTCGGATGATTCTGCATCCGATACAAGGTCTGCAATTCAAATCTAAAACAAGGCAAATCTAAGGAGGCAACATTATGGCATTTAAGAAATTCAGAAAAATGAAAGTATATAACGTGAGTGGTTACAACTACAAGGATACACCAACCATCATCTTAAAGGGAGATTGGTTGAAAGAAACAGGTTTTGATATTGGCAGTTTGATTCAGGTGGAATGTGAAAATGGTAAGTTGATCATCACTCCAAGAGAACCGGAAGAAGTGGAATATCATGCTCCATGCGGAAAGTGCATGATGGTGGCAGAAGATTGTAAATGTTATGGTAAGAAAGACCAACTATTAAAAGTCAAGTAGATAATTGAAAAAGTCAAAAGAAATTT
>UQAW01000098.1 GCA_900539175.1 uncultured Lachnospiraceae bacterium
CTTCCGATCTGAATCGTACCGGGAGGTCACAATAACAGCAGTATTGATATGCAGAAATATACCTGGAATTATAGAGATTATAAGGGGTATAAGCAAATTTCCAGGTATGGCGACGAATCTAGATATATCCGCTACAGCGTAGGCAGTGCAAAGCTTAAATTTGGTTCAACAAGCGTTTCTACAGATGTGAATAACAGTAATGTATATCTTTATGAGAAAGTGGAACCTGTCCAATATAGATGGGAACTGGCAGATTCTCTGGAATCAAATGAACGTTATCTTATCGTCAGTGCAGGAAAAGAAGGTTCTGCAAAGGCAATGACGGCTACAGGAAGAACGATTGGAACTGCAGATGTAGATATCCGCTCAGACGAAAATGGTGAACTCTATATTGATTATACAGCGGTTTACGGAGATGCTGCTGTCTTCTACAGTTACTTGATCCGTGAGGGAAATTATTGGCTGGATAGTTGGAACTCCATCAGCGACGGAGGGGTACTCAGACTGAATGGAAGTTCTGCAGGTATAACCAGCAGCCATGGAGATAACAGTTATTATTTCCGGTTTACTTACAAAGAGGGTGCCCTGGCTGCCTATGGTGGTCTGGCATCCACAAATACAAGAACGTTGGTATATAACAATGGTTTTACCGTTGGTTTGGGTAATAATGTTTACCTTTACAAACTTGTTCCAGTTGTTGAACACAGCTATGGCGGTTGGGAGGTTGTGAAAGAAGCAACCTGTACCGAAGCAGGAGAGAAGATACAGAAATGTACGAAATGTGAAGCATCCAGAACAGAATCCATATCTCCGCTCGGACATGACTGGGAATCTGATTATACAATCGATGAAGAGCCAACCTATACAAAAGAAGGTTCTAAATCCCGTCACTGTAAACGATGCGACGCTGTGACAGACCAGACTCCTGTTTTGAGAGTGGAACTGCCCTTTGAAGATGTAAGCGGGGAGGATTGGTTTTATAACGAAGTCGCAGCTGTATACGAAGAAGGGCTGATGACAGGACTTAATAAAGCAATATTTGCACCCTATGAATCACTTTCGAGAGCACAGTTTGCTGTAATCCTTCATCGTATGGAAAACGCTCCGGAAGCAGAGTATGATAATCTTTATGAGGATGTTGCTGATGGTGAATGGTATACAAAAGCGATAGCATGGGCGAGTGAAAAAGGAGTTGTCACAGGATATTCCGATACAGGGAAGTTCGGTCCCGCCGACTCTATTACGCGTGAACAGATGCTAGTTATGTTGTACCGTTATGCAAATATGAAGGGGTATGACACCAGTATAAAAGCCGATTTCAACAGTTATAAGGATGCATCCAAAGTCAGTGTGTATGCAAAAGAAGCCATGCAGTGGGCTGTCGGAAATGGGATTGTTACAGGAAAGTTTGATAAGACCTTGTTGGATCCGCAGGAACGTACCGTCCGCATGGAATGCGCAATTGTTCTTGCAAGATTTCTGGAAAAATACTGAATATTGGATTGCGGTTAAAGTGAAAAAGGGCGGATATTAGCCGTGTAGAAAGAGCAGCACAAGGCTGTTATGCCATAAGGGTTACACATCGTAACAAAAGGCATAGCAGCCTTGTGATCTGTGTGCAGAAGAAATTAGGGATAGAAAATACTTGTTTTTCGCCGGCTTTTGATTATAATAGTAATATAAGAAAAATAAATCAGTGTTGAAAAGCCTGTATGCGAATATACAAAAGGAGAAACCCATATGTCAGCGAAGAATACGACAAAGGTGTTAATAGATGGAAAAATTATTACATTAAGCGGATACGAAAGCGAGGATTATCTTCAGAAGGTTGCTTCTTATCTGAATAATAAAATTGCTGAGTTATCGGAACTTCCGGGATATAACAGACAGAGTCCGGAGACCAAGCACACACTACTTAGTCTGAATATTGCAGATGATTATTTTAAAGCCAAGACACAGGCAGAAGCACTGGAGGAGGATATCGAGGCAAAGGATAAAGAGTCTTATGATATCAAACATGATTTGATTGCAACTCAGATTCAACTGGACAAGCTGAGAGCAGAGATGGCACAGATTCTAAAGGAGAAGGAAGAACTGAACCGCAAACTGGAAGAGCTGAATCAGGAACTTGATGAATTATTAAAATAAAGGAAAAGCAGGGGCCGCTACAGGATTTTGCAGCAGCCCTTTCTAGTACATCGAGGAGTAAAATTTATGAAACCAGAATTATTGGCACCGGCAGGTTCCTACGAAGCCCTTCAGGCAGCATTGATTGCCGGGGCAGATGCAGTTTATATCGGCGGTTCCAGATTCGGCGCAAGAGCATATGCGGATAATCTGGACGAGAAGATGCTGTGCCGTGCGATTGATGAAGTGCATCTTTGCGGTAAGAAAATTTATCTGACGGTCAATACCTTATTAAAGCAGCAGGAACTGGAAAAAGAATTATATGATTATCTGAAGCCCTACTATGTATGCGGCCTTGATGCAGTAATTGTCCAGGATTACGGTGTCCTTCGCTGTGTCAGAAGATGGTTTCCGGATCTTCCGGTTCACTGCAGTACGCAGATGACAATTACAGGTCCCCTTGGAGCGAAACTTTTGGAGGAACAGGGTGTTACCAGAATTGTAACAGCGCGAGAGTTATCTCTTCAGGAAATCAATAAGATTCATCAGGCGACGAATTTGGAGATTGAAAGTTTTGTACATGGCGCACTTTGTTATTGCTATTCCGGGCAGTGTCTGTTCAGCAGTATGATTGGCGGCAGAAGCGGAAACAGAGGTCGGTGTGCGCAGCCTTGCCGTCTGCCTTACCAGATCAGCGACAAAGGGCGTATGCTGAACGGAAAGCAAAATGCTTTTGCATTAAGTCCTAAAGATATGTGTACGATAGAATTGCTTCCGGAGATTCTGGAAGCAGGTGTTACCTCACTGAAAATTGAGGGGCGCATGAAAAAGCCGGAGTATACGGCCGGAGTTGTGGGGATTTATCGAAAATATCTGGATCTTTGTCTGAAAGATCCAGAAGCTTATCGTGTGGAAGAGAAAGATCTGAAGGCATTGGCTGCTATTTATAACCGTGACGGATTTAATAAGGGATATTATCAGATACGAAACGGGAGAAGTATGATGGCTTTTCGTAATAAGAAGAATGAAGGCCAGAAGCAGAGTATTCGGGAAAGTCAGATACGGGAAGGGATTTATGGGGAGATTCGTAAATGGTATGGTGACCGGAAATTGCAAGAAAAAATTAAGGGGACATTCACCATATATTCAGAATCTTCTGCTATATTAGTTTTGCATGCCGGTGAGGTTATGGTTACGATAGAAAAAGAAGGGGTACAGACTGCGAAGAATCAGCCGCTGTCTGCTGAACGTATGGAACGGCAGATTAGGAAGACAGGGGATTCGCCCTTCGTTTTTGAAGCTTTGGATGTATATGCAGGGGATGATGTATTCGTTCCTATGCAGTTTTTGAATGAAATCCGCAGAGAAGGTCTGATGGAGCTGGAGCAGCAGATGTTGCGTAAATTTCGAAGAACTTGCTCCGAGTCTTGGGAAACCCTTTTGGAGAGGAAGGCGGAACCAAAACAGCAGAGGAATCAGGAATCAGACGGGAAGTCAGAGAGATGCTGTATCATCAATGTCTCTGTGGAAACCAGGGAGCAGTTGACTGCATTACTGAAGTTGGACGAAATCAGCGGTTATTATCTCGGATACGAGATGTTTGAGCCGAAACTTTTTGATCGGCAGGCGCCGGAATTCATCCGCCAGTTACGTCGGATGGGAAAGCAGGTTTATCTCTCCTTGCCCCATGTTACAAGAGACGGAGAACTGTCTTACGTAGAACCTTGTCTGAAACAGTTGATTCAGGAAGGCTTATCTGGTTTCCTTGTAAGAAATCTGGAGTCTTTTTGTATGTTGAAGATGCATGGACTTCAGTCGTATGCGGTTCTTGATCAAAATCTGTATACTATGAATCAACAGGCGCAGCGATTTTGGGGAGAACAGGGAGCTGCTAAGGATACTGCGTCTTTGGAATTAAATGAAAAGGAACTGCGTCAGCGTCATAATCACAGGAGCGAGATGATCATCTACGGCTATACACCGATGATGATTTCGGCACAATGTCTGAAGAAAAATCTGGATTCCTGTACAAAACAGCATGAGGTACTCACCGTAAAAGACAGATATAATAAAAAATTTACGGTTCAATGTTGCTGTAATTCCTGTTATAATATCATTTATAACAGTGTGCCTTCTGTTCTTCTGAAAGAGGCTATGACGGTGAAAGCTCTTGGGATGAATTCTTTACGTCTGGCATTTACGATAGAAGATTATCAGACAACAAAAGAGACAGCGCAGGCGTATATCTCCCGCTATGTATATGATCGTCCTGTCGATTTTGAGGGTGATTATACAAGAGGGCATTTCAGGCGTGGGATTGAGTAAACAATACACCGAATAGGGGAATTTATGGATAATGTAATCTTGGAAGTATCAAAATACTTATTGCTTCTGCTCATGATTTTGTTCACGTTGGAGTCTTTTCTGGTTCTGAACAAGAAAAAAGAATCTGCCCGGACAAATCTTATGCGCAAGCAGATTGTTGTGATGTTGATTTTTGTATTTCTGGCTTATTTCGTCATGTTTCTGAGGACGGAAGAATTCCAGCTGATCATTATGTACTTAAGTGTGATGGGGTATATTCTCGTTGTACAGCTTCTTTACCGTATTATTTACAAAAAGGCATCCTTGATTTTGGTCAACAATATGTGTATGCTGTTGTCAATTGGTTTTATTATCTTAAGCCGCTTGAAGATAAGTTTTGCCATGAGGCAGTTTCAGATTGTGGCGATTTCCACGTTGATTTCTTTTTTGGTACCAGTAATCATTCGGAAGGTGAAAGTTGTACGGGATCTGACCTGGCTGTATGGCGTGGTTGGTATATTACTGCTGGCAGTCGTGCTTGTTCTGGCAGGGCGAAGCGGCGGAGCCAAATTGTCTATCACCATTGGTTCGGTATCGTTCCAGTTTTCAGAGATTGTAAAGATTACGTTTGTATTCTTTATGGCGGGTATGTTGCAGATGGAGACTGGTTTTAAACAAGTAGTAAAGACTTCTGTTGTGGCGGCGATGCATGTGGGAATTCTGGTTCTTTCCAAGGATCTGGGAACAGCGCTTGTATTTTTTATTGCGTATCTGGTCATGGTATATGTTTCAACTCAGAAAGTACGATATGCCTTCGCAGGGCTTGGCGGAATCAGTCTGGCATCTGTGGCGGCTTATCATCTGTTCGGACATGTGCGCCAAAGGGTAGAGATCTGGCAGGATCCTTTTGCAGATTATGAGCATTCTGGTTACCAGATTGTGCAGTCGTTGTTTGGAATCTGTGCGGGAGGCTGGTTTGGAACCGGATTATTTAATGGTTCGCCGGATAAGATTCCTCTGGCTACGATGGACTTTACATTCGCCGCAATCTGCGAGGAGTTTGGGATTGTCTTTGCAATTTGCCTGATCCTGTTATGTATGAGCACATTTTTACTGATTGTAAATATTGCTGTGAAGATGAGTAAACCATTTTATCGGCTGATTGCAATCGGACTTGGAGCAGAGTATGCATTTCAGGTGTTTCTGACCATCGGAGGAACGACGAAGTTTATACCGATGACAGGTATCACGCTTCCGCTTGTCAGCTATGGCGGCGGTTCTGTGATGTGTACGATCATTATGCTGGCAATTATACAGGGACTATATGTATTAAGAGAAGATGAAGGAGAAGAACTTGAAAAGCAATCAAAGAAACGACCTCCAAAACAATCCAAAAAAGACAAGCAAAGGGGGACAAAATCCAAGGACGCCAAACCAAAGCCTCAGGTTACCAAAGGAAGCGGAAGCAAGAGAGGCACAGCGCCAGGAGCGGATGACCTCGAACAAAAAATCGCAGAACAAACAGAAAAAAGTCTCCATTGGTAGGCAATATCTGATTGTTTCCTATCTGTTCGTCACAATTTTCCTTGCGCTGATCGGCTACCTTGTATATTTTAATGTTTATATGAGGGAGGATTACCAGAACAGTCCTTATAACAAACGTGCAAAAACTTATGAGGAACAGGTCATCCGCGGGCAGATTCTGGCATCAGACGGAACTGTGCTGGCACGGACAGATATCGGAGAAGACGGAACTGAGACCAGAGTTTATCCGTATGGCAATGTATTCGCTCATGTTGTCGGATACAAGGACCGCGGCGGCAGTGGTTTAGAGTCTGTGGAGGGAATTGCTTTGGTGACTTCTCACGCTGACACCGTAGAGCAGGTGCAAAATGAACTCCAGAACAAAAAGAATTACGGTGATAGTCTGGTGACAACACTGGATGTGAATCTGCAGCAGGCGGCTTATGAGGAATTGGGCGGATTTCAGGGAGCTGTGGTTGTTATGGATGTAAAAACCGGTAATGTGCTGGTAGATGTGAGCAAGCCGGACTTTGATCCGAATACGATCAAGGATGACTGGGATGCACTGAATACCGAAGGTTCCAACAGTCCTTTGCTGAACCGGGCGCTGCAGGGATTATATCCTCCTGGTTCCACATTCAAGATCGTGACAACGTTGGCATATCTGCGTCAGTATGGGACTCTGGAAGGCTTTTCTTTTGACTGTCAGGGAGAACTTACCAACGGAACCTATACGATTCATTGTGCAGGCAATGCAGTACACGGTCAGCAAAATCTGGCACAGGCATTTGCCAATTCCTGCAACTGTGCCTTTGCTCAGATTGGGCTTGATCTGGATAAAGATCAGTTTGCTTCCCTGGCAGGAGAGTTGAAGTTTGGAGAGAAACTGAACCTGGAACTTCCGTCCAGCAGGAGCAAATTCAGTCTGGATCATTCGACTGCCGGCCCGCTGACGATGCAGACTTCTATCGGACAGGGCAATACCACAATGACGCCGATTCATCTGGCGATCATTGCGGATGCTGTGGCGAACAACGGGATTGCCATGACACCGAACTTTGTAAGCGGTATTCAGAATTATACCGGAACAAGCGTAAGTACCAATAAACCGAAGGAGTTTGGAACATTGATGAGTCCGGAAGAAGCGGCACAGATCAAAGAATTGATGAAAGGGGTTGTCCAGAACGGAACAGGTCATGCTCTGAACGATCTGGGAATTCCGATTGCAGGTAAAACCGGTTCAGCAGAACATGGAGATATGACCCAGAATACCCACTCCTGGTTTGTCGGATTTTCGGATACCGGTGAAAATGATATCGTAGTCTGTGTTGTAGCAGAAAGTGCAGGTTCTGGAAGTTCTGTAGCTGTTCCGATTGCCAGAAGAATTTTCGCTGCTCATTTTGGACTGTAAGGAACAGAGTACCGGGTTCTTTCATTTTCGCAATACTAATGGTTGCACCAGAATAAAAAAAGGGGTATACTGTAAGCAGTTAAGTAGGAATTTGGCATGTCTGCGCTGTGCTGAATTCTTACGCAGATTTAGTAACTACGCTTGGAGGAATTGCAATGATTGAAGCAACGAGTTGTGGAGGCGTAGTAATATATCGGGGTAAAATCCTGTTGTTGTATAAAAGTTATAAGAATAAGTACGACGGCTGGGTATTGCCGAAGGGGACTGTGGAGGCAGGAGAGGAGTATAAAGAAACAGCAATACGTGAGGTGCTTGAAGAAACCAGCGTCCATGCATCCATTATCAAATACATCGGAAAGAGCCAGTATAGCTTCAGTGTACCGGAAGATACGGTTGCAAAGGATGTACACTGGTATCTGATGATGTCCAACAGCTATTACAGCAAGCCGCAGAAAGAGGAATACTTTGTGGATTCCGGATATTACAAATACCACGAAGCTTATCATCTTTTGAAGTTCTCCAATGAGCGGCAGATCTTGGAGATGGCTTATAACGAATATCTGGATTTAAAAAAGGCAAATCTGTGGGGCAACCGAAAATATTACTAAGACACGTCAACAAAAGAGCTGTTGTGATTTGCTGCGACGGCTCTCTTTTGTTACATGGAAATAGATTCAGTCACAGACAGGGTAATCATATGTTAAAATGGTATAAAAATTTATACGTTGGAGATAATGCAAAAAAGAAGGAACACAGAATCAGACATAAATTAGAGCATGGCAAATGGGTTCCGGGTATTTACCTGATTACCTATGCCTCAAACTCTGAAAACCAGTTAGATATCTTTCCAGCCAGCCGGTTAAAGCAAAAAGTCTTATATCGAATGTGTCCCAAAATCATCGGTATCGCATCTGATTATGAGGAGGCAGTCGAAATCGTCACGAAACTGGCAGATAAAGCCTACCGTCAGGAAGGATGTGAAAGTATCCGAAGTTATCTGGAAGAACATGAATAGATAGGGAGGAAGTATGCTACATATCCTATTTGTGATATTAAAAGTTATTGGTATCCTTCTTCTGGCAATCCTTGGAATTATATTGTTTTTGGTTTTCTCAAGCTTGCTGATACCGTTTTCCTATCAGATCAAGGGAGAAAAGACAGAAGAGACCTGGAATGCCAGGATCAGACTCTCCTGGCTTTTTTATGCTGTATATCTGGTGAAGGAGTTTGGCGGAGAGAATTCACGTTTTGAATGTTATCTTTTGGGAATTCCGATGCTTCGTCTGAACACCTGGCTGAATCATAAGAGGGCAGGAAAGAGAACAAAGACAGGTACAAAAAACAAAGAAACGTTTGAAATGGATTCTGTAAAATCTGTGGAACCCAAAGCGGATTCTGAAACAGCCAAAGCAAAAACGCTTCAAAATACTGAGGGTTCTGAAAAGAAGAGGGATTCAGAAGAAAAGAACAGTACGGAAAGAGCTTTGAATTCTAAGACAGCAGATGATAAGAATTTCAAGAACAAGAATATTGTTGATACAGAGAATGTTTCAGAAGATATCCCGAACAAGAAAAGTTTTTTCAAAAAAAATAAGAAGGAAGGATTTTTGAAGCGGGTGGCCAGAAAAATAAAGGCATTTCTTCAGATTCCGAAGAAAATCCGTTTCATAATTCGAAAGATATATGATAAAATTAAGAATATCCTATCTTTTCTTCGGTCAGAGGATTTCAGATGGATGAAAAAGGTGGGACTTACGGAAGGAAAAGCTTTGTTTCAGCACATCCGACCAAGGAAAATCAAAGGAAATATCCGATTTGGTTTTGAAAATCCGGCGAATACCGGTGAGGTTTTGGGAATTTTAGGAATCATTTACCCAGTCCTGCCCAGAAAGTTAACAATTATACCAGATTTTAACCAATCTGTGCTGGAGGGTTCTCTGGAAGCCCGCGGTCGTGTATATGGAATCTTTTTCCTGATCCGAACACTTAAAGTGTTATTTGATGGAAAAACAATAACTATTATAAAAAAATTAAAACATAAGGAGGCATAACGGAATATGGCAGAAAATAAAAGTAACTTTGAAAATACAGTTGAAGCACTGTTCAAGGGAATGGACAGCTTCATCAATACCAAAACAGTGGTAGGTGATGCAATTCATATTGGTGAAAATATCATCCTTCCTCTGGTGGATGTCTCTTTCGGTGTAGGCGCCGGTGCTTTTTCTGAAAATGCGAGGAATAATGGTGGCGGCGGAATGGGCGGAAAAATTACGCCCAGTGCTGTTCTAGTAATCAACAAGAACGGAACCAAATTAGTCAATATCAAAAATCAGGATGCTGTAACGAAGATTCTGGATATGGCGCCTGATATTGTCAATCGTTTTACAAAGAAAGATTCGGATGATACGTATACCTCTGAGGAAGTTGCGCATATAATAAAGCAAGGAAAAGAAGAACAGGAGTAATGCATGAACCGTGTAATCGGCTTTTTGCTGTTTTGGGTAGGAATCGGAATACTGATCTGCCTGTTCATACACAGTAATTTGCTTGCAATCTTGTTGGCTGCCTTGTTGCTCCTGATCGGATACAATCTGTTTTGTTGTTAGAAGTGCATAATGGAAGCATGGATTTTGATGAAAAATTGTGATGATTGCCGATTGCTCAATTCGTATAAAAGTAGTATAGTATTATCAAGTTAAGAGAGTAAAGCAGACAGAGACGTCTTACCAAAGCGTAAGGCGTCTTTTTCTATATCTATAAATTGCGAATGCTCTCCTGACTGTACCAAGCTATTTTTTCTCCCTTATATAAAAATAGAGCAGTAACGGGACATATCTTTTGGGTATGTCTCGTTCGCTGTGTGTGTCAGGGGGGACGGAACCAAACAGGGCGAGTGGAAAGCGGAAGCTTTGCTTGCTTCTGCGTTTCCCCTCAGCTAACTTGCGTTTACACTAAGTTTGATTTTGTCAAGATTAGTTGACACATTTTCCTCAAGGATTTTGTACCCTATGCT
>UQAW01000099.1 GCA_900539175.1 uncultured Lachnospiraceae bacterium
TTGCATGGTATTCGCTGACAACCACTCTTTTTCAGGCAGTACAGTCAGATGTGTTTCTTTCCGATTGCAAATCATTCTTCCATGATGCAGCGTCATTCATACAAACTTTTATCGGTTGGACGATTGAGGTCGGGCAATCTGTGGCACAGATTAGCACAAAAATTCCAAATCCTTTTATAGCCGGAATGGTATATTGGATATTGCTAATATTGATTGTAGGAATATGTGTGGCAGGAACAGGGATACTGGCGATACTGATAGAAATAAAGGTTATAGAATTATATAGGGAAAAGTGTTGGGATGTCATTACTCTACTGATGATACTGACAAGTGCTGCTGTCATCATTTATTTTGGAGAAGCAATCAAAAAAGCACTGTCAGTAAATCTTCTATTGCTTTTTGTACTTTTGCAGGGCGCATATGTTGGACTTAGGTGTTATTTAGAATCGTACCTTGAGAAAAGAAACTATTAAGCATTTTTTACAAAGCTATGTACAAAATCATTCTAAAATTCCCATTCAATAATACGATTGAGAAAACCTCTCTGATACAGTATAATAAAGTGTCAGGGAGGTATCTCTATGAAGGAAAAAATACTAATCATTGAAGATGATTTTACGATACAAACACAGCTTAAAACTCTTTTGTCTGGGAATGGATATGAAGTATTTGCAGTTACGGATTTTTCCAAAACAATAGAGCAGTTAAAAGAAGCTGCGCCACATCTGGTTATTCTGGATATAAAACTTCCGGGGAATAACGGTTTTGAAATATGCTCGGGGATTCGCACCTTTTCAGATATTCCGATTGTATTTGTAACAAGCAGCAATACAGATATGGACGAACTGAACAGCATTATGCTGGGTGGAGATGCGTTTATCACAAAGCCTTATAATCCCGCTATTCTTCTTGCTAAAATTGCTGCATTGTTAAAGAAAGCCTACCGTTCCCCTCAAACAGAAATTTATATGTGGAGAGAAGCTACCCTGCATTTGGAGAGTAGCATGATAGAGTACAAAGGACAGAAAGCAGAATTGACAAAGAATGAATTGAAAATCCTCTACTACCTTTTTAAGAACTCCGGAAAAATCTGTTCCAGAAATGATATTGTGGATTTTCTTTGGGACAATCAGCTTTATGTTGATGATAACGCCCTAAGTGTCAATATTACCCGTATTCGCGACAAACTGGCAGCAATCGGACTTGTAGATTTCATTAAAACAAAACACAGGCAAGGATATACATTATGAGTGGAAAACAATATTTGAAAAATCAACTCCCCGTTATTTTAATCAATCTGCTGGGTATGCTTGTCCTTGCTTTGTTCCTGATTGCAAGCGATAATCCTATCCAAACAGTCCTGTTTATTTTTGCAGTCTGGTCGATTGTCCTTGTTTTATCTTTGCTGGCATTTTATTTCTCACGAAAAAAATATCTGAATAAATTGCTCAATATGACGGAGCAATTAGAAGAACGATATTTATTGCCGGAAATCATGCAAGTGCCGGAAAGGGCTGATGAACAGGTTTTTTACCAGATTATGAAAATGGCTGAAAAATCTATGTTGGAACGGATTGGCGAAGTACAGAGGGAACGCAGGGAATATAAAGAATACATTGAACAATGGATACACGAAGTAAAAACACCAATTACAGCGATGAAGCTGCTGTGTGAGAATAACCGTTCTCCCTTTTCCAGAGAGGTATTGGCAGAGTTAGAGAATATCAACCAATATACAGAACAGGCACTTTACTATGCCCGGAGTGAACACGCTGAAAAAGACTATTCTGTCCGTGAAGTCAATTTATGCGATGTTGTGCATAGTGCAATCGCAGATAATAAGTATCTTTTGCGTCAAAGCAATATGTCAATTCAGATAGACGATATAGAAACAAAAGTTTACACCGATGAAAAATGGGTGCGGTTCATCTTAAATCAGATTATCGGTAATGCAATCAAATACCATGCAGAGCAGCCTATTTTGCACTTTGGGGCAACAAAAACGAATGACAAGATTGTGCTATCTATCAGCGATAATGGGATAGGTATTCCTAAAAGTGATTTACCCCGTATTTTTGAAAAAGGATTTACAGGTCAGAATGGGCGAACCGGGAAAAATTCTACTGGAATTGGCTTATATCTTTGCAAGCGTCTATGTGATAAACTGGGAATAGGGCTTACTGCTTATTCCGAAAACAGAGGAACAACGATTTCACTTATCTTTCAAATGAATGATTTTATTATCGGAGTGCAGGGCTGACAGGTTCTGCACTTCTTACATTTTTGTAAGAACTGTGTAAGAAAACTTGATACAAAAAATGAGATACTCCATTTACAATAAAGATATGGAACAGTTAAGGAGGTTTATCAGATGAATACGATTTTGAAACTGGAACATATCCAGAAATATTATGGCAATGAAGGGAATATTACCAAAGCCATTAAAGACATTAGCTTTTCTGTGGAAGCTGGGGAATTTCTCGGAATTATGGGTGCGTCCGGTTCTGGAAAGACAACGCTGCTCAACTGTATTTCTACGATTGATACCGTAAGTGCAGGGCATATTTTTTTAGATGGAACAGATATAACGGAAATCAAACCAAAATCCCTTGCCCGTTTTCGCAGGGAGAATTTAGGGTTTATATTTCAAGACTTCAATTTGCTGGACACATTGACGATTTCAGAAAATATTGCACTGGCATTAGCAATCAACAAAGTCCCTGCCGGGAGCGTAGAATCCCGCATTTTGGATATAGCCGGAAAGCTGAATATCAGCGATATTCTAAACAAATATCCTTATCAGGTATCCGGCGGACAAAAACAGCGTTGTGCTTGTGCAAGAGCAATTATCAACAACCCGAAGCTCTTACTGGCAGATGAGCCGACAGGGGCATTAGACAGCCATTCCTCACAAATGCTGCTGTCTACCATTCAAAGTATCAATGAACAGCTTAGGGCGACAATTCTTATGGTAACTCATGACGCTTTTACCGCCAGCTATGCCAACCGTATTCTTTTTTTGAAAGACGGAGAAATCTTTATGGAACTGCGCAAGGGCAACGACAGCAGAAGTGCTTTTTTTGATAAAATTCTGAATGTCCTTACCATGATCGGAGGGGGACAAAGCCATGTATGCTAAACTTGTTTTCAGAAATGCAAAACGGTCTGTAAAAGACTATCTGGTCTACATTGTCACAATGACAATCTGTGTTACCTTGTTTTATGCGTTCTTGTCTATTTCCAGTAGTTATTATAGCCCGGATATAGGCAGCGAGTATGATTTTACTCTGTTAAGTGACGGAATGAAAATTGCAATCTGCATGATAACATTGCTGTTGTTATTTTTGATACGGTTCGTCAATCATTATATGCTAAGACGGAAGCAAAAAGAGTTTGCTGTCCAGTCCATTATGGGAATGGAACAAAAAACTATTGGCAGGATTTTCTTTGCAGAAACACTGATTATGGGTATGTTTTCCATTTTGATTGGTATTTTTTGCGGTGTATTTTGCTCTCAATTCATTACCGCAATGCTCCTTACTGCTTATGGAGAGCCTTATGAAATCTCATGGACATTGTTCCCGGACACCGTTTTGCTGACAGTGATATTTTTTGTGGTAAGTTTTTTTGTGGTAGGAGTTTTCAATACACGCACAATCAAAAAAACAAAAATTATTGATATGCTTTCCGCAGAGAAAGAAAATGAGCCAGAATTGAAAAAGAGCCGATTCATTCCTGTCGTAGTAATTCTGTTTTTAATGTTTACTTTATGGGAATTGTTTTCAGGAATACAAAATGTCCGATTTTATTATGACTCCCGCTTTGTTTTCCCGGTGAAAATCATGTATTGGGGAAATATTTTGCTCCCTGTTGTTACATTAGGCTGGGCGGCATTATGGATGTTGAAAAAGAAAAAAATTGCTTTTCAAAAGTTGATTGATGGGCTGCTTATTTGTTCTGTATTGCACGCCTTTTTAGCAGCAAGCGTACCTGCTCTTACCAATCAATACTATTTGCCTTTACATGGTGGAATACTGAATCAATATCTGGTATTTGTATTGATTGATTTGCTCTTCTTTATTTGTGCATTGATTTATCTTGCCAGCAGCTTGATTGTAGCATGGAAAGTAAAATCGCCGGAACATAGATACAAGGGAGAAAACCTGTTCTTTTTCGGGCAAATTATATCAAAACTAAATACAACCAGCAAAACAATGACGCTGATTTGTATAACCCTTGTCCTTGCAATCTTCATGTTTATTGCCGCCCCTATTTTGACGGGCTGGGCTTCAGGTTATTTGGATATGCGCTCTATGTATGATGTGCAGGTATATTCAAGATATAATGACGTATATGAAGAAGAAAATCTGCCGCAAGACAGTTATGAAATCATTACTGAGTTTCTGGCAGAACACAAAATAGATACAGTTTATGATTGCACGTTCAATCTATATCTGCCAGAGAAAGACGATTTTCACAACAGACAGAAATATGATTTTCCGATTGTAGCAATTTCTTTGAGTGATTATAACACTATACGGGAAATGCTGGGTTACGAACAGATTTCTCTGGAGGAAGATGAATTTACAACACAATGGAAAGCAATCGCCACCGAGGAAGAACGGGATAGCTTTTTGAAAGAACACACCAGCATTATGACAGACGCAGGAGAATTGACTCTTTCCGGGCAGTCCTATTATGAGGATCCGATTGGAGAAACAGCGTACAATTCCTATACAAATGTATTGTATGTACTTCCAGACAATATTTGTGAAAAGCTGTTGCCAGTAATAAAAAACCGATATATTACAACAACGGAAAATATCTCCTATGAAAATGCAAGGAAACTGGAAAAACTTTTTACAGAGAAATATCCCGAGCAGGCAGAAACCGGGGCTATTTATGGCGTGCGTTTTAGCACACTGCAAATCAATAGTTCCATAGCAAATAACTTTATTTTACAGACTGCAATGATTTATGGTGCTGTCGTACTGATGGTTATATGTCTTACCGTACTTTCTTTGCAACAACTCTTAGACGCAGGACAATATAAATATCGCTTCTCTGTACTCCGAAAATTGGGGGCGGAAGAAAAGCATATCGGAAAACTTATCTTGCAACAATTAAGTGTTTGGTTTGGGCTTCCAATTATCACAGCAATCATTGTAGCTGCTGTTGTAATAGCTTACTTTATCCAAACCATATCAGCAGAAATTTCAGCCTATATTGGGTTTAGTACATTGATGTTACAAATAGGGGCAACAATGGGGATTTTGGTAATTTTATTGATTTGTTACTTCATAAGTACATGGATTATTTTTAGGCGCTCTGTTAATCCATAGAAAATATGTAATTATTGCATTTCGCACATTCTTTAAAGAGGGATAGCACTCTTAATGAACACTATCCCTCTTTCACTTAATAAAGTTCTAATGAATCTTCTGCATCCACCCACATCTGTAAATTGCCCTCAAGATATAATCTTGCATATTCCAAAGGCTCATCCACAGCTAATGAAGTAAGTGCACATTCTGATCCATATGTGGTTTTTAAATCTTTTTCAGCTTCCCAGCAGTCAATGCGAAGCATATATCCAGCACTTGTGTAAACATCAATACTATCGTGATTTATGTTGTATTCTGCATAAATTGTTCTCATCGTATCTTATCTCCATTTTCTTTTGATAATCAGTTATAGAGTTAAATATCGAAAACATTTCAATCAGTTCACCATGTCGTTATTGTTATACTGTGTTATGAAATTTTCTTTCCCTTATTTTTTCCCATATTAAGGTTCATGAAAACCAATGTGAGAATATAACACAAGGGAAAGAGTAAGGGAAAGCTCACTTGCTACAAACTTAGTATTTTCAAGGGTTTGCGAAGAATTTGATAATCAAATATAACAGTTATTAAATTTCCTAAAATATGTGAAATATCAACTAAAATTTGTCGCTTACATAGGCGTTCCTACTTCAATCAAATTGCCGTCTAAATCATAAAAGCGGATTACTTTTTGTCCCCAACTATGCGTCATAAGTCGATTGACATATTGAATTGAGGGATATAACTTTTCCAAATTTTCAATAAACGCTTCTATATTTTGTTCTTCAAAATACAGTTCACAAGAATTACTTTTCGGAATAATGTCTTTATCCAAAAACTTCTTCCAAATTTTTTCGTCTTGGAGTACAAGACCTTCCGTTAAAATCATGTTACCATCATTGTCAAGTATCATATCAAGGCCAAATAAGTCATGATAGAATTGTTTCGATTTTTCAATATCTTTAACAACAATCAAAATGTTTTTTAGTTTCATTGTCCATATCTCCTCAAATACTGATTTATATTTTTATAATTTTTGTATTTCTTTCAACGCTTTTTGAATATCTTTATAAACTAATGCCTGCATACTATCGTCATAAATAGATATATTTGCCTTATGAAGTGCGGAAAGAATATCATTCTTCAATTCTGGCTTATACCTTGCAATAATAGGTAACAACTTGATACATTGCCTTGCCGTAATGGGCTTAACATCTGTTATGTGTTTTAAATATTTATCAATGATTTCATCAATTTTGTAATCTTTATCCCATTTTGCATTATACGCAAGTAATGTAAGCCCTCTTGTGCGAACATAAGAATTATCACTGTCAAGCATATCGCTTAATCTATCCATATAAGGATAAACGCAAGCCGTTTCCGCACTTTCTTTTTGTAATTCCTGTAATGCCTTGTATGCAACATTATTATTTTTATCAAACAATAATTCAAATGTTTCTGCTATATTAAGTGACACAATATCCTCCTTCGCAAATTCATATTTATACTTTTACGTGAGGGTTCGTATACTTCCCATGCTTCAACGTATTCTTTCCATATTGAATTGCAAACTTTGGACAATGATGCAGGCATCTGAGGCACATGGCAATCCCCAATTGTAAGTAGGAGTTATATATTTTCAATTGCCCGTGGCAGAAAAGTAAAGAATCATCTCATCACGCTTCTTTCACATATTTGAATTTGAATGGCGCTCCCAGTGTATTGACCTGTTGAATGAACTGATCGGCATACTTTCCTTCCATGCCATACAAAACAAAGAGCACAAATATCTTATCCACCAGGAATTTACTCATGTGTACACCTTTATTCCTTTCACTTTGACAAGGATCCTCCTGATACTGCACTCCACCAGAAACTCGGCATTCCAATGAAAGGCGAACAGTACATCTATGAAAAGAATGACCTTTTCATTGCAGTAATTGCACTTAGATATCTTCTTCCGTTTAAAAGCTTCCTTTCGTTTAAGAAAAAACTATTAAAATGCATTAATTATTATCTAAAGAAAACAGACTGCATCAATCATTCTGAATTATACAGATTCATGGATTTCCTGTCATGGTCAGACCGTAACACTTCCTGCATCACAATTCTGATTTTTTTCTCTACCCAAACTACAATAAGAATTGAATTTATTTTAGCTTGATTTCAATCTTATAGAACCTAAAGAAATACACAATCAACATCACTATCCCTGCTAGTAAAATGATAGGTCCAATACCCGTACCACGATTTTCCGGATAAAAAAAGTTAATTGCCAAATGAACGGGAACTAATAAAATAGCTATTATACCCCATATTAATTCAATTTTTTTATACATTTTCTGTGCTTTTGTTTTCTTTTCTTGTAATTCTACAAGATTTTCTTCTGCTTTTTTCTGATAATCGACCATGCTAAGCCTTTCTCCTGAGAGCAGTTCGTTTACAGTAATTTCTAGGATTTTGCAAAGTTCCAGCATGATTGATGCATCTGGACAACTCTTACCTGTCTCCCATTTTGATACTGCTCTATTAGTAATGTTAAGTTTTTCTGCTAACTGCACCTGCGTAAGACCTCTCTCCTTACGGCATGTTGCAATGAATTTTCCAATTGCTTCCTGATTCATTTTGACCTCCTTGTATCCATCTTACTTAACAAGCTATCTAATGAGAAGGAACTGATAGTTGATTTTCAACAATTCCACCGTTAGTTGACTCTCAAAAAATAAAGTTTTTACTCATTTATAGAATAATATAAATTTACATACCTGCAAATATCAATTTCTCACCTTCTTCAATTAACTTATCTTCCTGTAAAACTTTTTTCATTTTCATAAATATTTAACAGCAATTCAAATCACTTCATCCTGAACTCGGACTTCTGTACCATCTTCAGAATTTTGCTTTGCGAAAAAGAAAATCAACTTATAAAAAAAGGAATCAAAGAAAACAATGGAGTTGTTTTTAACATCTTGTAAAAAAGTTAACTTACAAGCAACATACCCCAAAAATGCCCTGAAGCAATTTTTATTTCTGGTTCTGATCGTATTTGGAAAAGAGCCACCCGCCGCTTTGGTGGGCGGCGGGTATTTAATTAAACTTTAGATTATTTATTTTTGTAAAAGGCCTCTATTGCTTGTGCGAAAAAATCAGAAGCCCCTGCACCATATTTTTGGTCTATCATCAGCTTGATTTTTTCATTTCGGTAGTATTGTGCCTGTGCCAGCATAAGCCCTTCTTCGCTTTTTATTTGCGTAAGCTGCTTCATAACAAAACCAAATTCCTCAACTACCGCCTTGACTTCAAAAGAATTTACATCGCACACTCTCTTTGCGATTAGTTTTTGTAAAATCGCCTCCATGCGTTTGTTATAACTTTCTGCTACTTCTTTACTAATAGGTTTGTTGGCAACTGATAGGAAATGGTCTTTTCCACCATACCACTCAACAACCTTTGCATAGCCTTTCTGCATTTCTTCTCTGGACATTACCTGCATATAATGTTCCTTCCATTGTTCAATACTTCCAAACTCTTTCATTGAAAGTTCTTTCATATTTTCCGGCATATGTTCCAACATAGTCTGAAACATTTCTTCAATTTCTGTTCTGCTGAAAACTGCAAAATCCACTTTATTATCTCCTTTCAAAATCCTGTCAATGCTGTCAATCAAACGCTCCATGCGTTCTTTCTTTGCCACCAGCATTTTCCTCTGCATTTGCAAAATCTGATTTCTCTCAAGCGCCGGATTTTCCATAACAGTTTTGATTTCCTTTAAAGGAATATCAAATTCACGGAAAAATAAAATTGACCGTAATGTTTCCAATGCCTTATCGTCATAAAGCCGGTATCCCGCTTCACTTTTATCTGTCGGCTTTAACAGCCCGATTTCATCATAATAGTGGAGCGTGCGCACGCTGATACCTGTTAAATCTGATATTTCTTTTACCGTCCTCATAGCTGCCTGCCTCCTGCTCTTGATATATTCACTTTAATCTATGACGCTCCGTGAGGGTCAATAGGTAATTTCAAATTTTTCTGAGTATATCATGTTTCGGAAGATACCGGAAGAAGCATAAGCAGATTCATCAAACTTGCTGGCTGAAAGCAGCTTGTAAAGCAAGATGCTTTCAGCCAGCAAGTCCACTAAGGGGGAGCTGCGGCAGCCAGTGCAAGGAAAGCTCTGTTAATGCCACCCGGATTTATGCAGTCAGACTCAAAAACCTCTTTTGCGAAAAGGTACAACCGCATTTTCTGTTTTGCGGTAAAGTTCTGATACCTTCTTAGTTATGCAAAAAGGTGAGGTCTCTTTTTCTGAAGTTTACCCCACCCTTTTATTTTTCCATGAGTATGAAACGTTCGTCCGCGAAACACACAAATTTTATGTACTCTGATTTCTGCATGAGCCGAATTTTTACTACATATAGGTTCTATTTCTCCGTCTCAATTTTCTCTCTCGCAATTCTCTCCGTTTCCTCCATCGGAAAGTTCGGTATCTCCTCCAGCAGTTTCAACGCTATCTCTTGCTTCAAATCCTCATCCACGTAACTCTTTACACTGCCGTCCGGCTGCTTCTCTTCCACTGTGGCAAGCTCTGTCATATAATCATCGTAATATGCCATAATCTTTTCTGTTGCCCATTTCTCCCCGGCAATAACTGCTTTGATAATTTCATAAGCCAATGTATCCTGCTGATCGTCCACGCTCCGTACCTCCAAGTTGATATACTGCTAACAGCATACCATATCCAAAGGCAGCAATCCAGTGAGCCGTGAAAAATGAAGATATTTTACAAGCCTTTTGCATTTTGAAATGATACAATGAAGGACAGCAAGGAGGAAACACATATGAAGAAAGAAACAAGGACGGTAGTTTATGATGATGAGCTTCGGATTGAGGCATACCGTTTTGAGGGAATCGTACAGCCATTTCCAAACCACTTCCATGAATACTATGTAATTGGATTTATCGAGGACGGGCAGCGTATACTGTCCTGTAGAAATCAGGAATACGCCTTAAAAAAGGGCAATATTCTTCTGTT
>UQAW01000100.1 GCA_900539175.1 uncultured Lachnospiraceae bacterium
ATTGGACGGGCAAGCCAGTATGAGTAAGTAGGGCGACAGCCCGGATTACGAATACCGGCGGCGATTGCGGGAGCACAAAGTGCAGAGCAGTCGACTTTCATGAATGGTGATGTCTGCGCTAGCAGACATGTCAGTTTAGGAAAGGAAGAACAGGAGATGACGGAATATCTGAAAAAAATGCCGAAGATTGACCTGCACTGTCATTTGGACGGTTCTTTGAGTCGTTCTTGTATGGAAGAACTTCTGGGAAGACCTGTCGGGGATAAAGAGCTGCAGGCGGATCCTGACTGTAAAAGCCTGGCAGAATATCTGGAAAAGTTTGACCTGCCTCTGCAGTGTCTCCAGACATCGGAGGGCCTTAAAGCTGCGGGCTATGACTTTATGAAAACGGCTTCTGAGGATCAGCTCTGTTATGCAGAGGTCAGGTTTGCCCCTCTTTTATCCTGTCATCAGGGACTGAACAGCAGTCGGGTGATAGAAGCAGTTTTAGAAGGACTGGAGCAGGGAAGGAAAACATTCGGGATTGATTACGGCGTGATCGTCTGTGCCATGCGTCATCAGAGTGAAGAAGAGAATCTGGGAATGCTGAAAGCAGCACGGGAATATCTGGGACAAGGGGTATGCGGCGCCGATCTGGCAGGAGATGAGGCTGCCTTTCCCATGTCAGGATTCAAAAATCTTTTTTCAGAAGTACGGAGGATGGGAATGCCGTATACGATCCATGCCGGTGAGTGTGGAAGTGTGGAGAATATCCTGGATGCCGTATCGTGTGGAGCAAGGCGAATCGGCCATGGAATTGCTTTAAAAGGTCACGGAGAGGCGATTGCTCTTTGCAGGGAGAGGCGGATTGGGATTGAGATGTGTCCCACCAGTAATCTTCAGACAAAAGCAGTAAAAGATAAGTCGCTTTATCCAATGCGGGAATTTTTTAATCAGGGCCTTCTGGTAACGATCAATACGGACAATCGAACGGTGAGCGGTACCTCCATTGAAAAAGAGATTGCGTCTGTTCAGAAAAATTACGGAATGACAGATGATGAAATTGTACAGATGATGAAATATGCTGTCGAAATCTCTTTTGCATCAGAAGAGGTTCGGCATCGATTGCTCATGCGTTTTGGGAATATTTTTTGAGTGGTATGAATATATTGATGTTAGGGCGTGTCTGGAAATTGTGACTGCTGCGGGAGGAGTGCGTGATGGAGAATGCGTCAGCAATCTTACGAGCCATTGATGATGTGGTATGGGGGCCGCTGATGTTGGTCTTCATGTTAGGTACAGGCGGCTATCTCATGGTCAGGATGAGGTTTCTGCCGATCAGAAATCTGGGATATGCACTGAAGCTTGCAATGGGATTTGGAAGACATACGAAAGAAAAGGAAGAGGGAGATATCTCTTCCTTTTCTTCGCTTATGACAGAACTGGCGGCAACGATCGGGACGGGTAATATTGTTGGAGTGGCAACTGCCATGGTTCTGGGCGGACCAGGAGCACTGGTCTGGATGCTGCTCTCTGCACTTGTGGGATTCTCTACCAAACTTGCGGAAAGTCTTTTGGCTGTAAAATACAGGACGGTCAATGACCGGGGAGAGATTTCGGGCGGACCAATGTATACGATGCTTTACGGGTTTACGAATAGAAAGCTGGGCAGAGTGTGCGGAACTTTGTTTGCACTGTTTGCTGTCTTTGCATCCTTTGGGATGGGGAATATGACACAGGCAAATTCGATTTCTTCTGCAATGAATGAAACCTTTGGGATTTCGGAAGCGCTTACCGGACTGGCGGTGACTATTCTGGCAATTCTGGTGATTTTAGGAGGAATCAGAACCATAGCAAAGGTTACACAGGTTGTGGTTCCCTGTATGGCAATTTTTTATCTGGCAGGTGCATTTCTGGTGATTCTGGTTAATTTCAGGAATCTGCCGGGAGGGATACTGGAGATCATCAAAATGGCATTTTCGCCAAAAGCAGCGGCAGGAGGTGTAGGTGGTACGATTGTGGCATCTATGGGTCAGGCCATGCGCTGGGGCGTATCCAGAGGGGTTTTTTCCAATGAAGCCGGTCTGGGTGCAGCAGGAATCAGCGCGGCGGCAGCGAATACAGATGATCCGGTGAGACAGGGATACATAAGTATGACAGGCGTGTTCTTTGATACGATCGTTATCTGTGTGGTAACAGGACTTGCGCTGGCAGCGTCCGGTGTTCTTGGGATTACAGATGGAGCCGGAGAACCGATTACGGGTTCTGCTTTGACAATTGCAGCTTTTTCGACCACATTCGGAAAATGGGGTGGATATCTTGTCAGCATTGGTATCGTATTATTTGCATTTGCAACAATTATCGGATGGGAGTATCAGGGGGAAAAAGCATTTGAATTTCTGGTCAAAAAGTCAGATTATTGTATCATTTATCGCTTTGTCTATGCGCTGACCGCATTTCTGGGGGCCACATGTGCGTTGGATGTAGTCTGGGATTTTTCTGACATTATGAATGCCCTGATGGCAGTTCCCAATCTGTTTACCGTACTTTTGATGTCAAAGACGGCCTGTGCGGAGGTGTTCCGCTATCAGAATATCATAGAAGCCAAGACCGCCCCTTTTCAAGACAACGATCATCTGATAAAATGATATCAGGGTCAAAAGGTCATGCGTTTCATACTTGCATGAAATGCACAGCAATCTGCAGGTATCATGGGATTAAAAAGTACAAGAGAGGAAGAAGACAACGTGAAGTATTATCTGGCACCATTGGAGGGAATTACAGGATATATCTATCGGAATGCATATCGGGATTGTTTTGGCGGGATTGATAAATATTTTATTCCGTTCATACAACCAAAGCAACGGGGAAATTTCAGCACAAGGGAAATAAATGACATCTTACCGGAGCATAATATAGATATGAATGCTGTCCCGCAGATTCTGACCAATTGTGCGGAAGATTTTCTGGAGACAGCAAAGAAGCTGGAAAGTTTTGGGTATCGCGAATTGAACCTGAATCTTGGCTGTCCTTCCAAAACAGTGGTATCCAAAGGGCGGGGAGCCGGTTTTTTAGCAGATACAGATAAATTGGATCGTTTTCTGGAAGAGATTTTCCATTGCTGCCGGCTTTCTATTTCCATAAAAACAAGAATCGGAAAGCAGGACCCAGAAGAGTTTCAGGAGATACTGGAAATATATCAGAAGTATCCCTTAAGTGAACTAATCATACATCCCAGAGTACAGAAGGATTTCTATAAAAACCAGCCGAACTGGGAGGTCTTTCGGGAGGCGGTGAACAGAAGCAGGATTCCCCTTTGCTATAATGGTGATATCAATTGTGTGCAGGATTTTCAGAATATGCAGGAAGCATTCCCGCAGGTAGAGCGGGTTATGATTGGCAGGGGCATTCTGCAAAATCCGGGTCTGGTTCCCCGGATAAAAGACGGCACGGTTCTGACAAAGGAGCAGTTAAAGCAGTTTCATGACAGAATTTACAGGGATTATTGTGAGGTTCTGTACGGGGATAAGACCGTGCTTTTTAAGATGAAGGAGCTTTGGCTTTATATGATTCCTATATTCAGCAATTGTGAAAAGTATAGAAAAAAAATAAAGAAGGCGGAGCGGCTGCGGGATTACGAGGAGATGATCGGGCAGCTGTTTCGGGAAGAGGAGCTTCTTACGGACGGACAGGCACGTGAGAGGTAAAATACTGCTGTTAAGCGGCAGAACAGGAAGGAAAGTGTGATGAAAAGAGGTTATGCACCGGGGATTTTGGCAGTGATTTTGTTTTTGCTGCTATTTCCTGTGGACTGTCAGGCAGAGATTGCAGGCGATCAGGCATTTAATCATCTGACCTGGGAAATGATCCTGGAAGATCAGCCGATGGGAGAAAACGGAATTGTGCAGTCTATCTGTGCAACAGAAGATTATATTATTTGTATTGAGAACACTTCAGATTTCTCTGATGCGCCGGATGTAATCTCCGCCTATTATCGGAATCCGGTGGATGAAAATGGGAATCCGGTTTTACAGTATTCTCTGGCAAAGCGGGTGGCGGATACGGATTGGGAGCATGGAAACGGTATGGCTTATAATCCGAAGACACATGAAATCTATGTAGCGCTTTATACCAGTAAGCATCCGGAGCATCGGGGATGTCTTTTTGTGATGGATCCTGATACACTGCAGTTTAAACGTCAGATCAAAATCAGTGATGACTACAATATTCTGGGCATTGGGTATCAGGAAGAGCAGGACCGCTATATAATTCAGACCAACATCGAGGGCGGTTATAGTTTTAAGATTCTGGATTCAGATTTCCAGATTGTGGAGGATCTGGGAGAATATGCAGATACAGCGGAGGGGAATAATTTTCAGGATTTGTGTGTGAGTGAAGATTATATTATTAATTTTCCTCTGACTTTGGGGTTGGGGATCGGAGATTTTCTCCATGTGTATTCCATATCCGAAAGGAAGATGGTTGCAGCTCCGAAACTGGATTTTTCTTTTCAGGATGTGACATCAGATGAACCCGAGGGCTTATGTGAATTGGAGCCCGGGATCTATCTGGCGGTAGTAAATGTGACAAAAAGTGACGGAAGCAGGGCGGTTTGTATCTATCGGACAGAGGTTCCTTATTATTATGATGTGAAGGTGGAGAGTGAGTATGGAACTGCTTCCGTGCAGGAGCAGAAGGTGCTGCGCGGAAAAACACTTTCGATTGATTATCTGCCGGATAAGGGGTTTGAATTGGCTCAGATTACAATAGACGGTATAAAAAAGAAGGTTGATCCGGAGTCAGAAAACTATCGGCTGACCAATGTCCGGGGGGATCATGTGGTGCAGCTTAAGTTTACGAAGATACCGTTGAATGTGAGCCTGATTATCAGCAGCAGCCTGATGATTCTGACGGTATTTCTGGCTGTGGGCGCCTATCTGTGGATGATTCATGTAAAACGGGAACGTAAGCGCAGAAGGGCGCGCGCCAGAATTGCAAGACAGCGTTTGATGTGGCAGGAGGAGATGGAAATGTAGAAACTGCCCGATCAAACAGCCTGTTTTCTGCGGTTGTAGAGAAACATCAGGATTGCCATCCCACAGATGATAAGATATCCCAGAATGCTCCAGATGTCCGGAAATTGTCCAAAGAAAAAATATCCCAGCAGTGCGGAGAAGATGATCTGTGAATAATCGTAGACAGAAATCTCCTTGGAGGGTGCACAGCAGTAGGCTGCGGTGATACTAAATTGTCCGCCCGCCGCTGCCAGACCTGCGAGGAGCAAAAATCCCAGCTGTGTAAAGGTCATGGGATGGAAGCGGAAAATCAGATAGGGCAGCGTTGTCAGACAGGAAAAGGCAGAGAAGAAAAAGACGATAAAAGGACCTTTTTCCCCGCGCTGTCCCAGATGACGAACCGTAGTATAAGCTGCACCGGCGCCCATACCGCCCAGAAATCCAATCAGAGACGGCAGAAGTTCCATGTTGGTGAAGGTGGGTTTTATGATAAAAAGGCTGCCGATAAAGGCTCCTGTCACTCCGAATACCTGTACTGGGGTGCAACGTTCTTTTAGAAAGAGGAAGGAGAACAGGACTGCGAAAAAAGGGGACATCTTGTTCAGCATAGATGCGTCAGAAAGAACAAGGTGATCCACGGCATAAAAATTACAGAGAATACCCAGTGTTCCTGCGATGGAACGCAGGAACAGAAATTTCAGATTCCCTTTTTGCCACCGGAAGGGAATCTGATCGCGTTTTAAGATGAGAAATGCAAAGATTGCAGCTACAAAGTTGCGGAAGAAGCTTTTCTGTATCGATGGCAGATCTCCGGCAAGCCGGACGAAGGCATTCATCCAGGCAAAACAAAAAGCGGAGAGAAGAATACAGAAAATTCCTTTTGTTTTTTTATCCATCGTTTATTTTCCTATATTATAATTCTGACGGTCGCTTTTTCCGGAAGCAGCATTTGTTTTCCTGCGGTATTTGTTGTTTGAACTTCCGGCATTGTCTGATTGATAATTGTCCCTTGAGCGGCTGCCGGATCTTCTCTTGGTATTATTTTTTCCTCTGCGGTTATCTTTTATGCTGCGGTCCGTAAAGGTTTTGCGGGGAGCAACATGGGATTCGATATTTTTTAAGGAAGAAAGTCTTTTATTTTTTTTCTGAGATTTTTCGCAGAGTACCGCGGCAAGTTCGGCAGCCGTGTATCCCTGGTCGGTCAGAGATTCCACGAAAGCCAGCCATTCGGGATTCGCTCCGGTCTGGAGTGCTTCAATCAGAGTATTGCGGTAAAGAGTCTCCTGACTTTTTAAAATTCGTTCTTTGGTTGGTATCTTTTTTTCTTCAATCCTGGAATCAATATAGCGTTCAATTTCACGCAGTTGTTTTAATTGGAGACGCCCGGAAACAAGCGTATAGCTGGCTCCTTCTCTGCCTGCACGTCCGGTACGTCCGATACGGTGGACATAATATTCCAGTTCCTGAGGGACGTCATAATTGAAGACGGCTTCCACATCATCCACATCAATTCCTCTGGCAGCAACATCTGTAGCAATCAGGATCTTAGAGCGTCCGGACTTAAAATCGCGCATGACTGCATTCCGCTGATTTTGTTTCAGATCTCCGTGAAGCCCAATGGCTTTATAACCGCTGGCATGAAGGGAATCGGAAAGGTTGTCTACCATACGTTTGGTATTACAGAAGACAAGACATTTTTTCGGCTGCGTATCCTCCAGAAGAAGTTTTAAAGCATCTTCTTTTTGATCTTTTGAGACATAATAAAAACTCTGATGGATGGTATCCGTAGTACGCTGTCCTTTGTCTGCTTTTACGAATACAGTTTCTGTTTGAAATTCTTCGGTAATCTTCAGGATTTCTTTGGAAAGTGTTGCGCTGAACAGAATGGTCTGACGATTTTTGGGTGCGCTTTCCAGAATCGTGCGGATATCATCAATAAATCCCATGTTCAGCATCTCATCTGCTTCATCCAGCACGATGGTCTTGAGATGATCCAGTTTCAGGGTTTTACGGCGCATATGATCCATTACACGTCCGGGAGTGCCGACTACGATCCGTGCCTTTTTAAGCGCCTTGATCTGACCATCCATCGGCTGACCGCCATAGATGCAGGCAACGCTGATGCCGGGAAGATATTTTGCAAATTTTCGGATTTCTTCCGTGATCTGAAGTGCAAGCTCCCTGGTTGGGGCAAGAATCAGAACACTGGAGCGGTCTGTATTATCTGCGGTTCTTTCTACCAGAGGAAGTCCGAAAGCAGCGGTCTTTCCGGTTCCGGTATTGGAGCGTCCGGTAACATCCTGGCCGTCCAGAATCGAGGGAATGGATTCCGCCTGGATATCGGTTGCCTCCTCAAATCCCATCTCTGAGACAGCTCGGAGGATTTCTTTTCGAAGATTCAATTCACTAAAATTCATGTTTTACCTGTTCTTTCTAAAAATATGGTGATGTTTGTGTCAGTTTATTATCAGGATACTTCTGCAAACCCTGTATCATGAAGGGCGCATTTACATAGTCTAACACACTTCCCGGAAAAAAGACAGAGGTAACCGTAAGCAATTAGAAAAAAAACTTTGAAAATAGAAAAACTTGTGGTATGATGAAGTACATTAGAGAGAATGCATTTAGGAGGAGAATTCGATGGAAAAAGAAGTGACTTCCAGGAATTTTATTGAACAAGCTATTGATAAAGATCTGGCAGAAGGAGTTTATGATCATGTATGTACGCGGTTTCCCCCGGAACCAAACGGCTATCTGCATATTGGACATGCAAAGTCCATACTTTTAAATTATGGTCTGGCCCAGCAGTATCACGGTCAGTTCAATATGCGTTTTGATGATACCAATCCTACAAAAGAAAAATCGGAGTTCGTAGAATCTATCAAAGCAGATATCCAGTGGCTGGGTGCTGACTGGAAGGATCACCTGTATTTTGCTTCGAATTATTTTGATCAGATGTATGAGGCGGCTGTAAAGTTGATTAAAGATGGGAAAGCTTACGTCTGTGACCTTACTGCTGAAGAAATCAGGGAATACCGCGGTACTTTAAAAGAGCCTGGAAAGGAAAGTCCTTACCGTAACCGGAGCGTGGAGGAGAATCTGGATCTGTTTGAGCGGATGAAGAACGGAGAATTTCCGGACGGAAGCAAAGTTCTGCGTGCGAAGATCGATATGGCATCCCCCAATATTAATATGCGTGATCCCGTCATTTACCGTGTGGCACATATGACACATCAGAATACCGGAGATAAGTGGTGTATCTATCCGATGTATGATTTTGCTCATCCGATTGAGGATGCGATCGAGGGAATCACACATTCTATCTGTACGTTAGAATTCGAGGATCACCGTCCGTTGTATGACTGGGTTGTGCGGGAGGTTGGTTATCCAAATCCTCCGCGCCAGATTGAGTTTGCAAAACTGTATCTGACCAATGTTGTTACAGGAAAGAGGTATATCAAGAAACTGGTGGAAACAGGAATTGTAGACGGCTGGGATGACCCTCGTCTTGTGTCGATTGCAGCACTTCGACGCCGTGGATTCACACCGGAGTCCATCAAGCTGTTTGTGGAATTGTGCGGGGTTTCCAAAGCCCAGAGTTCCGTAGATTATGCAATGCTTGAATATTGTATCCGTGAGGACCTGAAGCTGAAGGCGCCGCGGATGATGGCGATTTTAAAGCCGGTGAAATTAATTATCGACAACTATCCCAAAGGACAGACGGAAGAGCTGGAGATACCGAATAATCTGGAGAATCCTGAACTTGGTACCCGAAAAGTAACCTTTGGCCGTGAGCTGTATATTGAGCAGGAGGATTTCATGGAAGAGCCTCCGAGAAAATATTTCCGTATGTTCCCGGGCAATGAAGTGCGTCTTATGAATGCCTACTTTGTCACCTGTACCGGTTATGAGAAAGATGAAGAGGGGAATATCACAGAGATCCACTGCACGTATGATCCTGCTTCCAAAGGCGGTAATTCGCCGGATGGAAGAAAGGTAAAAGGAACCATTCACTGGGTGGATGCTTCCAGCGCACTGTCGGCAGAATGTCGTCTGTATGAGAATATTATTGATGAAGAGAAAGGTGTGTACAACGAAGATGGTTCTCTGAATCTGAATCCAAATTCTTTAACAGTCCTAAACGATTGTGTCGTTGAGTCTAATTTTGCAGGAGTACAGGCGTATGACAAGTTTCAGTTTGTAAGAAACGGCTTCTTCTGTGTGGATTCCCATGATTCGACTCCGGAAGCGCTGGTATTCAACCGGATTGTTTCTTTGAAGAGTTCTTTTAAACTGCCGACAAAATAAAGTGAAAAACTGCTTGTAGATAGCGGAAAGTCAAAAGATGAAAGAGTTGTTAATTACCCTGGACAGCAAAGGGAAGACACCACTGTATGAGCAAATCTATGGATTTATCAAAAGTGAAATTCAGAAGAGGAAAATACTGCCGGGGGAGGCTCTGCCCTCTTCCCGGTCTCTTTCCAGACAACTGATGGTCAGCCGAAGTACGGTAGATCTGGCGTATGAGCAGCTTGTGTCTGAGGGATATCTGGAGAGCGTGCCCTGTAAGGGTTATTTTGTCTGCGATATGGAAGAATTGTTCCAGTTGGCAGGACTGCGCACAAACATCAGACAAAGGCCGGAGCAAGTGAAAGAAACGTATCCATATGATTTTGCCGTGAATGGAATTGATCCTGAAGGATTTCCACAGAATGCGTGGAGAAAAATCTCAAAACAGATTCTTATGGAGGATGACGGCAGTTTGTTTCAGCTGGGTGATGCCCAGGGTGAGTGGGAACTGAGAGAAGCGATTGCCAGTTATCTGCATCATGCGCGCGGCGTGGAAGCCGGTCCGGAACAGATCGTAGTGGGTGCGGGAAATGATTATCTGCTTATGTTGTTGTCTGTAATTCTGGGAACGGATACACGAATAGCCATGGAAAATCCCACTTATAAAAGTGCATGGAATTGCTTTGAAAGTTTGGGACATGAGATGGCGGCTGTGTCCATGGATGATGCCGGAATGGTGCCGGATCAATTGGAGGAAAGCAAAGCAGATGTTGCTTATGTGATGCCGTCCCACCAATTTCCGATGGGGATGGTTATGCC
>UQAW01000101.1 GCA_900539175.1 uncultured Lachnospiraceae bacterium
AACAGAAGAATATTGCCCTTTTTTAAGGCGTATTCCTGATTTCTACAGGACAGTACGCGGTGTCCATCTTCGATAAATCCAATCACATAATATTCATGGAAGTGGTTTGGAAATGGCTGCACGATTCCCTCAAAGCGATATGCCTCAATCCGAAGCTCATCATCATAAACCGCCGTCCTTGTTTGTTTCTTCATGTGTGTTCCCTCCTTGCTGTTCCTCATTGTAGCATTTCAAAATGCAAAAGGCTTGTAAAATATCTTCATTTTCTTCGGAACGGATAAAGACTACTGGATAGTTAGTAAAGGGTGTGGTATGCTGTTAGCAGGACATCAACACGAAAATAGGAACGTGAAAACTATGACATTGAAATGGAAGATAAGGCTGGCATATGAGTTGGAATGATGGGAGGTGCGTTTCATGGCGAACATCTTGATTGTAGAAGATGAAAAAAATATGCAGGACATTATTGCTGAATATATGCAGCGCGGTGGACATACCTGTTTTATGGCAGACGATGGTGTGGATGCGCTGCTGATACTGAAAAATAATCCTATGGATCTGATGGTACTGGATATTATGATGCCTCATCTGAACGGTTTTACCGTGTGCAAAATGGCAAGGGAAATGAGTAATCTGCCTATTATCATGCTGACTGCGAAAAGCAGCGAAGACGATAAACTGAAAGGGTATGAATTGGGTGCCGATGATTACATGACAAAACCATTCAGCCCCAAGGTGCTGCTGGCAAAAGCGAATGCTTTGCTGCGCCGTTCTTCTGTTGCCCCGGCAGAAACCATAAGTGCCGGTAAAATTTCCATAATTCCTGCCTCTCATAAGGTCTTTCTGGATGGGCAGGAAATCACTTTGACTCACAAGGAATATGAACTGCTCCATTTTTTCATGTCAAACCCCGGACAGATTTTCAACAGGGAGCAGTTGCTAAACCGGATATGGGGATATGATTTTGAGGGAACGACCCGAACGGTAGATACACATATCAAAACGCTGCGGCAGAAATTGGGGGACGAAAGCAAACATATTGTGACGCTTATCCGTTCCGGCTACAAATTTGAGGTGACAGTATGAAAATCAGTAATCATATGAATATATTTACCGTGCGGAAGAAAATACTACTGGCTTCTAAACTAATCGGCGTTATGCTGATTGTTTCCTATATGTTCTCTGCAAAGATGCCGATAGACACGGATATTTCCTTTGCCGTCTGGATGGTTTTCGTTGTCGTCCTGATCTGTACGGTTGATTTATTGATGGCGCGTTTCATTTCAAAACCTGTTTCTGAATTGAATGAGGCTGCCCATCGCATGGCGGAACTGGATTTTTCCAATCCCTGTACGGTAACGGGGCTTGATGAATTTGGAGAGCTTTCTAGGAGCCTGAATCGCATGGGGGAAAATCTGCAACAAGCATTTGCGGCGTTGGAAGCTGCCAACGTGAAATTGGAACAGGATGTAGAACAAAAGAAACGGCTGCTAGCCGAGCGCAAAGAATTGGTAGACAATCTCTCCCATGAAATGAAAACCCCATTAGGCGTGATCCGGGCTTATACCGAGGGCTTACAGGATGAAACAGACGAGGAAAAAAGGACAAAGTATTCCGAGGTTATCATTGCGGAAACAGAGCGCATGAACTGTTTAATTACTACGCTGCTTGATCTGTCCGCACTGGAGAATGGTGCCACGCAGCTTCATCCGGAACGGTTTGACTTTGTGGAATTTCTGGAAACGGTTGCAGGGCGGCTTTTGATGGATATACCGGATGCTGATTTTGTTTTGCAGTATGAACTTCCGGAGCATCCCGTCTATGCTGACACTGATAAAGGCCGTATGGAACAGGTTTTAGATAACCTAATCGTTAATGCAAAAAGAAATGTCCAGCCGGGCGGCATTCTGAAATTGTCCTTGACAGAACATGGCGCGATGCTGGATTTCACTATTTTTAATCAAGGACCGTCCATCCCGCAGGAAAACCTTTCAAAAATCTGGACAAAATTCTACCGTGACAGAAATTCCCAATACGGCGGTTCGGGGCTGGGGCTTGCCATTGTTGCACAGATTTTGTCTATGCAGCATTTGGACTACGGCGCTGAAAACAGGGATGATGGCGTAGCGTTCTATTTTTCTATTCCCACGATAAAATGACAATCTGATATTTACAGACAGGCTTCTGATCTCCAAGAGGATAAGGAAGCCTTTTCTTTTTTCTCTCAATAGATTTCACAGAGGCTTCACACCGATCTCACATCGACTTCAACCCATTTTCTTATCTTTATCCCACAAAGAGGGAACACCCCTCAAAATAAGGAGGTAACGGTGATGTTTTTAGGCTTGGAATGGTATTGGTGGCTTGTGATTCTGGTGGCGCTGGTGATCTCTATCCCGTTCAAGGTAAAATTTATGAAATGGTGGAATGAACACCAGCAAGAAAAGAAAAAGGAGCAGCGCGGAAAATGGGGGGATGAAAATGATTGATGTAAAGGACTTGACATTCTCCTACGGGAAAGATAAACAGGCATTGCATGGCCTGAACTTCTCCGTGGGAGATGGAGAAATCTTTGGGTTTTTAGGACCGAACGGTTCCGGTAAGTCAACGACCCAAAAGATATTAACGGGTATCTTAAAAGGACATGGAGGTATGGTGTCTCTGTTCGGGAAAGACATCAGAAGCGCATATACACAAGAGTTTTTTCAAAAAATCGGTGTCCTGTTTGAGTTTCCCTATCTGTATGCCAATTTAAGCGCCCTTGACAATCTCCATTATTTTGCTTCGTTCTATCCTAAAGAACAGCTGCGGGATGCAGAAGAACTGCTGGACGAACTGGAATTTAAGCGGGACTATTTAAAGAAGCCGGTTTCTTCCTACTCAAAGGGGATGCGCCAGCGTGTCAGCATGGCGAGAGCTTTAATCAGTAATCCAAAGCTCCTGTTTTTAGACGAGCCGACCAGCGGCCTGGACCCCGCCGGAGCTGTCCTCTTTCGTAAGCTCATAGAGAGAGAACGGCAAAAAGGCACAACAGTATTTTTGACAACACATAATATGCTGGACGCTGATCTGCTTTGTGACAGGGTGGCATTTATCTCCAATGGAAAAATCGTGGCGTTGGACACGCCAGGAAATTTGAAAGAGCAGAACAGCAACCACAGCATCATCATTCACTATCTGTATCAGGGTAAGAGGGAGGAACAGACGGTTGAGGCCCCGGAGCTGAAAGCTGGTATCCCTTTCGTCTATGACGAAATTATCAGCGTTCATTCCCAGGAGCCGACTTTGGAGGATATATTCATCCGGTACACAGGGAGGAGGCTGTCCTGATGTGGAAAAGTTTGTATTCCCTATTCAAAAAAGATTGCAGGATGATGGTGTCCGGGAGATTCTTTCTTGTGGCGCTGGGTTCGCTCATACTATACACGCTGTTCATTCACTTTGGTTATCTGAATTTTATGCAGGCCGGGATTTACAATGTGTATCTCTATGATCCTGCCGGAACGCAGACAGAGGCTTCTTCTCTTGTCTATCCGGTGACTTCTCTGGAAGAACTGGATGCAGCACTTGAAGCTGACACAAACGGCGTAGGCATTGATGCCAGCAGCGGTACTCCAAGTGTCATACTCTATACAGCGGCTAAAAAAGCAGATCAGCATAGAAAAGATTTTGCGTTGTCCTTGCTCCATCCTGACAAGGGTTATGCTGCAGAAATAGTCGGGAGCAACACCCCGGAAATGAAGCAGCGCAGAGAAATCACCTGTGAACTGTTATTCGTTGAGATTGTCGCTGTAGGTTTTTTAGGGATTGCTTCCGTACTGTTCAAAGAAAAGCAGATGGGAGTCATCCGCGTCCATGCAATTATGCCCCTGAAAAAGAGCCTGTTTATATTTTCGAAAGTCTTTATCTTCCTGCTGACAGATTTGGTGTTTGCAACCTTGATGACTTTATTCAATGTTGGGCTTGCAGACATGAGAAGTATTTTGCCCGCCGTATTGGTACAGACTGCTATCCTGTCTCTGATTATGGCATTGGTGGGTTTTGGCTGCACAATGCTGCTAAAAGACTTCAAGCAATTTTCGCTTGCGTATCTGGTGATTGCGCTCTTTGCAGCGACCCCTGTTTTTCTGTCGGCCAATACTTCAATCAAAATGGCGTGGATTATCTACCATCCGTTTTATCATGTGTATATGGGGCTGAAAAACGCATTTTTCGGTGTACCGGTCACAAACTCAATTTATTATATTTGTGCGGCGAGTGCAATTATCCTGCTCTTTGGTATTGTAGAATTTGCGTTCCGTAAAGAAATGGGAAAGGAGGGCTGACAATGAAAGGACTGATTTATCAGCTTAAAAGCGTCCGAAAAGATAAGTTTTGCATGATGTCTTTTCTGCTGCCTGTCGTGGTAGCCGTAGCATTAAATTTTGTCGGCTCCATTGACCTTTCTTCTTTGGGGGAATTTCAGTTTGGTGTGGTTGCTCATGATACCACTTCGGAAATGGAGAACTGGCTGGAAGAATACGGCTCTGTTACGGTCTATCAGACAAGGGAGGAATTGATTTTGGCAATCAATGAACCATCTACGAACCTGATCGGCGTGGAAAGGAACGGGAATGGTATCAAGACCATTATATCCGGCGATGAATTAGGTACATGGCAGCAAACGGCAAATACACTTCCGTCACTTTATGAGCAGCGGGAAACATCTGCACAGACCAGTATGCAGGTTTTGGAACGTCCTGACATACTGGCAGGTTATCAGAATATCTTCATTGCCATTACGTTGATTGTCGCTATGTTCATGGGCTGTACTTTTAATGCAATGAACATCATTTCAGAAAAAGAGGATGGCGTTGCGCTGGTCAACGAAATACTGCCTATGACATCCAGACAATATATGCTTCAAAAAATCTTTATCGGTTTTGTGTTTGGATGTTTGTCCGCTATTGTAACAGCGGCAATCTGTTTCAGGCTGTCCGCCGCTGGGGCGGCGGTCATGCTGGCGCTGATCGTATTGTCAGCCTTTGTATCTGCTTTGATCGGCCTGTTTGTTGGCCGTATTTCGGATGGGCTGATGGTGGGCGTTGTTTACATCAAAATTATTATGATTGTGTTTATGGCAGTCCCAATATTGTATTATTTGGCAGGCACAGGGAACAAAGTCCTCTCATACATTTGTTATCTTATCCCATCCAGTGCCACTTTTGAGGGGATTATGGATTTGGCAAATGGCGGTATCGTTATCGCAGGTAAAGATATGGTGATTCTTGTTGCTCACTGTATTTTTTGGCTTTTGGCCTATCTTTTTATATCGGAACGCCAGAAAAAACAGGTATAACTGACCTTAAGTAAGGAAATGAAATGGCGGTGAGAACTATGGTGGATATCTTAATTATTGAGCCTGGAAAGGAAGATGGGATACTAAATAAAATAGTGGATTTTATATCTTCAAGGACGCAGTGCCGGGTTACGAATTTGCCGTCAAATTTAAACGTAAATCTTTCTGCTGAAGTTTTATCTTTCGCTGGTATGGAAGTTCGTGTCTACGAGCAGACGGTCTGCCGGGATGGAGAATTAGTTCAAATGTCCCACCATGAGTTTTTTACGTTACTCTATTTGGCACAGCATCCCAGATGGGTATTCTCGAAAGAACAAATCTATGAAGCAGTGTGGAAATTACCTGGAGATGAGTGTGGATCAGCGGTAACGAATGTGATCAGCCAGATTCGGAAGAAGATTGGGGATAGGTATATAGAAACGGTAATAAACAGCGGGTATAAATTCGTGGGATAGGAAACGAAAGATAAGGGCATCTGTCAGCAAGACTGGCGGGTGCTTTTTTCTCACAGATATGGTATGCTGTTAGCAGAATTATTTATCGGAGGTACGGGTATGGAAGAGCAGCAGAATTCATTGACTTATGAAATCATCAAAGCGGCGGTTTCCGGAGAAAGATGGGCGACAGAAAAAGTCATTGCACACTACGATTCTTATATTGAAGAACTCGCCACGGTAAAAGAAAGGCAGCCGGACGGCAGCGTGAGAACCTATGTGGACGAGGATATGAAACAATCCATTATTCTGAACCTGCTGGAGAAGATACCAGACTTTCCTTTGGAGGAAGCGGAGAGGATAGCAGAAGAGGAAATAGATGAGGGGATATAACATTGGTGTATAGTGGTGTCTGATTTCACGAAGTATCGGGCTTGAAAACGGTTCGAGGGTACATTATCTGGTAGAAAAGCCTGAAATAAGCCCTATATGTGGGAAAAATCCGGCTCATGCAGAAATCAGAGTATATAAAATTTGTGTGTTTCTTGGACGAACGGTTCATACTCATGGAAAAATAAAGGGGTGGGGTAAACTTCTGAAAAAGAAGCCCCCACCTTTTCGCATAACTAAGAGGGTGTCAGAACTTTTCCGCAAAACGGAAAAAGCGGTTGTACCTTTTCGCAAAAGAAGATTTGTGCTGATAAAACTCCCCTGAAATAGCTCAAGTGAGCTGATTTCGGGGGAGTTTAAATACGGATCATTTTAATGGTAAAGATATTTTGATGGTTAGCCCGTGAGGGGGGTTTTTCAAAAAATGAAGTTTTCCATGATGGGCTTTTACAATCTGCTGTACAATTTTATGCCCCAGGCCGTGATCTGCACCGTTGTTTTCCTCTTGGGTGCTGGAGATGGACACGCCACTATTCAGCAATGCCATACGTGAGTCACTTATTCCACATCCTGTATCACTGATTTCAAAATAACAACTGTCAACATCCACTCCAACACAAAGTGTGATCTTACACCCATTGGGGTTGTGTACGATGCTATTGCCTATGAGGTTGCTTAACATCCGGTAAAGCAAGGAATCATCACCATTTAGAAAAATGGGCTTGTCTGGGCTATCCTCTATTATTTCAATTTCATATTGTTCCGGCAACTCATTCAAAAATTCGCTTGCAACCTGCCGGGTTAATTCTACGGCATTGATCGTTTTTTTCTTTAAGGCATACATGGAGTATTCCAGTTTAGTAGTTAAATTCAGGTCTGTAATAAGCGCCCGCAGTTTTTCACTCTTTTGCCGTATTGCCGTTGCCTGTTTCCGCGTGGAAAGAGGTAAGTTGGAATTATCTTCGATTTCACAGGCATAACCAAATATAATAGAAAGTGGTGTGCGAATATCATGGGAAATTCCCCGTATCCATTCAGCACGGGTGTTGTCTTTTTTAATCAGATATTCGCCAGCACGATTTAGTCCGGCGTTTATTTCAGCCAATTCGCCCTTTTCTTCCAAATGGAACTCTTTTCCCTGTGAAAGCGATTGAATACCGTTTAAGATAGGTTCCATTGATTTTTCTACCCGATGTGCGTTGCGTACAAACAAATAAACCATCAAGAGAATATTGATAATGAACGCAATGCCAATCCCGATACATAGCGGCCATACATAAGCCGTATTTGTTGAAATGTAGTGGTTGAGAACACTTCCGGGGACAAAACCGATTACCAATAGCCCGTCAGACCGTTTCCAGATGTTCACAGGATAATCGTCCAGATACCAACGGCTGAACATGGCTATATCTGTTGCGGTGTATGATCGCGGTAATTCTTCCGGCAGGCCATCTTCCCATATAACGGTGCCGCCATCATTTAGGATCATAGCCCAGGCATCAGCATGGTGTAATATTTCAAGGGCCTGCGTATCCGCGCTTAGTTTTCCGTCCTCAACAACAATATGGTTGGAAAAATCCTCGATTGGGAAATTGGAATCTGCGACACCATTGAGATATGCAATAATGAAGAACATCCCCACCAATAGCAAATTAACGGCAAAAAAGAGGGCTATGATTCCGATGGTAGAAAATATATAGCGGCGAAAAAAACGTTCTACGGCATTCATCATTTCGCCCCCTTAATATTAAGCCGATAACCCACACCCTTAATTGTTACAAGCGAAACTGGCTTTGAAGGATTTTCTTCAATCTTTTCCCGCAGATGGCGGATATGAGTGGATAGTGTGCTTTCATATCCCTGCCAGAATTCACCACATACTGCTCCACACAAGGAACCTGTTGTTACAATACGCCCTGCATTTTCAGCAAGTTTTTCTAATAGCGTTAATTCCTTTCCTGTCAGTGGGAATTGATTTTCGCCGCGCTGGACTTCGGCCTTTTCAAGATCAACCACAGCAGCCTCTAAATATATTTTTCGTTCTTTCTGTGGATATGTCCGGTTCAGAATTACCTGTACTCGTAGTAACAGTTCTTTTGGGTGAAATGGTTTTACCAGATAATCATCAGCGCCAACTTCTAATCCTGCTACTCGATCTTCAGCCTCACCACGGGCTGTCAGCAGGAGAACTGGAATATTACTTGTTTCCCGTACCTCTTTTAACACGGACAATCCATCAATCCCTGGCATCATTATGTCAAGAATTATCATATCTGGCTGCCGTTCTTTCCATATCTTTAATGCTTCTCTGCCCGAAGATGCAGTTAAAATATTAAAAAACCCGGCACGTTCAAAAATAGACTGTATCATTTCCAATAAATCAATTTCATCATCCACAACAAGGATTACTTTGTCATTCATGTGACACCTCCTCGCGCTTATTATAACTCAAGAAAACGTTCTTGACTATTTTATTGCCAAAATCTCAGAGAAAAATCAGAGTTGCCTCAGAGTTATCTCAAAGTTGGTATGCTATGCTGAATGTGAAAACAAAAGGAGGCATACGAACATGAGCGAATATATTATTGAAACTCACAATTTGACAAAAAGATACGGAAACCAGGTGAGTGTTTCCAATTTGAATATTCATGTAAAGCAAGGCAGGATTTATGGCCTGCTGGGACGCAACGGTGCGGGCAAGACCACCACCATGAGAATGTTGTTGGGATTAACAGCCCCTACCTCCGGCGAAGTTAAAATTTTCGGACGACCTATGCAGGGTAACGAAAACAAAATCCTTCCTCGTATTGGATGTTTGATTGAATCGCCTGGTTTCTATCCGAACCTGACCGCAACGGAGAACTTGAGAATTTTTGCGGAGCTGCGGGGAATTAACAAGCCGAATTATATCAAGGGCGCATTGGAACTTGTCAATTTACCGTACCGGGATAAAAAGCTCTTTTCTGAATACTCCCTCGGCATGAAGCAGCGGCTTGCAATCGCACTGGCTGTCATGCATGAACCGGAAGTACTCATACTGGATGAGCCGATCAACGGCCTTGATCCTATCGGCATTGCGGAAGTACGGTCGTTTATCCGGGAGCTGTGTGATGCCAGAGGTAAGACCATTCTGATATCCAGCCATATCCTTTCAGAAATTTCTCTACTGGCAGATGACATTGGAATTATTGACCGTGGTGTTTTGCTGGAAGAAGAAAGTCTGAAAGAATTGGAGGCAAAGAACGCAAAGTTTGTTCACTTCATCGTTTCGGATGCAAGTAAGGCTGCACAGATTATCAGCAAGCTGTTCCAAACTAAAAATATGCAGATTGCTGATAGTTACAATCTGTATCTGTATGATACAACTTTGCCAGTAGCAAAGATTAACCGCGCCCTTATGGAGAATGGTATTGACATTAAGGAAGCGCATCTCTGTGAGGATACTTTGGAGGATTACTTCAAAAAGATTACAGGGGGTGAGGGGATTGCTTAAACTGATTAAATGCGAATTTTGGAAGCTAAAGCGCAAACATTTTGTGTCTTTTGTGGTTTTCGCAGCCCTGCTTTTCCCTATTCCCTTTACAGCACTGGTATTAGCCGGGAGTGTCGGAAATTTTACGGGAT
>UQAW01000102.1 GCA_900539175.1 uncultured Lachnospiraceae bacterium
TCATGGATGGTGATGTCTGCGTCAGCAGACATGTCAGTTTACTATGAAAGTCCCGGACAGCGGCCATGAGGAGCGCATGCTTGCATGCAGCGAGTCATGGACATTGGACGGGCAAGCCGGTATGAGTAAGGAGGGCGACAGCCCGGATTACGAATACTGGCGGCAGATGCGGGAGTGCACAGCACGGAGCATCTGGCTTTCATGAATGGTGATGTCTGCGCCAGCAGACATGTCAGTTTACCAAGAAAGGAAAAGAAAAATATGAAAATGATCAAAGCGGTTGTAAGACCAGAAAAGTGTGATGAAGTATTGACAAAATTATGTGAAGCAGGTTACCGTGCAGTAACCAGATTTGGAATCCTGGGAAGAGGAAAACAAAGAGGGCTGAAAGTGGACGATGTATATTACGATGAAATTCCAAAAGAGATGCTGATGTTGGTAGTGGAAGATGAAGATGTAGATAAGGTAACAGATATTATGATCAAAACATCGAAAACAAGTGATGAAGGCGCTTTTGGTGATGGGAAAATCTTCATACTTTCAGTGGAAAATGCAATTACCATAAGTTCCGGAAAGAGTGAATTGTAGGAGGCTGTCATATGAAACAGATTATCATTCTATTGAGACCAAACTGTTATTTTAAGACGAAACAGGCATTAAGCGCTAACCGTTTCTTCGCAATAAGTACCAAGGAGGTATTGGGAAGAGGAAGGGAGCGGGTGCATTTTACTTCCGGGGCAGGCGAAACGCTGAGTGCTGCGGACAAAATTTATGAAAATGCGCTGGTGGCAAAAAAGATGATTGAGATGGTTGTGCCTGATGAAGCGGTGGATGCGGTTGTGGATGTTGTACTTTCTGTAAACAGTCATGGAACAGAAGGGGATGGAAAAATTTTTGTACTCCCGGTAGAAGAAAGTATCCGTATTCATACGGGTGAAAAGGGTGTGGATGCCTTGATATAGGTGTCTGAAGATAAACCGCAGGAAAGGGGTGACAGATAGATGAAGAAGGATAAAGGGGATTTCCGCTTAAGGAAAGAGATATCACACAAACGTTATTTTATATCTGCAGTTGTTACATTTGTTGGAATTTTTGTGGCATGGACATTGCTTTGTGCCAGCGGGAGCGTAAAAGAACTGTTCCTGCCTTCGCCGGCAAAAGTGGTAAAAGACATCATAGAATGTGCAAAGGATGGTTCCCTTTGGGTAAATATGGGATACAGTATCTTTCGTATTACCATGGGATTTCTCATATCGACCCTGATTGGTGTGCCGCTTGGAATTCTGGCGGGCAGTTTCAGGCCGGTGGAGGCAGTGATCGCACCGATTTGTGAATTTATACGATATATGCCTGTTCCGGCATTTGTACCGCTTGTTATGGTATGGTGCGGGATTGGTGAAGGAGCTAAGATCACCATTGTATTTTTAGGATGTTTCTTCCAGATGGTGTTGATGATTGCAGATGATGCCAGAAGCGTACCGGATGATTTATTGTCATCAAGCTATACACTTGGAACGACCAGATGGACGACCATCACAAAAGTTCTGATACCGGCAATGGCACCAAAGATGATGTTGACATTAAGGATGATGATTGGATGGGGCTGGACTTATCTGACGGTTGCAGAATTAGTTGCTTCCAGTTCAGGGCTTGGCTATTCGATCTTAAAGGCACAGAGATTCTTACATACAGAAAGCATTTTTTCCGGAATACTTGTAATCGGAATTCTGGGACTGATTACAGACCGGCTGTTCGCACTGGCAATTAAGAAAATGTTTCCGTGGGCGGAATAAAGGAGGAATAAGAGATGGTACGAAAGAAAATAGAAAAAGATACAGCCGGATCTCCGTTGGAAGCCCATGTAGCCAGCAGTAAAATACTTGCGGAGCATATCGACAAGGTATATACTACCGGAAAAAACAGCACAAAGGCGATCGAGGATGCTTCTATTGATATACAGGACAATGATTTTGTATGTATTGTAGGACCTTCCGGCTGCGGCAAATCTACCTTATTGAGAATGTTGGCAGGGCTGGATTTTCCTACGGCAGGAAATATTATTGTAAATGACAGAAAAGTAACCGGTCCCGGACCGGATCGGGGAATGGTGTTCCAGACCTATACGCTGTTTCCGTGGATGACCGTAGAAGATAACATTAAGTTTGGATTGAGGATTAAGAAAATGCCGAAGAGCGAGCAGCAGGAAAGAGCAAACCGTTATCTGGATATTATTGGTCTGAAAAAGTTTGCAAAGGCTTATCCAAAAGAATTATCCGGCGGTATGAAGCAGAGGGTCGCGATCGCAAGAGCGCTGGCAAATCAGCCGGAAGTGCTTTTGATGGATGAGCCTTTCGGAGCACTCGATCCCCATACAAAGTCCATGATGCAGCTTTTGATGCGGGAAATCTGGGAAACAGAGCATCCTACGGTAGTGTTCATTACGCATGATATTGATGAAGCGGTATTTCTGGCCAATAAGATTTATGTTATGTCAGCAAGACCGGGAAAAATCATCAAAGAGGTAAATGTATATCTGCCTCATAAGCGCAGACTGGAATTGAAGGATACACCGGAATTTATCCGGATTCGAAAAGGAATCAACGACTTATTATATTCTGCAAATCAGGAATCAGAGGAAGAAGCATAAATGAAAAAGTATGTGGCGGCGGTTCAGATGGACTGCGTTTCCGGAAATATCAAAGAGAATACCAGACGCATCATCCGGTTTTTGGAAAAGATGAAGAAGGAAGAGCCGGGAATTCTATTCGCAGTGTTTCCGGAAATGGCGCTTTATGGGTATGAGAGATTAGAAGAAATATCCATGAGATATCAGCAGCAGGAGATTACGAAATATCTGGAAGAAATAGCAGTGGTATGTAAAAAACTGCAATTGGATGCAGTTGTAGGTGCGCCCTGTTTTGGAGAGGCAGGATTGGAAAACGCTTTATATTTTCTGGATACCGCAGGTAAAGTGAAACATGTGTATTCCAAGATGCATTTGATTGCAGCGGAGACCTCGGTGTTCGTGCCGGGAAAAACATATGGAATCTGTCAGACTTCTGTTGGCAGAGCAGGATTTCTGATTTGTTGGGACAGTGCCTTTTCGGAAGAGGCAAACGTATATGAAAAAGCCGGTGTGGAACTGCTGGTCATAAGTGCGGCCTGGGAGAGTTCTTATGAACGGCAGTGGGAATTGGCAGTCTGTGGAAACAGTTTTGCCAATGATGTACCAGCAGCGGCGTCCAACCGTATTGGGGAAAGTGAGGGGTTAAGACTTGCCGGGCGGTCTATGCTTACCGACTGTATGGGGAATATTTTAGCAGAAGAAACAAAAGACAGAGAAAGCTATATTATTGCTGATCTGGAGCAGATGTTATCGAAGAAAAAGCGCCAGGGATTTGGCTCCCAGATCGAGGAGTTGAACAACGAAGGTCATTTTCGAAAGAGTATTCGTATTTTTGCATTGGAGAAAGAAGGAGAAACATGAGCATAAGCAGGATGGTATACACTGGAACTTCTTATTTTGGAGAATATGCCAGAAATGAAATAAAGACAGAAATTGCGAAACACCACTTCAAAAAAGCATTTTTAATTTCAGATAAAGACCTGATGAATTGTGGAATCGTAGGGAAAGTGGAATCGGTATTGAAAGAGAATCAGACCCCGTATGAGATTGATGTGGAAGTAAAACCGAATCCCACCATTGAAAATGTGACATACGGTTTGGAGCGTTATCAGGAAAGCGGCAGCGATTTTATTGTGGCAGTAGGCGGCGGTTCGGTTATCGACACGGCAAAAGCCATTGCGGTTATTGCCAATAATCCGGAAAATGCAGATGTAGTATCTCTGGAAGGGATGGATAAGAGCAGTAACCCGGCAGTGCCGATGATTGCCCTTCCTACCACAGCCGGCACCGGTTCAGAAACCACGATGGATTACGTAATCACCAACACTAAAGAAAGGCGGAAGATGGCATGTATGGATTCCAAAGTCGTTCCGGTGGCAGCAATTCTGGATACGGAAATTATGGCATCCCTGCCCTTGAAGCTGACAGCGGCAACGGCTATGGATGCATTGACACATGCTGTGGAATCTTACCTGTCATTAGGCGCTTTTTCTTTTTCGGAGATGCTTTCCTTAAAAGCGGTCAGTCTTATTTCAGAGAACTTTTTGAAAGTACTGAAGAATCCCGGGGATTATGAGATTCGAAAAGAACTTGCCATTGCCCAGTATCTGGCAGGAATGAGTTTTACCAATGTAGGACTTGGAATTGTCCATTCCATGGCACATCCATTGAGTGCATTTTATGATGTGCCCCATGGGATGGCAAATGCATTGATTCTTCCCTATGTGCTGGAATTTAATGCGGATTCCTGTAAGGAAAAGATGAAAGAATTGGCAAGGGCATTCGATTCCGGTTTTGATATGGCAAATGATGCGGAAACTGCAGCAGCATGCTGCGTAGATACCATTCGCAGATTTAACAAAGAGGCGGGACTTCCTCAGACACTTGCGGAAGTCCAGGTTAAGAAAGAGGATTTTGCTGCGTTGGCACAATCAGCATATGCAGATGCTTCCACGCCGGATAATCCAAGAGAAGTAACCGTTGAGATCTTGAAAGCATTATATGAAAAAATGTACGAATAGAGAAATGAAAGGAATATTGAAAAAGCAGGGGGGGAATCTGTATGGAGTTTCAGTATTATTTACCTGTGAATCTGGTGTTTGGCAGAGGCAGTGTGGCTAAGATTGGGAACATAGCAGTAGATTATGGAAAGAAAGCATTGATTGTTACGGGACACAGCAGTACCAAAAAGTCAGGACTTTTAGACCGGATCATCAGGTATCTGGAAAAGAGCGGCATCGAAAGCGTTGTTTTTGACAAGGTAAAACAGAATCCGCTTACGACCACAGCAGAGGAAGCAGCAGATCTGGCAAAGACAGAAAACTGCGATATGGTAATCGGTGCAGGCGGCGGAAGTATCATGGACTGTGCCAAAGCAGCGGCGTTTTTAGCGGTTAATGACGGAGACATCAATGATTATATTTTCAATCGTTTAAAGAGTAATGCAGCATTACCAATTATTTTGGTCCCCACAACATGCGGTACCGGAAGTGAGGGAAATGGTTTTGCAGTTTTGACGAATCCTGAGAATGGAGATAAGAAATCACTGCGCTGCAATGCAATCGTGGCAAATGCATCCATTATTGATTCCGAGTGTATGATGACGATGCCGAGGGGGATTCTTGCAAGTGTTGGGTTTGATGCATTGTGTCATTGTATGGAGGCATATATCAGCAAAATCAGTCAGCCCATGACAGACATGATGTGTGAGAAGGGAATGGAACTGTTGGGAAAATATTTGATTCCCCTTTACGAGGGAGCGTGTGAACCGGAAGCATGGGATGCAGTCAGCTTAGCGAGTACGATCGGAGGAATGGTGATTCACACAGCGGGAGTCACTTTAGCACATGGAATGGAGCATCCGGCAAGCGGGTTGCGGGATATTACTCATGGAAAAGGTCTTGCAGCAATTACTCCGGCGGTCATGGAAGCCAGCACAGCAGGCTGCCCGGAAAAATTTGCAGTGATATCCAGATGTCTGGGAGGAAAGGACGAAAAAGATTGCGTTGACAGAATCCGGAAATTGATAGAACAACTGAACCTAACGGTCACCTTAGGAGAACTGGGGATTAAGGAAGAGGATGTGGCCTGGATGGCAGAGAATTGCATGAAAGTATCGGCGGCTGGAATTTCTTATCATCCGGTTACCTTTGACCGGGATCAGATTGAGGAATTATATCGGAGGTGTCTATGAAGAAAAATAAAACATTTATCAATGGCAGTTGGGTGGATGGTACATCCGGTAAGACATTGCAGTCTGTGAATCCTGCTACAGGAGAAGTGATTGCCGAAGTACAGGAGAACAGCGCGGAAGATGTAGAAATGGCGATTCAGGCGGCAAAAGAATCGTTCTATGTTACCAGAATCTGGAGAGATATGGATACACAGAGCCGAAGCGACATCTTGCTTAAGATTGCAGATATGATAGAGGAAGAACTGGAAGAAATTGCAAAAACGGAGTCCATGGACAATGGAAAGCCCCTGAGGGAAGCGGAGGCAGACGTGGATGATGCGGTTCATTGTTTTCGATATTACGCTGGATTGATCCGCACACCGCAGGGCGGCGTCTATGGAGTAAACAATAATTTCGGAACGATGCATTCTTATACGGTTCATGAACCAATAGGCGTGTGCGGGCTGATTACTCCCTGGAATTTTCCGTTCTTAATGGGTGTCTGGAAGATGGCCCCGGCGCTTGCCGCAGGAAACAGTATTATATTTAAACCGAGTTCGGAAACCGTGCTCTCTTCCATAAAAATGTTTGAAATCTTTGAAAAAGCCGGACTTCCGGCTGGTACGGTAAATCTGGTGATCGGACCTGGAAGCTCTGTGGGAAATCTTCTGGCAGAAAGTAAAGAGGTAGATATGGTGACATTTACCGGAAGCACTGCAGTGGGTCAGGGAATTATGCGTGCAGCAGCCGGAAATGTAAAAAAGATCGGATTGGAGCTTGGTGGAAAATCCCCGAATGTAATATTTGCAGATGCGGATATGGATGGGGCGGTGGAATGGGCAATGATTGGGATTTTTTTCAATCAGGGCGAAGTATGCTGCGCAGGTTCCAGAATTATAATTGAAAAGTCTGTAAAAGATGAATTTGTGAAACGTCTGGCAAAAAGAGCAGAAGGTATGACTTTAGGAAATCCGTTGGGAAATCCTGATATGGGACCTCTTGTGTCTGAGAAACATATGAAGGACGTACTTTCCTATATTAAAATCGGAAAAAAAGAGGGGGCAAAACTGGTCTGCGGTGGATACCGTGATATGAAAGGGGAGTGCGCAGGCGGATATTTTGTCCGTCCGGCAATTTTTGATGAATGTACCAGTGATATGCGTATTGTCCGGGAAGAAATTTTCGGTCCGGTAGTAACTATCCAGACTTTTGAGACAGAAGAAGAGGCGATCGCTCTTGCAAATGATACCATTTATGGACTTGCCGGAGCCGTATTTACAAAAGACGTTACAAAAGCAATACGGGTAATCAAAGAAATCCGGGCAGGAATTACCTGGATCAACTGCTATAATCCTGCATTTTCCGAGGCACCATGGGGCGGTTACAAGATGAGCGGAATCGGAAGAGAACTCGGTGTTCACGGACTGGAAGAATATCAGGAAATCAAACAGATCAATATGAACCTGACACCCGGTGCACCGGGCTGGTATGACGGAACACCGTAAAATCAGAGTTTAGAGAAATGCTGTAAAAATGCCTGTACAGATTGAAGTTCCAGTGATTCTTTTCGGCAGGCGAACCCAATTTCCCTTTTTGGAAAATGAATTCCAAGGGGAAGCTCAAGCAGATGGTGTGTATTCAGTTCCTCCTGCACAAATTCCTTAATCACACACGCAACCCCAAGTCCGATTTTTGCAAACTCAATCAAAAGATCCATGGTGGACACTTCCAGAATATTGTTCAGTTCAATAGAATGCTCCTGCACATAATTATTCACAAACTGGCGTGTAATATTCTCCTCATCCAACATCATAAAAGTAGCCGTATGATAAAGATTGGAGTCCTCCTCCCTCAGTGATAAATTAGAAAGATACGTATCTGTGGCCACGAAGGTATCCTGAATCTCCTGAATCGGATAAAAACTACACCCCTTCATCACCTCTGTCTTTCCAATCAATCCAATGTCAATTTTCTGCTCCTGAATCAATTCCAAGGTCTGATAAGTGGATTGACAGGAAATCGTGATCTTCACATGGGGATGCCCCGCAATAAATGCCTGCAAAAAAGGAAGCAGCACATACTTACAAAGCGTTGTACTGGCTCCGACTCTCAGATGCGAAATCCCAAGCTGCTGTCTCCTCTCCAATAACTTTTCTGCAGTGTCCAGAGAAGCAAAAGCTTCCTCCACATACTGAAACAACAACTCCCCATCCTCTGTAAGCGTCACCCCCCTGGAGTTCCTCTTGAACAACCTTGTCCCCAAAGTTCCCTCTAACTTATGAATCCCCTTACTGATCGCCGGCTGACTAATAAATAACTCCTCCGCTGCCCTCGAGATATTCCCATGCCGTGCAACCGCATAAAAAATATAATACTGAGACAACCCCTGCTCCATAATCCCTCCTGATTATCAACATAAATTCTTCCAAACCAATAAAACCCAACAAAACCCAACACAAAATAAACAAAACCAATAAAAACAACCCATAATAAATAACTATAAGCAATTCTATCCAACTATAAACAACCACATCCCACACAACTTTTGTCACGTACGCTACGTCTGAGAAAGCCAGAAAAAAGAGGCGGCAGGTTCCTTTGGGGATTGCGCTGACTTCGGAGTGCGCCCGAAGATCCACTTGCTGTGAACACTTAGGCGCGAAGGCTTTCCTGAGCGTCTTAGTGAGAACGCAAGTTAGCTGAGGGGAAACGCAGAAGCAAGCAATCCCCCAAGGAACCTGCCGCCTCTTTTTTCGTCCTTTATAAATATAACCAAAAGTTATAACAAATATTCATAATATGTATTTCTATTATATCAGAGATTGTGGTAGAATTACAATTAGAAAATTTCAGGAGGTAAAAAATCATGGGAATGACAATGACACAGAAGATTCTGGCACAGGCTGCCGGTCTGGACTATGTGGAAGCCGGACAGCTGATCGAGGCAGATCTGGATCTGGTGTTGGGAAATGATATCACTTCCCCCGTAGCAATCCATGAGATGGATAAATTCGAAAAGAAAGATGTATTTAACAAAGAAAAAATTGCTCTTGTAATGGACCACTTTATTCCAAATAAAGATATCAAATCTGCTGAACACTGTAAGTGTGTCCGCGAGTTTGCCTGTAAGCATGATATCACCAACTATTTTGACGTGGGACAGATGGGAATTGAGCATGCGCTTCTTCCGGAGCAGGGACTTACGGTGGCGGGAGACGTGATCATCGGAGCTGATTCGCATACATGTACGTATGGTGCGTTGGGAGCATTTTCCACTGGTGTGGGAAGTACGGATATGGCGGCAGGTATGGTGACTGGAAAAGCATGGTTTAAGGTTCCGTCCGCAATCAAATTCAATCTGGTTGGAAAACCGTCCAAATGGGTCAGCGGGAAAGATGTGATTTTACATATCATCGGAATGATCGGTGTGGATGGAGCGCTTTATAAATCTATGGAATTTACAGGCGAAGGCGTTGCAAATCTTTCCATGGATGATCGTTTCACGATTGCCAACATGGCAATTGAGGCAGGCGGAAAAAATGGTATTTTCCCGGTTGATGAGAAAGCGATTGCCTATATGGAAGCCCATTCCAAACGGCCGTACAAAATCTTTGAGGCTGATGCGGATGCGGTTTACGATGAGGAATACACCATTGATCTGTCAGCGCTGAAACCGACGATTGCATTCCCGCATCTTCCGGAGAATACGAAGACGATTGATGAGATTGCAGAGGATGTTGTTGTGGATCAGTCGGTGATCGGTTCCTGTACCAATGGTCGTATTGACGATCTCCGTGTTGCTGCCGAGATTCTGAAAGGACGTAAGGTGAAAAGGGGAGTCCGCTGT
>UQAW01000103.1 GCA_900539175.1 uncultured Lachnospiraceae bacterium
CCTGCGTGTGCAAGCACACTCCGGTTCATGGCTGCTGTCCGGGACTTTCATAGTAAAATAGAAGGGAAGTAACGAAAGATGGATTATATCGTAAGAGCGACGGCAGCAGGAGGTCAGATCCGTGCGTTTGCTGCGACAACGAAAGAACTGGTGGAGACGGCAAGAGCAGATCACAATACAAGTCCGGTGGCAACGGCAGCGCTGGGCCGTCTTTTGACAGCAGGAACCATGATGGGTGTCATGATGAAGGGAGATAAGGATATTCTGACTTTGCAGGTACGGGGTGACGGACCGATGAAAGGCATCACAGTAACTGCGGATTCCAAAGGAAGAGTGAAGGGGTATGTGTTGAATCCGGAAGTCCTGATTCCTGCAAACAGTTACGGAAAATTGGATGTAGGAGGAGCCATAGGACAGGGTTATCTTCAGGTTATCAAGGATCTGGGGCTGAAGGAACCGTATTCGGGACAGGTGCAGCTTCAGACCGGGGAAATTGGGGATGATCTGACTTATTACTTTGCTACCAGTGAGCAGGTTCCTTCCTCCGTAGGGCTTGGCGTGTTAATGGAGAAAAATAATACTGTGAAGCAGGCAGGCGGTTTTATTCTTCAGCTGATGCCGTTTACGGAGGAAGCAGTGATTGAAAAACTGGAACAGAATCTGGCGCGTGTTACATCGGTTACGTCCATGCTGGAGGAAGGCTGTACACCGGAGATGATTCTGGAACGGCTTCTGGAGGGGATGGATGTGGAATTTAACGATACGATTCCGGCAGACTTCTATTGCAACTGTGACAAACAGCGGGTTGCAAAGGCTTTGATCAGTATCGGAAAAGAGGAATTGGAGAATATCATCAGAGACGGTGAGCCCATCGAATTGAAATGTCATTTCTGCAGCAGCAGTTATACATTTGATCTGGAGGAACTGAAAGAACTTCTGGAACTGGCACGCGGATAATAAGAGAGGTAAAACATGAGACAGGGATTTGTGAAAGTAGCGGCAGCAACACCGAAGATACTGGTTGCCGATTGTGTGGAGAATGCACGGTTGATTGTGGAAAAGATCAGGGAGATGGAGCAGGGCGGTGCAAAAGTCATGGTATTGCCGGAGTTGTGTCTGACTGGTTACACGTGCAGTGATCTGTTCTGGCAGGAGCGGCTGTTGGAAGAGGCGAGGGAGCAGCTTGCCTGGATTGCAAAACAGACAAAAGAAGTAGATGCGTTGATTTTTCTGGGGCTGCCCTGGGAGGAGCAAGGAAAGCTGTACAATGCGGCAGCCGTTCTGAATCATGGGGAAGTGTTGGGAATTGTGCCGAAGAAGCACCTGCCTAATTATAACGAATTTTATGAGAAACGTCATTTTGCAGAGGGGATGGAGCGTGTACACGATACGGAATTTGCGGGGAAAGAGGTGCCGTTCGGCATGAACCTGCTCTTTCGCTGTGCACAGATGAAGCACCTGATCGCAGCGGCGGAGATCTGTGAGGATCTGTGGGCGCCGAATCCGCCAGGTACGGCTCATGCGCTGGCAGGGGCCACGCTGCTTGTGAATCTTTCTGCCAGTGATGAGATGACAGGCAAGGACTCTTATCGGAGAAACCTTGTGAATGCCACGGCTGCCCGTTTGGTGTGTGCTTATATTTATGCCACGGCGGGAGAGGGAGAATCCACCACAGATTTGGTTTTCGGAGGACAGAATCTGATCAGTGAGAACGGTACCCTATTGGCAGAATCCAGACGTTTTGAGAATGGGACAGTATTTGCAGACATTGATGTGAACCGTCTGATCAGTGAACGACGCAGGATGACCACGTATCCTGCACAGAATCCGGAAGAGTATGTGACCGTGGAGTTTTCACTGAAGACAGAGGAGACAAAACTGCAGCGCCGATTTGATCCCCAGCCTTTTGTGCCATCTGACCTTGCACAGCGGGAGGAACGTTGTGATGAAATTTTGAATATCCAGGCAATGGGATTGAAAAAACGTCTGGAGCATACGAAATGTGAGTGCGCGGTGATTGGAATTTCCGGCGGACTGGATTCTACACTTGCGCTTCTTGTTACGACCAGAGCTTTAGACCTGCTGGAGATGGATCGCTCTAAGATTCTGTGTGTCACCATGCCATGTTTTGGTACGACGGACAGAACCTACAAAAACGCCTGTGAACTGACCAGAACGATCGGAGCCGCTTTGAAAGAGGTGGACATTAAAGAGGCAGTGACACTGCATTTCCGGGATATTGGACAGGATATGGAGAAGCATGATGTGACCTATGAGAATGGTCAGGCGAGGGAGCGGACACAAATCCTGATGGACCTTGCAAACCAGAGAAATGGTATGGTAATCGGAACCGGCGACTTATCGGAACTTGCACTTGGATGGGCAACTTATAACGGGGATCATATGTCTATGTATGCGGTAAATGCTTCGGTTCCAAAGACGTTGGTACGTCATCTGGTTCGCTATTACGCAGACACCTGCCAGGACGAGAAGCTTTCCATGATTCTTAAGGATGTGCTGGATACTCCGGTAAGTCCTGAGTTATTACCTCCGAAGGATGGTGTGATTTCCCAAAAGACAGAAGATCTGGTGGGACCGTATGAACTGCATGATTTTTACCTGTACTATATGCTGCGTGTGGGCTATGAACCAGCGAAGATTTACCGGATTGCAAAACGGGCATTTCAGGGTGTGTACAATGATGAGACGATCCTGAAATGGCTGAAGAAGTTCTACTGGAGGTTTTTCTCGCAGCAGTTTAAGCGTTCCTGCCTTCCGGATGGCCCGAAAGTGGGATCGGTTGCAGTTTCGCCGAGGGGCGATTTAAGGATGCCCAGTGACGGCTGTGTCCGTGTCTGGATGAAGCAGTTGGAAGAATTATAGACATGTCAGTTAGTTTTAAATAGGGAGAGAAGAGATGTTTTGTCAGAATTGCAGTGCAGAGAATGCAGAGGATGACAGATTTTGCTGCCAATGCGGAAGTCCTTTGAGGGTAGAAGAACAAGAAAGCAGTATTGAAAAAAGACATACGGGAAGGACGATCGTGTTTATTCTGGCGATTGTTTTAGGAATTATGGCAGCTGCCTGCGGAATTTTCTGGCTGGTGGGACAGAGAATTCCCCAGGCAGGAACAGAGATACAAAAGGAATATAATCAGACAGCGGAGAGAGAAACAGACAGTCAGGAAAGTGACTTACATACATCTACAGAAAAAGTAGTGCATTCTGAAAAATGGGGTTTTTGATCCGTATTATAATGATGTTGGGGTCAAAAGGTATTTTGTCCCCTATGATACACGGATTGCTCTGCATTTCATGCTCCCGCAATCCTAAAAACATTCGAAATCCGCCCTATTCGGGCTACTTTCTCATGTTTTACGGGTCCCAAAGTCATGCTTTTTCATGCAAGCATGAAAAGCATAACCTTTTGACCCTGGTATCATTATAATGTTGCTAAGTAGAAAGTATATAGACAAGAAAGAAGAGCATCAGAAGTGATTTTTTTGATGTTCTTTTTTGTGATGAAGAGAAATTTTGAACGAGATTTTCAGGGATGTACAAAGTGCATAAAAAGAAAAAATAAAATTTGTATGATAATGGAAGGAGTTATGACTTGCAAATTGTGAAATGATGTGGTAATCTAGCATTGTGATTACTGGAAACGTTACCGGAAACGTTCCTGGAATTGTTGCCGGAGTAGTTGCCGAAACGGGAATGAAGAGTCGAAACAGGACAGGAGAGTCCTTGCGTGAATTGGTGGAGATAACTTTCGGAACCGGAAATCACAAAGATTAAAAAAGGAGAATTCATTGTTATGAGAACAAGTGGTGTGCTGCTTCCGATCACGTCATTGCCATCCAGATATGGAATCGGCAGTTTCTCAAAGGAAGCTTTTGAATTCGTGGATCAGCTGAAAAAAGGCGGTCAGAAGAATTGGCAGATTCTTCCGCTTGGACCTACCGGATATGGAGACTCCCCTTATCAGTCATTCTCCACTTATGCGGGTAATCCTTATTACATTGACCTGGAGGCACTGATTGAGGAAGGACTCTTGACGAGAGAAGAGTGTGACAGTTATGATTTTGGCTCGAATCCCCAGTATGTTGATTATGAAAAGATTTATTTTTCCAGATTTGACATTTTGAGAAAAGCATTTTATCGTTTTCAGCCGAATGAAGATTTTGCAGCATTTGTAGAGGAGAACAGTTTCTGGCTGGAGGATTACAGCCTGTATATGGCGATTAAGAACAGCTGCGGCGGTATCAGCTGGAGTGAATGGGATGAGGATCTTAAACACCGGAATCCGGATGCGTTGGCAAGAAAGCGCGAAGAACTGGCTGATGAAATTCAGTTTTTCCGTTTCCAGCAGTACGAGTTCAGGAAACAGTGGAAGAAGCTGAAAACTTATGCCAATGAGAACGGAATCCGTATCATCGGGGATATTCCGATTTATGTGGCATTTGACAGTGCAGATACCTGGGCAAATCCCCAATTGTTCCAGTTTGATAAAGAAGGAACACCAATTGCAGTGGCTGGATGCCCGCCGGATGCATTTTCTGCTACCGGACAACTTTGGGGAAATCCGCTGTATCGTTGGGAATATCACAAGGAAACCGGATACCAGTGGTGGATTCAGCGTCTGCGTTACTGCTTTATTTTATATGATGTAGTACGTGTGGATCATTTCCGTGGATTTGATGAATACTATGCAATTCCTTATGGGGATAAGACCGCCGAATTCGGTAAGTGGGAGCCGGGACCTGGGCTGGAACTGTTTGAGGCTGCAAAGAGAGAACTGGGAGAGATGGATATCATCGCTGAGGATCTGGGATATCTGACGGAGAGTGTTCTGCAGCTTGTGAAGGATACCGGATATCCGGGCATGAAGATTTTGCAGTTCGCATTTGATTCCAGAGAAGAGAGCGATTATCTGCCTCATAATTACAGTAGTAATTGTGTTGTTTATACAGGAACCCATGATAACGATACCGTACTTGGATGGCTGGATGAGATGGCAGCGGAAGATCTGGAATTTGCAAAACAGTATATGAATAATGCAGATACCGCCAAAGAAGACCTGCCGTGGGATTTCATACGGCTGGCATTGGCTTCTGTTGCAGATAAGGCGATTATTCCGATTCAGGATTATCTTTGCCTGGGTGGGGAAGCACGGATTAACCGTCCGTCCACACTTGGAATCAACTGGAAGTGGAGGCTGCTCCCAGGTCAGATCAAGGATGAGATGTTGGAAAAGATGAAAGAAATGACGAAGCTTTACGGACGTCTGCCTGCGGAAAAAGCAGAATAGGCTGCCGGGAAAACAGGATTATGGAGTAAGAGTCGTCATTTGAACAGTGGGGTGCATAAAAAGCATGGGAACCATGACGATTAAAGATATAGCAAAGAAGTGTAAGGTGGGAGTCAGTACCGTATCAAGGGCGATGAATAATCATCCCGATATCAATCCTGAGACGAAAGAGATGATTATGCGCGTGATTGAAGAATCCAATTACGTTCCGAATAACAGCGCACGGAATCTCAAGCGGGCGGATGCAAAGGCGATTGCGGTATTGATTAAAGGAATTGGAAATACCTTCTTCAATCAGTTAATCAATGTACTGGAGCGGGAATGCCAGGAAAAGAAATACAGTTGCATTCTGCAGCGTGTGGAAGAAGGAGAAAATGAAGTGGATGTGGCGCTTGGGATCGCCAAAGAGAAGAAATTGCGGGGAATCGTTTTTCTGGGCGGTAATTTTTCACAGCCCCAGGAGAAGATGGAACAATTGGAAGTTCCCTATGTATTAAGTACTATTTATACTACAGAAGAACAGAAAAGCATATGTGCCAGTGTTTCAGTGGATGATTTCAGGGAAAGCTATAAGATGACAGAGTATCTGATCGGGCTGGGACATAAGCGAATCGCGATTATTACAGCACGGAAGGAAGATGAGAGCATCGGAAAGCTGCGTCTGTTAGGGTACCGGAAGGCCTTGGAGGATCATGGGATACCATTTGATGAGAATCTTGTCTGCTATATGGAGTTGAATGTGGACCAGTATTCCTTCAAATCCGGATACAAAATCACGAAAAAACTGTTGAAGCGGAATGTGCCGTTTACGGCATTGTATGCGACTTCGGATACATTGGCAATCGGAGCCTGCAGGGCTTTGAAGGAGGCGGGAATCCGGGTTCCTGAAGATTGTTCGGTAGCCGGTTTTGACGGTATGGATGCAGGAGAATTTTATATTCCAAGCATTACGACCATCCGCCAGCCAGTTGAGGAAATCGCACAGGCTTCTGCCAAGCTTCTGTTTGATATGATAAAAAAGAAAGAACAGCCCAAACGGATGATCTTCGAGGGCGAACTTATGGTTCGGGAATCCACCGGAGCGCCGGGAAAAGGCTGATGTGCCGCCATAAAGAAGGCACAATGACAAAATAAAACCATACCAAGAAGAGTTATTTAGGAGGAAATCAGGCATGGAAGAAAGATTACAGAAAATTTTGAAAGAGCGTTTTGGAAGAGATTTGGATGCATGTACGAAAGCTGAGATTTTCGAAGCTTTGATGGTAATCACCAAAGAAGAAAATGCAAAACTTCCGAGAAATGAAGGCAAGAAAAAACTTTATTACATTTCCGCAGAGTTCCTGATCGGAAAGCTGCTGTCTAACAATCTGATTAATCTGGGTCTTTATGAGGAAGCAGAGAAAGCATTGGAAGCACACGGATTGAAACTGTGTGATATTGAAGAGATGGAGATGGAGCCATCACTGGGTAATGGAGGACTTGGACGTCTGGCAGCTTGTTTTCTGGATTCTATTGCAACTCTGGGACTGCCGGGAGATGGTATCGGTCTGAACTATCATTTCGGATTGTTCCGTCAGATGTTAGTTGACAATAAGCAGAAAGCAGTAAAAAATCCATGGATTACAAAAGAAAGCTGGCTGGTACGTCAGCCGGAGACATTTACTGTGCCGTTCAAAAACTTTTCCATGAAGTCCGTATTGTACGATATTGATGTTCCGGGTTATGAATCTGGATGCAACCGTCTGCATTTGTTTGATGTGGATACGATTGATGAGAGTATCGTACCGGAAGACAGCATTGATTTTGACAAGAACAAGATCCAGAAGAACCTGACCCTCTTCCTGTATCCGGATGATTCCGATGATGCCGGACGTATGCTGCGTATCTATCAGCAGTACTTTATGGTCAGCAACGGTGCACAGTTAATTCTGAAAGAGTGTGAACAAAAGGGTTATGATCTGCATAAATTATATGACCATGTCGTAATCCAGATCAACGATACCCATCCGTCTATGGTAATTCCGGAACTGATCCGTCTGCTTCAGCAGAAAGGTTTCTCTATGGACGAAGCAATCAAAGTTGTAAGCAAGACCTGTGCATACACAAACCATACAATTCTTGCAGAAGCACTGGAGAAATGGCCGATGTCCTATCTGGAAGAGGTAGTGCCGCATCTGATCCCGATCATCAAAGAGCTGGATGCAAGAGTACGTGCGAACTGCAAGGACGAGACTACTTATATTATTGACAAAGATGATCGTGTACACATGGCACATATGGATATCCATTATGGATTCTCTGTAAATGGTGTTGCTGCCCTGCATACCGATATCCTGAAGGATTCCGAGCTGAAGAATTTCTACGAACTGTATCCGGAGAAGTTCAACAATAAGACCAATGGTATTACCTTCCGCCGCTGGCTGCTTCACTGCAACAGAGAACTGTCTGCATTTATCGAAAGCCTGATCGGAAGCGGATTCAAGAAAGATGCCAATGAACTGGAAAAACTGCTGGCCTACCAGGATGATAAAGATGTGCTGAACAAATTGGCAGAGATCAAACTGCACAAGAAAGAAGAATTCAAGCAGTTCTTATATGAGACACAGAATATTCTGGTTGATGAGAATTCGATCTTTGATGTTCAGGTAAAACGTCTCCATGAGTACAAACGTCAGCAGATGAACGCACTGTATGCGATTTATAAATATCTGGAAATCAAGAAAGGCAATAAACCGGAAACTCCGATTACAATGATCTTTGGTGCAAAAGCAGCTCCGGCTTACGTGATTGCAAAAGATATCATTCATCTGATTCTCTGCCTGCAGCATCTGATCGAAAATGATCCGGAGGTAAGTCCATACTTCCGTGTGCTGATGATTGAGAACTACAACGTATCCAAAGCAGCGAAAGTGATTCCGGCAGCAAATATTTCTGAGCAGATTTCTCTGGCATCTAAGGAGGCGTCCGGAACAGGTAATATGAAGTTCATGCTGAACGGCGCACTTACACTGGGTACTGAGGATGGTGCGAACGTGGAAATCGGTGAACTTGTCGGAGAGGATAATATCTATATCTTTGGTAAGAAACCGCAGGATGTTATTGATTTGTATGCGGAAGCAGGATATTGTTCGAAAGATATCTATGAAGAAGACGAGATGATTCATGAACTGGTTGACTTTATTATCAGTGATGAATTGATGGCACTTGGTGATGAGGAGAATCTGAAACGTCTTCATAACGAGCTGATTGGAAAAGACTGGTTTATGACACTTCTGGATACCAGAGAATATATTGAGACAAAAGAGAAGGTATATGCAGATTACGAGGATCAGGCAGCATGGAATAAGAAAGCGCTGATCAACATCGCAAAAGCAGGATTCTTCTCATCTGACAGAACAATTGAACAGTATAACGAGGATATCTGGCACTTAAGATAATCCGATAAGGATTCAAATGAGCCAACATTCATCATTGGGATTGAGTGTTGGCTCATTTTTTATGGCTATTTGCCAGGGCACATGCAGGTGCTGCATGTATAAGGCGCCAGTTCCAGGCGGACAAAGTATCCCTTGTCATGGCCGCAGACCGGACACTTTTCCGGGACAGAAGTACCGGAGTAGATATGACCGCAGGCAAGACACATCCAGGAGGTTTCTACATCGGAGACAAACAGTTTGTTTTGTTCCAGGAGATCTGCGAAGAGACCAAAGCGTTCTCCATGTATCTTCTCAATTTCTCCAATCATATGGAAAGAAGCAGCGATTTTCGGAAATCCTTCCTCCCTTGCCTTTTCTTCGAAGTTCTTATACACATCGTCATGCTCTTCGAATTCATTGTGCTGGGCGTAGCGGAGGAGTTGTACCACATCCTTGGAAAGATCGACGGGGTAAGTACCGTCTATGGTTATCGTTTGACCGGCAAATTCACTGAGATGTTTGTAGAAAACTTCAGCATGTTCTCTTTCCTGATTGGCGGTAAAATTGAAAGCGCTTTCGATTACGATCAGTCCGTTTTTGCGTGCCTGGTATGCGGCAAAGGTATAACGATTTCTGGCCTGGCTTTCTCCTGCGAAAGCACGCATGAGGTTTTCTTTGGTTTCACTGTTGTTGAATGCTACTGGCATATAGATCTTCCTTTCTTCTTTGATGATGCTTTTTAGGATAACCAGGAAAATAAAAAAAAATACGGTTTGATCCGCATTTCATGCTCCCGCAATCCTAAAAACATTCGAAATCCGCCCTGTTCGGGCTACTTTCTCATGTTTTATGGGTCCCAAAGTCATGCTTTTTC
>UQAW01000104.1 GCA_900539175.1 uncultured Lachnospiraceae bacterium
AGGAGGCTGTTGACTCGCTGGTTAAGAAAGCAGAGCCGGAAGAACTTCCGTATGAGGATGTAAAAGATACCGACTGGTTCTATGAAGACGTATGCACAATGTATGAGAAAGGTCTGATGACAGGCGTGGATGCAGAGACATTTGCACCGGCCCTGAACTTGACACGTGACCAGTTTGCAGTGATCCTGTGGAGAGCGGAAGGCTCACCGAAGATGGACTACGAAGAGAAGTTTGCAGATGTGGCAGAAGGTCAGTGGTATACCGATGCAGTTCTGTGGGCAAACGAGAAGGGTATTGCGACCGGTTATGCGGACAGTAAACTCTTCGGACCCGCAGATCCGATCAGCCGTGAGCAGGCGGCAGTGATGCTGTACCGCTACGCAGAGTACAAAGGCTATGATGTTACTGAGAAGGCAGAGCTTGATGATGTCTATGACAATGCAGACGCTATCCAGGGCTATGCGAAAGACGCGATGGCGTGGGCAGTAGGCGCAGGAATCATCAAAGGAAAAGACGGACAGAAGATTCTGGCTCCTCAGGGAAATACAAACCGTGCAGAGAGTGCGGCTGTCATTTCCAGATTTGTGCAGAAATACGAGAAGTAAAAGAATAAATCCATAAAGATATGGTGCAGACGCATACCCGGGAAGTCAGACGGGTGTGCGTTTGTTTTGGTTGTGGGAGAGATACAATTCCAAAAAAATCCAAAAAAATTCTATATCAATTTGAAGAAATTTGTTGTATAATATAAGAAGAAGTAGTTATACTATCACAACTACTATTAATTTTTTAGGAGGGATGCATATGGAAAAGACAATGTGTGTTGCAAAGACTTTATACGATATGTATTATAAGCAAAGTGGTGTGTGCATGGATGAGATGAAGATGCATAAGCTTATGTATTTTGCACAAAGAGAATCCCTCATGTATAATAATGAGCCTTTATTTGATGCCACTTTTTATGGGTGGAAATATGGACCAGTATTAAAAGCTGTTAGAAGCGCATATATGTCTGGTGCATTGTTATCAAAATCGTTTGAGAAAGTATCTGATGATACTATGAAATTGCTGAAAAGTGTCCTTGAGAGATATGGTTCGTTGTCGTCATGGAAGCTTAGCAGTTTATCACATAAAGAGTTTTCGTGGAAAAAAGCCAGAAAAGGTTTGAAAGCTGCCGATGATGGTGATGTTGAGTTGTCACTCAATGCTATGAGAGTGGATGCCACAAGAGAACTAATGAATAGAAAAACCGCTATGGCATAAAGGAGGTATTACAATTAACGTTGGAGAAAAGCGAAATTATTTTCGTGAGTTTAAATACGAAGTATTAACCTCGAAACCGGAAAACAAAAAGTTGATAAGTGGATTTGTTTCGAAGAAAGCAAATAATACGCTTCAAGCGTACATAAGGGATGAAGACAAGGCGTGGACAGAGGATTTGGATGGAGAAACAAGAGTATATCTTGTTAAAGATAAATTCGAAAACATTGCCTTGTTTTTTTCAGTAAAATGTGGACTTTTGGTTGGAGAAAATTTAGAAGAAAAGTTATCAGAGGAATATCAAGAGTATGTTGATGCAGTTATTGAGGTTAAGAAATTTAAGGAGGAGTATGCTATACAGCAGATGTACGATGCTGGTATGGAGATGAAGTTGATCGTTTGTTTAAAATAGCAGAACATAGACTTGATAGTAAAACCGAATCAACAGAGATAGGTCAATCTGAAAATACAATTAATGTTCCAAATTGCATATCCGCAATAGAATTAAGACATTTATGTAAGAATGAGGACTTTATTGTGCCGGAGGAAGTTGATATTCCTTTGGGGTTCGGTATTTTTTGGGAGATAATTGTTCCTATTATTATTGATATTACTAAAAGAGTAGGATGCAAATATGTTTATCTTTTTGCTGCAGATAAAACCGAAGGACAAAATGAAATTGAGATGAAGAAACTTATTTCACATTATAAGAATAACTTTAAGTTTTCAGAATGTGATGAAGGTATTAAGTTTGTGAAACCTGAGTATGATAATCATTGTTACGGATTGATACAACGAGTATCAAAATTGGAAAGCAACCGAGAAGCTATTTGGCATGAGTTCTCAGATATTTAGATTTACAATTGTAAGAGAAGAATTCAGGGTTCCTTACAAAAAATTAAGGTAATAAAAACGCAGGCATAGCGGGCTGCACTGAGGTTTTTTAACATGTGCAATCGGAGAAAATGGTGCAGACGCGTATCCGGGAAGTCAGACGGGTGCGCGTCTGTTTTTTTACGGGATATCTTGTGTAATATAGATTATAAGATGGAATTTGGCATAGGATTTCTCTTAAATCATCAAGTGCATCTGTGGAGTAGCCGACTTTATAGCTTTCCGTCATATACCAAACTCTTTTGCAAGTGCCGCAGCAACTTCATCTGTAGAATATACTTTTCCTGATTTGATAGAATCGACACCTTTTTGGAGTTCTGCGTCAAGCTGCTCTCTGGTCATTGCACCAACAGCTAACGGTTTGGAAGAAGGAAGACGCAAATCAAACGGCATACCCTTCTTCAGTACAATCTGGCTATAAAGCATCTGAATTGCACTGGATGGAGAAATGCCAAGCTGAGAAAGGATTCCTTCAGCGTTTTCCTTGAGATTGATATCTATTCTTGCATAAACAACGGATGTATTTGCCATAGTATCGTCTCCTTTTTTTATATTATATCCTCATTTGCTTGCAATTGCAAGCATTTACAAAAGATAATTTATGGTGAAGCTTTGAACTTTATACGCCCAATGCTGGAAGGTGAATGGTATACTGATGCAGTTCTGTGGGCAAACGAGCAGGGTATTGCAACCGGTTATGCGGATACCGGACTTCCGGTGGGTACGCATCTGCTTTTTCGAAGGATTAGAACAGAAAGTGAAGGAATGTGATATTTACGGAGAAGTATTTTAGCCGTAATATTAAAAATATAAGGAAATAAAAGACAAATATGTCTTGAAAAGGAGGGTAGTTGTACGGCTTTTCAGCAATTTTTAATCAGAAGGAGGAAAAGGGATGAAAGCAAAGAAACTAATGTGTATGCTGCTGGCTGCGACTATGGTGTGCTCTTCGCCGCTTAGTGCTCTTGCAGGTACTGGAGTAGAAATTCAGAATACGGTTGGAACTGCTGCAGTGAATGATTTTGGGGATGAGATTCAGATCATAAAATCTGAGATCACGATGGAGAAACCGGAAAATCTGGCACAGATGACGAATGTTGCGCAGGGAGCATCCGTGACGAGTAATCTGGCGTGCAGTGAGTTCCATCCGATCATGCGTATTACAGATGGACAAAGAAATTTTATGGCGGCAGATTCTCATTCCGGAAGCTTTGGTCAGACTACGGAAGGCGGGGACTGGTATATTACTGTGGACTTGGGAAGTGAAAAAGTAATCAGTGCCGTTGCTATGGGAAAAATATATGTAGACTGGCGTCCGGAAAGCAATAATAATCTGGTGCGCTACCAGATGCAGATCTCAAGTGACGGAGTGACCTGGAAACAACTGGGCGAAGCAGAAGAGGAGCCGGAAAAAAATTATAAGGATGTCTATTTTGTACCGGAGACTTCGCAGAGTGCACGTTATGTGAGATTATATGCTCCGAATGCTGCTGCCTGGAGTACGGTAGATGAGATTGAAGTTTATACGGAGCCGGAAGATCCGGATGACGACGAGATGAAAATTCAGGATACCGATATCTCGTTTGAAGAACCGGAAGAGCTGAAGGAACTTACCAATATTGCTCTGGGGTGTGATGTTGTCAGTAATCTGAAATGTTACGGTTCTCATCCGGCAAGTGAAGCGACGGATGGCGAATACGGATATGACGGTTACAACAGCGGCGGAAGTTTTGCACAGGTTGACAACGCATCGGGAGAGGACTGGTATCTTACGATTGACCTGGGCGAGATACAAAGTTTCAAAACGATTGCTCTGAAAAAGCTGAATCTGAACAATAACCCAAAGAACAACCTCAGACGTTACCAGTTCCAGATATCAGAGGATGGGGAAACCTGGAAACAGCTTGGAACCGCAGAAGAAGAGCCGGAAGAGACCCTGAAACATGTCTACTTTACACCCGATACCCTGCAGCGGGCACGCTATATCAGACTTTTCTCAGCAAACGTAGAGGGCGGCTGGAAAGTTGTAGATGAGATTGAAGTATACTCCAATCAGCTGCCGAAGGTTATGGGAAAATATGCTTCCAACAGCACCTTGAAGAAGGGAACCCCGATTGAACTGAACGCAGCTTTGGATGCGGAGATCTATTATACTCTGGACGGCAGTGACCCGACAAAGAACGGTGTGCGTTATGAAGGTCCGATTGAACTTGATGGTGATATGGAAATCCGGGCATATGCGAAAAAGGACGGTTATGAGGATTCTAATGTTTCCATGCTCCGTTATTTTATGCAGTACATAGAGGCAGATCCGGAACCAGGCAGAGTGGAGCCGGGCACAGAGGTTGCGTTCACAAACCAGATGGCAGGTTCGGAAATCTATTATACGCTGGACAGCAGTGATCCTTTGACTTCTGATTCTGCAATTTTGTATACGGAACCGATTAAAATTGATTCCTATACCCGTATCATGGCTTATTGCAAGGGGAATGCAGGAGGGGATTCTCCGGTTTATGAGTTTACCTATACTACTGAGAATGCAGTGGAAGGCAAAACCGTAACCGCTTCTAAAGAGGAAAATGGAACGAAGGCGGCCATGGCAGCTGACGGCGATGAGGATACGATGTGGCAGGCAGGCGCCAACCAGTGGATCAAGATCGACTTTGGAGCTCCTTATGATTTTGACTGTGTCAATATTAACTGGGCGGATGAGGCGGCTAATTACAAGTATATCATTGAAACATCCAGTAATAATGAGAACTGGTATACTTATGCTTCTTATCCGGGTGGCAACAATGCAGCACAGACCCATGTGATCCCGAATGTGGAAACACACCGGCAGTATATGCGGATCAAGATTCTGGGAGCAGATGCCGGAGCAACCTATGGAATCCGGGAAATTGAAGTGGCAGGAAAGGAAAGCGCCGAAATACCGGAGATTCCGATGTATGACAATCCGGAGACAGACCTGTATGACCGTGTGGTCGTAAATCCGATGCCGGAGAAGGTGGAAGGAGTAAAAGATCCGCAGATTTCTCTGGACGGCGAGTGGAATTTCACGGTGCGCCCACAGAATGGGTTCTGGAGAAATACCACAGATTTATCCGGGTGGGATACAGCAAACATTCCGGGTGATTTGGATGCGGAAGGTTTCCCGGTTTATGATGTAGAGAATCCTGACTGGACCGGCGGCTACGGAGATGCCAAATTCTATCCGGGAAATAATCTTGAAATGGCGTACAAACGTCAGATCTTTGTTCCGGAGGATTATGAAGGTCAGAAAGTATTCCTGAGAGTGGACAAGGCATTCAACTATGCCCGTATCTGGGTGAACGGTCAGTATGTACGTGACCACCGCGGTGAATTCAATGCCTGGGATGCGGATATCACAGATTATATTATTCCGGGACAGGAAAACTGGATCACGATCTCCATTACAGCAGAAGGCAGCTACAACGATGCTGGTCAGCTTCTCAGTTTTGTGGGACTGCGTTCCATCCGTGGTATCACCAGTGATGTAACGATGTATGCGGCTCCGAAGACCTATCTCAACCGCCTGCATGTGAACACAGATCTGGATGAAAATTATGAGGACGCCGAACTTACGATCATGACCAATACCTTTTTGGAGGATGGCAAAGAGGCGGATATCAACCTTTCCCTGACCGACAGGAATGGCAATCCGGTGGCGCTGGAGAAAGACAGCATCCATGTGGGGGCGGATGATAATTTCACAGATAAAAATGTGACCATGACCATAGAAAATCCGGAAAAATGGGATGCAGAGCATCCGAATCTTTATACGCTTACCGCTGAGGTGGCAGTCGATGGAAACGTGACAGAAACAGTAGTGAAAAAGATTGGTTTCCGTGAAATTACCATTGAGGACAGTGTATATAAAATCAACGGTCTGCCGACAAAACTAAGGGGTGTCAACTATCATACCGTTTACGGGAATGACGGTATTGCCTATGACCTTGATGCAGAGAAAGAGCTGCTGGAAACGCTGAAGCGCAATAACATCAATTACATCCGTGCGGCACATTATCCGCTTTCGGATAAGACTCTGAACCTTTGCGATGAACTTGGAATTTTTGTAGAACAGGAAAACTCCATGACGTTTGATTTTACATCCGGAAGTAATTCCTGGCCGCAATATAAGACCTATCTGCTTCATGCGTGCAGTGAGATGGTGGAGAAAGACCGTAGTCATCCATCCATTGTCATCTGGTCGATTGCCAATGAAACAAGTTGGGGCTCTAACCACGATGCGACCAGCCGTTATATCAAGGCGGTGGATCCAACAATTCCAACCAAATTTTCATGGGGCAGTCAGATACCTGCAAATGCTGCCATTGACATTCAGAGTAATCATTACAGTATGGATGGAGTAGGCAGATATGGCAGACCGACCGTCTGGGATGAGTTTGCGCATGATTACAGCCACGGAAACGAAGCGCACATGAGGTTCGATCCGGGCTTACGTGAGAATTACTACCAGATCATCAAAAATAATTGGGAACAGATTTATAACAATGCCATCAATCTGGGCGGTGCGATCTGGGATTATACAGATAACACCTATGAAGGTAAAAACCGCGTTACAGGCAACTCCAACTGGGGGCAGGTGGATGCATGGGGACGTGAGAAACCGGAGATCTGGGCAACTAAGAATGTATATTCTCCGGTCCAGTACAAAGGAGAAGATGCCATATCACTTCCTGCAAAAAAGAATGCTTCGATAGAGCTGCTCTACGAGAACAGATATGAAACAGTTGCATTTGATGATGCAGATTTTGAGATCCTTTATTCTGTCAACGGAAGCGGGCAGAAAACACTGAAGAGTGATATCACTCCAAAGGACACTGGAATGATTACCATCCCTGCTCCGGCAGAAGGATGGAAGATGGGTGACAAGATTATCCTGGAATTTTATAAGACAACAAGCGGTATCCGGCGCAACGTAGTGACAAATGTAATTACAATCGGTGCGGCAGCTTACAGCGCTCCGGAAGTAAACGGTACTGCTCCGGAAATTACGGAAGATGAAGAAGCGATCCATGTGACAGGAACAGATTTTGTACTTGATTTCAGCAAGACAACTGGTAAGATTACAAATGGTTCCTACAAGGAAGAAACGGTACTGACAGGAGGTCCTCATCTGAACCTTGGCATGAACGCTGTCGGTAACTGGACGCTTGGCAGCATTACTGCAGAAGTGGAAGAAGACGCAGCTGTTCTTGTGATTGACGGAAGCTACAGTGCTTCCAATGTAGGCGGATGTGTATTTACGCTGAAGATCAATGCAGAAGGACAGATTGAGACAACGTATCAGATGAAAAACACTGGAAATATCAGTGGTTATGAAATTGGTGTTGCATATGACCTGCCTGCAAGCGCAGATACGATTTCCTGGGTACGTGACGGATATCTCAGTTATTATCCGGAAAGCCAGCTGGGCAGACTGGAAGGCACAGCAGTGAAGGAGACAGACTGGAAGAGAGAATATGGCGTAAAACCGTCCATGGAGTGGAAGGATGATGATAAAGACTTCTACAACTTTGGTCCCGATGACCAGGGCGAACGCGGAACAAACGATTTCAGAGCTTCTAAGACCGGAATCTATTATGCGGAGATGGGTTATGGCGATTCCAAAGCAGTGCTCTCTGTATACGGTGACGGCAAGGGATCTGTCCGGGCAGTGATGAATGAAGATAAGACGGTATGCTTCAATATCAACAATGCATGGGGGTATCCGGTAAACGGCTTGAGCCAGATCGGACAAAAAGCAGTCAATGCAGCTCCGGGATACACAAATACGGTGGTTATGAGAATTTCCGATGATACAAAGAACTATGAAGTATCTTACGGAGAAATTCCGGCAGCAGAATTTATTAAGGTACTTTCTGCTTCCGCAGGCAGCGAATATGCATCCGGAAATGCAGCGGTTAACGTTATTAATAACAGCGGTATGTCCAGTGATACAACGCTTGATTCTACCCATGATAACAACGGCAGTGCCTATACCATGTGGCATACAGGCAATCAGCCTGGGGAAAAAGCCTGGATTCAGGTGGATTTCGGACGCATCTGTTCGCTGGATCAGATGTGGATCTGGAACCACAATCAGAACAATCTGACAAGTCGTGGTCTGAAGAATGTCAAAATTGAGTATTCGGAGGATGGAAGCAAGTGGACAGAACTGGAAAAACCGGAAGATATGACATTTACAAACGGTAACGCAGAGTATCCGTTCCAGTTTGCATGCGCCGGCGGAGCAGCAGGACAAAAGGCAACGAACCTGAATGACGGAAAGAATACACCTGTTTCTTTTGGCGGCGTATCTGCCCGTTATGTGAAGGTTACAGCGGCGCCTACAGCTGGTGACGGTACCTGGGGCGCAACCTATTATGGACTTTCCGAATTGCGTTTCACGGAAACAGCAGACAGCGTCGAGCTTCCGTACGAAGATGTGGAAGAGACCGACTGGTTCTATGATGATGTATGCACGATGTATGAAAAAGGTCTGATGACAGGCGTGGATGAGGTGACGTTCGCACCGGCTCAGAACCTGACACGTGATCAGTTTGCAGTGATCCTGTGGAGAGCAGAAGGCTCACCAAAGATGGAATACAGCGAGAAGTTTGCAGATGTGGCAGAGGGTCAGTGGTATACCGATGCAGTTCTGTGGGCAAACGAGAAGGGTATCGCAACCGGTTATGCGGACAGCAAACTCTTCGGACCGGCAGATCCGATCAGCCGTGAGCAGGTCGCAGTGATGCTGTACCGCTACGCAAAGTACAAAGGCTACGATGTCAACGTGGATGCAGACCTTACTTCCTATGAAGACGCAAAGGATATCCAGGAATATGCAAAAGAAGCGATGGAATGGGCAGTAGGCGCAGAAATCATCAAAGGAAAAGACGGACAGAACATCCTGGCTCCTCAGGGACGTACAAACCGTGCGGAGACTGCAGCGATTCTTTCCAGATTTTTGCAGAAATACGAAAAGTAACAGAATAAGTCTATAAAAAGATATGGTGCAGATGCGTACCCGGTCAGTTTGATGGGTGCGCATCTGTTTTTACGTCACAATGTGCCTTCCGATCAAAATAATACACCCTGAAACAGACTTTGTACAATTAGTAAATCACAAATAAGTAAATCTTAAATAAGTAAACTATAAAAGGATATGTCGGAGATGTGTCCCTTGTCAGTCAGACGGGTGCGCGTCTCTTTTTCATAAGATTAGAACAGAAAACGAAGGAATCGGTTATTTACGGAGCGGATTTTAAAATATATGATAGAAGTAACAGAGGTATGTCTGCATTAAAAGACATGTCCATAGAAAGACCAACTATTAAAAGTCAAGTAGATAATTGAAAAAGTCAAAAGAAATTT
>UQAW01000105.1 GCA_900539175.1 uncultured Lachnospiraceae bacterium
TTTCATGCTTGCATGAAAAAGCATGACTTTGGGACCCGTAAAACATGAGAAAGTAGCCCGAACAGGGCGGATTTCGAATGTTTTTCGGATTGCGGGAGCATGAAATGCGGAGCAATCCGTGTATCATAGGGGTCAAAATACCTTTTGACCCCAACATCATAGTGATTAAAAAATAAGAAAAAATACTGGAAATTTCTGCTCGCTCCTGTATAATCTATGTTAAAGTATGTTTGAAGCTGGAAAGGGAGGGCGGGGTATGGAAGTATGGGATTTGTATGATGAGGACAGAGAACCACTTGGGATCACCCATGAACGGGGTATTCCCATGAAGGAGGGAACCTATCATGTAGTTGTTGATATCTGGACAGTGACACCGGAAGGGAAGATTTTACTGACGCAGAGGCATCCTGAAAAAAAATTCGGATTAAAATGGGAATGTACAGGCGGATCGGTTCTGGCAGGTGAGAGCAGTGTAGAAGGTATACTGCGGGAATTGAAAGAGGAGGTTGGAATCTGCGCAAAGCCGGAGGAGCTTACACTTTTGGATACTGTTCGTTTGGAGGAACGTTTTGTGGACACTTATATCAGCAAAAGGCCTGTGGACCTTATGAAACTCAAGCTGCAGGATACGGAGGTTGTGGATGCAAGGCTGGTGGACTTTGAGGAATTATGCCGGGAGTGGGAAGCGGGAAATGTGATGCCCAGGCGTTTTGCGAGATATAAAGATAAGTTAAGGGGATATTTAGAATGAAAACAGCATTGACAATTGCAGGCAGCGATTCCAGCGGAGGTGCAGGAATTCAGGCAGATCTGAAAACGATGATGGCCCATCGGGTATACGGAATGAGTGCAATTACAGCATTGACCGCACAGAATACTCTGGGAGTGGCGGGAATTATGGAGGTGACACCAGAGTTTCTTGCACAGCAGCTGGATTGCATCTTCACGGATATTTATCCGGATGCGGTAAAAATCGGGATGGTGTCATCCGCAGGATTGATTCAGACCATTGCAGAAAAACTGGGGAAGTACGAGGCAAAAAACATTGTGGTCGATCCGGTTATGGTAGCAACCAGCGGTTCCAGGCTGATTCGTGAGGATGCTGTTTCGGCTTTGCAGGAACAGCTCTTTTCGTTAGCTTCTTTGATTACGCCCAATATTCCGGAAGCAGAAATTCTGGCAGGGATGAAGATTACCGATGAGCAGGAAATGGTGCAGGCTGCTGAGAAAATCGGAATAAAATACGGATGTGCAGTACTGTGCAAGGGCGGTCATCAGTTAAATGATGCCAACGATCTGCTGTACAGGAATGGTGAAGCAATCTGGTTTCGGGGAAAACGAATTGACAATACAAATACCCACGGGACCGGATGTACCTTGTCCAGTGCAATTGCATCGAATCTTGCCATAGGCTGTACAATGGAGGAAGCAGTGAAGCGTGCAAAAGAATATCTGTCCGGGGCACTGGAGGACATGCTGGATCTGGGAAAAGGAAGCGGCCCCATGAATCATGCATACATATTGAATTGACAAAGATACGATGCAGAGAGGAAACAAACAATAATTGCCGATTCACAAGAGGCGGAATTGAGGGGGAGCGCCCTGGATTCCGGTGAGGAGGATTTATATAGCGAGGGAATCCGTGTTTCGGAGTGAGAGGAAGTAAGGGAACTTCGACCGCCAATAATACAATATGAGAAAGGAAAGGTATGATGGAGAAAGAAAGAGTTCATATTTTTCGTATGGTAATGCTGGCGATGATGGTGGCGATCGGAGTTGTTATTTCACCGATTCTTCGGATTGAGGGTATGTGTCCTACGGCGCATCTGATCAATATCGTATGTTCCGTGTTGATGGGACCCTGGTATTCTCTTTTATGTGCAACTTTGATCGGTATCATCCGGATGATGTTTATGGGGATTCCGCCCCTTGCATTGACGGGGGCTGTGTTTGGTGCCTTTTTATCCGGTGTTTTTTATCGGTTATCGGGCGGCAGGATTATCTGTGCTGTTCTGGGAGAGATTTTCGGAACCGGTATCATTGGTTCGATGGTCTCTTATCCGGTGATGGCATTTTTGATGGGCAGGGACGGATTGAATGCGTTTTTCTATACGCCAATGTTTATCGGGGCAACAGTCATGGGCGGAACGGCGGCCTATATTTTCCTGAAAGCATTGAGTAAATCTGGTCTTTTGGCAAAATTTCAGTTGAGTCTTGGAGCAAAAGTATATGATAAAGGATATGTTAAGACTGCGCAGGCAGATGAAACAGGAAGAACCACTGATACATTGTATCACGAATCCGATTTCCATTCATGATTGTGCGAACGTAATATTAGCGGCAGGGGGAAGACCGATTATGGCGGAGCATCCCCGGGAGGCGGCGCAGATCACGGAGAGAGCCAAAGCTTTGATGCTGAATCTGGGGAATATTACCGATGTGCGTATGGAGTCGATGGAGCTCTCTCTGAAGGCAGCAAAGGAAAAGGAAATCCCTGTATTGTTGGATTTGGTAGGGACGGCCTGCAGCAACCTGCGTTTAAATTATGCAAGACATTTGTTGGAGATCGGCGGGATTTCCATCTTAAAAGGAAATATGTCAGAACTTCTTGCGGTTACAGGGAAACCTTCTCACAGCATTGGCATTGATGCAGGTTGGGAGGATGCTTTGAACGAGCAGAATCTGCCGGAGATATTGGAGGATTTCCGGAAACTGTCCCGGAAAACAGGGACTGTTATTCTGGCAAGCGGAAGAGAAGATTTGATTCTAGATGAAAAAGAAGCATATCTGGTATCCAATGGTGTCAGAATGCTGTCGCAGATAACGGGAACCGGATGCATGCTGGGAGCGATCTGTACTGCTTATCTGGCAGGAAAGGAGCCTGTGGCAGCAGCGTTGCTCGGTGTGACGATGATGGGAATTGCGGGTGAGTTTGCGGCTTTTGAATGCCGGGGACCGGGAAGTTTTCAAAGGGAATTGCTGGATTGGCTGTATACGATGGAAGATCGTACGCTGGAGAAACAAAGCCGAATTCAGAGGATTTTTGGTACGAAAGGAGCAGAACAGTGCGTGATAAGAAATTAGATATGACTTTGTATCTGGTGACAGACAGCAGCTATCATACGGAGGAGACATTTCTTTCTGCCGTGGAGGAGGCGTGCAAAGGCGGAATTACCCTGCTGCAGCTGCGGGAAAAAAATATCGGCGGAAGGGAATATCTGGATAAGGCAAGAAAGGTAAAAGCAATTACAGATCAATATCAGGTGCCTTTGATTATTGATGACAGGGTCGATGTAGCTCTTGCCTGCGATGCGGCGGGTGTTCATGTGGGAAGCAGTGATCTTCCGGTGGCGGAAGCGCGAAAATTGATGGGACCGAAAAAAATCGTAGGAGCAACGGCAAAGACTGTGGAGACGGCAAAGAAAGCGTATGAAGACGGAGCCGATTATCTGGGAGTCGGTGCAATCTACCCGACAACCACAAAGGTTGTGACAGTTTTGACGGAGGTTTCCACATTGGAGGCCATCTGCCATGCGGTTCCGATTCCGGTTGTTGCAATCGGTGGGCTGAATAGTACCAATCTAAGCGTGCTGGAGGGAACCTCCATCGATGGGATTGCGGTGGTTTCTGCCATTATGAAAGCAGAGAATCCAAGGAAAGCATCCGAGAAATTGCGAGAAGATGTATTGAGAATTACGAGACAATGAAAAAGTCCTGTTCGGGAAGGGAATATAGAAGTGTGTATTCCTTTTCTGAACAGGATTTTTTGTAAACGGACATGGCGGCTGTCCGGGACTTTCATAGTAAGAGAAGTGTTGCTTGCAGAAGAATTCTTCTTATGGTAAGGTTATATAGGAGGATGAGGTGAAAGGAGAAGCGGCAGTCAGGGCTTGTGATCTCATAAGGAATAACAGGAAAGCTGAACTGCTGCGGATAGAAAAAAGTGAAGAAAAGAATAACTGGATTTGCAGTGGGTATCCTGCTGATTGGGCTTGTTCTGACGGTGGAGGCTGGGACCAGTCAAGTGGATACTTCAAGGAAAGTTTATGATTATGCCGGACTTCTGTCGGAAGATCAGGCAGAATCCCTGGAAGCTTATGCGGAGGATTTGTCTGAGTCATATGAGGCGGATTTTGTGGTAGTTACAATCATGGAGAACCCCAGAATATCTGCTCAGGATTATGCGGACCGTTTTTTCGATGATAATTATTTCGGTTTCGGACGGAAAGAGGAGGAATACGGGAAAGGTGATGGAATGCTTTTCCTGATTGATATGGAGAACCGGGAATATGTGTTGTCTACCTCAGGGGTATTTTATAAGGCGATGAATGACTCTGATGTGGAAGAATTTCTGGATTATGTGGAAGGGGATATGCGTGCCGGTGATTATTATGAAGCATGTCGAAAAGCCCTGGAAAAAGGTTCCAGAGAGCTGGAGTCCAGACACGCATTGGAAATCTGGTTTCCCATTCTGGGAGGCGTATTGTCAGCAGCGTTGGTTACAGGAATCACACTTGCCATATTGATTCGTAACAGTAGGAAATCGAGACTGGCTACAGAGGCAGGAAGATATATGGTGTCGGATTCCTTACATATCACACGCTGTCATGAAGTGATGACGGGAAGCCATACCACGGTGTCGCCGCTGCCGAAAGATTCGGACCATGGAAACAGCGGGGGCGGCGGAAGTCATAGATCCAGCGGCGGAGCAACTCATGGCGGCGGAAGCCGGGGATTCTAAGCGGGGCAGGAGGAGAAAGAAATGGCAAAAAATATGAATTACCGATGTCTGCACTGCGGCGCTGATCTGGCGTGGAATCCGGATGCACAGACATGGAAGTGTGAATATTGTGACAGTGAATTTTCTCTTGAGGAGCTGAAAGCAGCCGGAAAGGGGGAGATTCAGGAAGAGAGCATTTTGCAGGGGCAGGTGACCGAAGAAGAAACCACAACGGATGGAACAACTGCAGCAAATGGTTCCCATCTGGTGGAATACACCTGTGATTACTGCGGAGCAAAGGTCATTACAGATGAGACAACGGCGGCTACGTTTTGTGCATATTGTCAGAGTCCGATTGTTGTTTCGTCCCAGTTGGTTGGGAACTTTAAGCCTGAGAAAGTGATACCCTTTACCAAAACGAAAGAAGCGGTGATGATGGAGTATCGTTCTTTTGTTAAAAAACCACTAACACCGAAACTCTTTTATGAAAAGAATCATATTGAGAAACTGACAGGGGTCTATATTCCATTCTTCCTGTATGATACCACAGGGAGCGGGGAACTTGAGGTTCACGGAACCAGGGTGAAGGTCTGGCAGGACAGGAAGAACCGATACACGAAGACGGATACGTATCGTTGTGAACTGGAAGGTTCTGTGGATTTTAAAGATGTTCCGGTGGATGCATCCTCGAAAACCGATGATGCGGCTATGGACTCCATCGAACCCTTTGATTTTACGAAGCTGGCAGACTTTTCTCCTGCATATCTGGCAGGATTTATGGCGGAGCGATATGATGTGGGAGAGTCAGAGACGAAAGACAGGATGGAGCGCAGGGTAACACATTCGCTGAAAGAGAAGCTGCTTTCAAAAGCTCCGGTTTATGACAGCAGGAGTATTATCCGTGAGAACCTTCACCTGAACACGAAGGAGCGCAGATATGTACTTCTTCCTGTCTGGATTTTGAATACCCGTTATCATGGCGAAGATTATCTGTTTGCAATGAATGGGCAGACCGGAAAATTTGTGGGAAATCTGCCAATTGATAAGAAAAAACTATTGTTGTATGGACTGGGAACTTTTGCAGGAAGTTTTGCATTGGTTTGGGGAATCATCAGTCTGATTGTAAGAGGATTATAGGAGGAATGTAAAAATGGGATTATTTAAAATGGCAGCAGGAGCAGTTTCGAGCACATTGAGGGACCAGACGCTGGAGGTCTTTGAGTGCGGACAGATGGATCCCGGAGTTTTGATGCAGCCTGCCGCATTGGTGATGCGCGGCGGTAAAAATAAAGGTACGGCAAATGTGATTTCCAACGGTTCTGTGTTCCATGTGGCAAGGAATCAATGTGCGATTCTTGTGGAAAATGGACGGGTTCATGATCTTGTGATCGGAGATGAGAATACGGAGGGTCAGTATCGTTACGACAGTGATACCGAGCCTTCTCTTCTGGTGGGCGGTTTTCTGGATCTGAAGCCTGTAATGCATCAGGTGTGGGAGCGCTTTACAGTCGGCGGTCAGGCCAAGAATGTGATGCGTCTTTGTTATATCAATATGCAGGAAATTCTGGATAACAAAATCGGAATCGGTAATATCCCATTTCGTGACAGTGAATTCCAGATTACAGTGAAGGTTCAGGGATTTGGCAGATATTCTTTCCGTATCGAGAATCCGGTAGCATTTTTTGAAAATGTGTGTAATGATCCTGCCAGAGTCGTCCGGAAAGAAGAAGTGGTCAGTCAGATGAAGAGTGAATTGATTGCGTCTATGCAGCCGGCTCTTGGCCGGATTGCGGCGCAGGGGGTCTCTTATGATATGCTGATTAACTATCCGAAACAGATTGCGGAGGAACTGAATAAAGAATTAAATGCTGACTGGGTGGAACTGCGTGGTATTGCGATGGTGAAGTTAGCCCTGGAGAGCGTAACCGTAGATGAAGCAAGTGCGGAAAAGATTTCCAGACTTCAGGAAGCAAGGGCAGTCGGCGGAAATGCTGCCATTGCAGGCGGAAGACTGGTGAGCGCACAGGCAAATGCGATGGAGGCGGCAGCTTCCAACTCTGCCGGGGCTATGGCAGGATTTATGGGATTTCAGATGGCGGGAGGCAACAGTGCCGCAGCCAATGCCATGGATTTGATGCGGCAGGCACAGATGCAGCAGCCCCAGTATCAGCAGCCACAAGCCGGCGCTTCTGCGGCACGGACAGCCGGTGGTCCGGCCGGACAGGGGGGCTGGGACTGTTCCTGCGGTAAAACCGGAAACAGTGGAAAATTCTGTCCGGAGTGCGGTGCTGCAAGACCCGAGAGTAAGGACTGGTTCTGCCCGGAGTGCGGAGTAAAAAACAGCGGTAAGTTCTGCTCCGAGTGCGGTACAAAACGTCCGTAACAGGCAAATCGAATAAATGTTATTTTTAAGAAAGGAAAAGCGTGTTCCAGGGCAGTAGATACAGGCTGCATGGAACATGCTTTGTGATTTTATGTATAAGATTATGTTGGTGGAAGATGACCTGACCATTACGGAGGTGCTAAAGCGGCAGCTTGGAAAGTGGGGGTATCTGGTAAGTATAACAGAAGACTTTCACGGGGTTTTGGAACAGTTTGAAAGGGAAAAACCGGATCTGGTGCTGATGGATATTGCCCTGCCCTGTTTCAACGGATATTACTGGTGTCAGGAAATCCGGAAAATCAGTAAGATACCGATTATCTTCATCTCATCTGCCAGCGATGAGATGAATCTGGTCATGGCAATTCAGCTGGGAGCGGATGACTTTATCGCAAAACCATTTAAGCTCGAGGTCGTGACGGCGAAGATTCAGGCATTGCTCAGGCGTGCTTATGCATTTTCCACGGATACAGAGGTACTGAAAGTACGCGGTGTCACGCTGTCTGTGGCTGACAGTACGATTACGCATGGGCAGCAGATGCTGGAACTGACAAAGAATGAATTCAAGATCCTGAAATTGTTGATGGGAAGAGCGGGACAGATTGTATCCCGGGATGAAATTATGAATGGATTGTGGGAAACAGAAAATTATATTGACGATAATACACTCACAGTCAATATGACGAGGCTGCGGAAACATCTGGAGGAAATCGGCGTCACCGGATTTATTGAGACAAAAAAGGGAATGGGGTACCGGGTTGCAGTAGAAGAGGAAAAAAGAGGATGATGAAGTTTTTAAGACAGGAGCGTACCTGTTGGATTGTGAATTTGATCGGTAACGTTTTATTTTTTCTGGTTTCCGCTGCTTATCAGATTTCTGTTGAAATTCCGGTTTATACCTGTGTCCTGATGCAGGCGTGCATGCTGATCCTGGAACTATTCAGATACCGGAGGTACCGTGAGCGGAAAGAATTGCTGGAGGCTGCCTGCAAGAATGCTGCCGTATGTATGAGTGAACTTCCAAAGCCGGAAGGGTATCTGGAAGAACTTTACAGAACACTTGCAGAAATCCTGAATAAACATTGTGTTGATCTGATACAGGAAAACAGGGAATGTATCGAAAGGTCGGATAAATATTATACACAGTGGTCGCATCAGATTAAAACGCCGATTGCCGGTATGAAGCTTTTGCTGGAAGAAGAGGAGATCGATCGGGCAGCACTGCGGCGTGAATTACTCCGAACGGAGCAATATGTGGAAACAGCCCTGCAATATCAGCGTCTTCATGGGGTTACCAATGATCTGCTGATAAAAAGTTATCCGGTGGAGGAGATGGTACGTCAGGCGTTAAAACGGACTTCAACGCTGTTTCTGCATAAGAAAGTATCCGTCAATCTTTGGAATCTGGCAGGAACGGTTATTACGGACGAAAAATGGTTCGTATTCGTACTGGAACAATTAATCAGCAATGCCGCCAAATATACCCGGAATGGACAGATCTCCGTCTATATGCCGGAGGGAATACGAAAACTTCTTATTATCGAGGATACTGGTATCGGAATCCGCAGAGAAGATCTTCCCCGCATTTTTGAGTGGGGCTATACCGGAGAAAATGGACGTATCGATAAAAAAGCTACCGGAATCGGACTGGCATTGTGTAAAGAAACCCTGAAGATGCTTGGGCATGGAATCTCTGTGGAATCCGAGCCGGGAAAAGGAACAAAAATTACGCTGGATCTGACGCAGTAACCTTACAATCATGTAACATTTGGCGTTGAATTTGTAAGTTGAATCCATGGCACGAAAACTCTGAATTTGTCATAATAAAGTTCAGGTAATCGCAAATCTCTAAACGGATTCCAAAGAGATTTGCAATCGCCTGAAACGTAAGAAATACATGTAACAATCAGGACATGATAAAAGAGGAGAATAATTATGGCATTATTACAAGTAAAACATGTAAGAAAAACCTATACTACCAGGTTTGGCGGCAACCAGGTTCATGCACTCTATGATGTTGATTTTTCTGTAGAAACAGGGGAATATGTAGCTGTCATGGGGGAGAGCGGGTCAGGTAAGACGACACTGCTCAATATTCTGGCGACTTTGGATAAACCTACTTCCGGAGAAGTGTGGCTGGATGGTAAGAATATGACAGCCGTACCGGACAGGCAGCTGGCGGGTTTCCGAAGAGGAAACCTGGGG
>UQAW01000106.1 GCA_900539175.1 uncultured Lachnospiraceae bacterium
CGCTGCATGCCAGCATGCGCTCCTCATGGCCGCTGTCCGGAACTTTCATAGTAAATGTCAAAATCTGTGAAAGAAATGTTAGGAAATGTCGAGGAGCTCCTTGACAACAATATATGTAAATGTTATCATTTACCTGAATATTTGAATAGAATAGAAATGAAGATAGAGGTCGCATTTTTCAAGAGTATGATGTGGGATGCTTCAGGAGCAGACGAAAGCATCAGAAAGGGAAAAGTGCCGAAAGAGTATAATTGTCCTGAAATTATGCTGCTTGGGCGTGGCATGAAGAATGACACGACTGTCATCGCAGGATGGAGTGCTATCTCATGTATACGAAATCACGTATATATCAGAGACGGCGCATCTTGATCCGTCTCTTTTCTATTAATGTCAGGCGATTTCCGGAAAGTCTCGCGATCGCTGAGTTATTGTTGTTGATTTAAGGAGGAAAAGTTATGCCGATTTTTAAAGGAGCAGGAGTAGCTATCGTAACACCTATGAAAGCCAATGGTGAGGTGAATTACGATAAACTGAGTGAAATTATTGAAGATCAGATCGCAGGTCAGACAGATGCCATCATTATCTGCGGAACAACAGGCGAATCATCTACTTTGACACATGAAGAACATGTGGAGGTGATCCGTTACTGTATCGAAAAAGTAGCAAAACGTGTGCCGGTAATTGCAGGTACAGGTTCCAATTGTACGGAGACTGCTGTTTATTTATCCCAGGAAGCAGAAAAAGCAGGTGCGGATGGAGTTCTTCTGGTAACTCCGTATTACAATAAAGCAACACAGAAAGGTTTGATCGCGCATTATACGAAAATCGCAAACGCTATTTCAATACCAGTAATTTTGTATAATGTTCCCAGTAGAACAGGCTGTAATCTGCTTCCGGAAACAGTTGCTGAACTGGTAAAGAATGTGGATAATATCGTTGGAATCAAAGAAGCATCCGGTAATATTTCCCAGATTGCAAAGTTAATGCATCTTACGGATGGAAAGATCGAACTCTATTCAGGAAATGATGATCAGGTTGTGCCGATTCTTGCACTCGGCGGAGTTGGAGTCATCTCCGTAGTATCGAATGTAGCACCGAAATATATGCATGATATGGTTGTAAAATTCCTGGATGGAGACATTGCAGGAAGCACAAAGATGCAGTTGGATGCGATTCCGCTTTGCAACGCGCTGTTCTGCGAAGTGAATCCGATTCCTGTCAAGGCTGCTTTGAACCTGCAGGGCAAAGAAGTCGGATCCTTACGTGCGCCGCTTACCGAGATGGAACCACAGAATCAGGAAGTACTAAAGAATGTTATGAAGGACATGGGAATCTTATGATAAAAGTAATTATGAATGGCTGTAACGGTCATATGGGTCAGGTAATCTCAGAGCTGATCAGGGAAGATGAGAAGGCCACGATTGTGGCGGGAATTGACGTTATGGATAACCGGGACAATGGATATCCGGTATTTACCAATATTTTCGATTGTGATGTGGAAGCAGATGTGATGATTGATTTCTCTTCTTATAAAGCAACGGACAATGTGCTTTTGTACTGCGGGCAGAAAAAACTGCCCCTGGTACTTTGCACTACGGGGCTGACACCGGAGCAGTTGGACAAGCTTCAGGAAACCAGTAAAGAAGTGGCGGTTTTACGTTCTGCCAATATGTCCCTTGGAATCAATACGCTGATGAAATTGATTCAGGATGCAGCGAAAGTTCTGGCAACTGCAGGGTTTGATATGGAGATCGTAGAAAAACATCATAAATTAAAATGTGATGCACCCAGCGGTACAGCGCTTGCTCTGGCAGACAGCCTGAATGAGGCGATGGATAATCAGTATCATTATACGTATGACAGAAGCCAGCGCCATGAGCAGCGGGACGCGAAGGAAATCGGGATCTCTGCAGTACGAGGCGGAACAATCGTGGGCGATCATGATGTGATATTTGCAGGGCCGGATGAGGTTATTACGCTCTCACACCGGGCATATTCCAAAAGTGTTTTTGGAAAAGGAGCGGTGGAAGCAGCTAAATTCCTGGCAGGGAAACCGGCCGGCATGTATGATATGAGTGATGTGATCGGCTGATGTCATAAAACTAAACCGGTTAAAATGTGTGTATAAATTTTCTGAATTGCTGCATACTACTCCTATAAAATTGATTCAGTAAAGGAGAATGATGATGAAGCATATGAAAAAAGTCTTATTTGGTTGTCTGATGGTATTAATGCTGACGGGAGTTACAGCATGTGGGAATGACAATATGAACGATGCAACCGGAAATGATAAGAACAATACAACTACAGATAACGGTAATTCGAATTATGATGATAATACGGGTACCAATAACAATAATACAAACAACAATAACAACAATGATAACAATAACAATAATAACAATGGTAATTCCGTAGGAGAAGACATCGGGAATGGCGTAGGCGATGTGGTAGACGGCGTTGGCGAAGGTATTGAAGATGTTGGCAGAGGTGTGCAGGATCTTGGCAATGATGCCACAGATAATAATAACAATACCAATAACACAAATAATAATGCAGCAAATGGAACCGCAAATCCGTAAAGTGTTTTATTTGTGAATTTTGCAGTACTGTTTCATAAAGTTTTATAAGTGGTATAGATAGCAGCAGACTGCCGACGATACAGAAGTTTCGGAGGGCAGTCTGTTTTTTTTGTTTCGCAGGTTGACAGTTATGAAATCCAGGTGGTAAGCTACTGAGAGGAGATGATCTGTAGATTTGAGCAGAAGGTATCCGGAAAATAGAGAGGTTGTTTGAAAACCCAGGTATTTTGAAGTTTTTTTAAGGAGGAAAATTTATGAAGTTGGCAGTAACCTATGAAAATGGACAGGTATTTCAGCATTTTGGACACACAGAAGCATTTAAAATATATGAGATTCAGGAGGGAAAGATTGTCTCAGAGGAAGTGATTGGTACTGACGGCCAGGGACATGGGGCATTGGCTGGGTTTCTGAAAGTACAGTCTGTGGAGGCACTGATCTGCGGCGGAATCGGCGGCGGTGCAAGGGCTGCACTTGCCGAAGCCGGTATCCGATTGTATCCGGGTGTCAGCGGGGATGCAGATGAGGCGGTAAAAGCATTTTTGGAAGGGCAGTTGGAGTTTGATCCGGATGCGCAGTGTGCGGATCACGGACATGGACATTCACATGACGGCGCCTGCCATGGATCAGGCCACGAGGGCTGCGGTCATCATTGTTCTTAATCAGAAATGATAAGCGATGTACACCAGTATTTATGAACGAATGGGAGGTAGGATAAATGAAATATCCCGGATTTCTGAAAGAAGGCGGAACGATAGGGTTTGTGGCACCTTCTTTCGGGTGTAATATAGAGCCTTACCGGACCGCGTTTTCTCATGCACAGGATAAATTTAAGGAGTCTGGCTATCGCCTGGAACTGGGCCCAAACTGTTATGAGGGTTCCGGAATTGGAATCAGCAACACGCCGGAATTATGTGGAAAAGAACTGAATCATTTCTACTGTTCGGATTCTAATGATGTTCTGATTTCCTGCGGCGGTGGAGAATTGATGTGCGAAGATCTGGACTATGTGGATTTTCAGAAAATCGCATCAGCGGAACCAAAATGGTACATGGGATATTCGGATAATACAAATATGACTTTTTTGCTTCCAACGATCTGTGATGTGGCGGCGATCTATGGTCCCTGTGCGGCAGCATTCGGCATGGAACCGTGGCATCCGGCTATCGGGGATGCTTTTGATCTGATGTGCGGCAGGAAATTGACGATGAAGGGATATGACCTGTGGGAAAAGGAATCGGGGAAAAGTGAAGAGAATCCACTTGCACCCTATCAGGTGACAGAGCCGCGGATATTAAAAAGTTTTCCGGACACAGGGCAGATTCAGATGGAGGGCAGATTGCTGGGCGGTTGTATGGACTGTCTGGTTAATTTACTTGGCACCGAATACGATCATGTGAACGCTTTCAATGAACGCTATCAAGAAGACGGTGTGATCTGGTTTCTGGAAGCCTGTGATTTAAATGTTATGGGAATCCGGAGAGCTATCTGGCAGATGATTCATGCAGGATGGTTCCAGTGTACAAAAGGTTTTCTGATTGGACGTCCTTATTGCTTCGGCCAGGAGCTTATGGGACTTGACCAGTACCATGCAGTCTGGGATCTGCTTCGTTCCTTCCGGGTTCCGGTAGTTATGGATGTGGATCTGGGTCACTTGCCGCCGATGATGCCGCTTATCAGCGGGGCTTATGCAACGGTGGATGTGAAGGAAAATGACATTACTGTGAAGATGAGTGTGGAACGGTAGTCTGTATCGGAACATAAAAAAGCAGGGGAAAGGGTAAAGGATTATGAAATTCCGGCCTTGTATTGATATTCATAATGGAAAAGTAAAGCAGATTGTGGGAGGAACCTTAAAGGATGAGGGGAATCAGGCGAGCGAAAATTTTGTATCGCAGCAGGATGCCGCATTTTATGCCTGTCTGTATCGGAACTATAAGATTCGGGGAGGACATATCATTTTGCTGAATCCGGCAGACTCCGAATATTATCAGCAGACACGTGCTCAGGCGATGGAAGCATTGGCAGCGTATCCGGGCGGTTTGATGGTAGGCGGCGGAATTCATCCCGGCAATGCGGCAGAATTTTTAGATGCAGGTGCCAGCCATGTAATTGTCACATCGTATGTATTCAAAGACGGAAAGATAGACTGGGAGAAACTGGAATCCCTTGTAAGAACAGTCGGCAGGGAGCATCTGGTGTTGGATCTGAGCTGCCGGAAACGGGAGGGCCGGTATTATATCGTGACGGACCGGTGGCAGAAGTTCACAGAGGTAGCAGTTACGCCGGAAGTGTTGGAAACATTGAAAGATTCCTGTGATGAATTTCTGATTCATGCGGTAGATGTGGAAGGAAAAGCTTCGGGAATTGAAGTGGAACTGGTACGGCTTCTGGCAAAGATGGAGAATTTTCCGATTACTTATGCAGGGGGCGTGGGCAGCTATGCGGATTTGCAGACGTTACAGACGGAAGGCAGAAATCGGTTGGATGTAACAATCGGCAGTGCTCTGGACCTGTTCGGTGGGACGATGGAATTCGAGAAAGTTCTTCTGGCATGTGACAGAGATTTATAAGTATACATAAGGTGTCAGTAAATATTATAAATATTCTGTGAATAACCCAAATTTAGTTGCAATATGTGGTAGAAATTGTTATAATAAGAGTACTTACAAAAAGACGTTGTATTGGACAAGTTTTTTGTAAAATATAGTTTAAAGGGGTTGACGGCATGAATATTATTATTAGCGGCAAAAATATTGAAGTAACGGAGGGACTTCGTTCCGCAGTTACGGAGAAGCTGGGAAAGCTTGAAAAGTACTTTACTCCTGATACAGATGTTAATGTAACTTTGAGCGTGGAAAAAGAAAGACAAAAGATTGAGGTTACGATTCCGGTGAAAGGCAGCCTGATTCGTTCCGAACAGGTCAGCAACGATATGTACGTATCCATAGATCTGGTTGAAGAAGTGATTGAAAGACAGCTTCGTAAATATAAGAATAAAATCATTGATAAGAAACAGGAAGCAAGTAATTTCCAGAAAGCTTATATTGAGAATGATTATCTGGAAGATGAAGACATCCGGATCATACGTACAAAGAAGTTCGGTATAAAGCCTATGTTCCCGGAAGATGCCTGTGTACAGATGGAACTGTTGGGACATAATTTCTTCGTATTCCGTAATGCCGAGTCCGGTGAAGTGAATGTTGTCTACAAGAGAAAAGGCGATACCTATGGTTTGATCGAGCCGGAATGCTGATGCAGTCTGAGCAGCGATTCAGAAGCTGAGATCCTGTCAGGAGAGAAAATGTAAAAATACAAAGCAGGAATTTCGGTTAGAGAGAGGAAATCGTAGAGGAAAGTTATTGTGATAGGCGATAACTTTCCTCATTTTTTTGCATAATGATGGCACTCACAGATTGTTAACGAAAAATTCATTGTTAAATGTGACGGAAAGTGTTAAAATGGACTCTGGGTGGTGACGTAGGGAGAAAGATTACGTCACACGTTAAAATATTAGGAGCGAATAATTCATGAAATTAACAGAAAAATTATTTGGGACACACAGTGAGCGCGAATTGAAGCGTATCACGCCGCTGGTTGATAAAATTGAGGCCCTGCGTCCAGAGATGCAGAAACTATCCGATGATGAACTGCGCGGAAAGACAAAAGAATTTAAAGAGCGGTTGGAAAAGGGTGAGACACTGGATGATATTTTGGTGGATGCATACGCAACTGTGCGTGAGGCAGCCAAGCGTGTTCTGGGGATGGAGCACTACAGAGTACAGCTGATCGGCGGTATTATCCTGCATCAGGGGCGTATCGCAGAGATGCGTACCGGTGAAGGTAAAACCCTGGTATCTACCCTGCCGGCTTATCTGAATGCCCTGACAGGACGGGGGGTTATGATTGTCACGGTCAATGATTATCTGGCAAACCGTGATGCCGAGTGGATGGGGAAGGTTCATGAGTTCTTGGGACTGACTGTGGGCGTGGTACTGAACTCTATGAAAAATGACGAGCGCCGTGCTGCATATGCATGTGATATCACTTATGTGACGAATAACGAACTCGGATTTGATTATCTGCGTGATAACATGGTCATCTACAAGGAACAACTGGTTCAGAGAGACCTGTATTATGCAATCATCGATGAGGTCGATTCCGTATTGATTGATGAAGCCAGAACGCCGCTCATTATCTCAGGTCAGAGTGGAAAGTCCACAAAATTGTATGAAACCTGTGATATTCTGGCACAGCAGTTGAAGCGTGGAGAAGCCAGCGGTGAGATGACAAAGATGACCGCAATTATGGGTGAGGAGATTATCGAAACCGGTGATTTTATTGTAAATGAAAAGGACAAGGTTGTCACACTGACAGAGGAAGGTGTGAAGAAGGTAGAGAACTTCTTCCATATCGAGAACCTGTCTGATCCGGAGAATCTGGAGATTCAGCATAATATTATCCTGGCACTGCGTGCTCATAACCTGATGTTCAAGGATAAAGATTATGTGGTAAAAGACGAAGAGGTTCTGATTGTCGATGAGTTTACCGGACGTATCATGCCGGGACGCCGTTATTCTGACGGTCTTCATCAGGCAATCGAGGCAAAGGAGCATGTGAAGGTAAGACGTGAGAGCAAGACCCTTGCTACGATTACATTCCAGAACTTCTTTAATAAGTTTGAAAAGCGTGCCGGTATGACCGGTACGGCTCTGACCGAGGAACAGGAGTTCCGTGACATCTATGGAATGGACGTTATCGAGATTCCGACCAATAAGCCGGTTGCACGTATTGATTATGATGATGCGGTATATATGACAAAGAAAGAAAAGTTCCGTGCTGTCGTAGAAGAGATCAAAGAGTCTCATGAGAAAAATCAGCCGGTTCTGGTTGGTACGATCACCATTGAGACTTCCGAACTTTTGAGTAAGATGCTGAAGAGAGAAGGCATCAAGCATCAGGTGCTGAACGCAAAGTTCCATGAACTGGAAGCTGAGATTGTTGCACATGCCGGAGAAGCGGGAACAGTTACTATCGCAACAAATATGGCGGGTCGTGGTACGGATATTAAGCTGGATGAGGCATCCAGAGAGGCAGGCGGTCTGAAGATCATCGGTACGGAACGTCATGAGTCCAGACGTATTGACAATCAGCTGCGCGGTCGTGCCGGACGTCAGGGAGACCCCGGTGAATCCAGATTCTACATTTCGCTGGAAGATGATTTGATGCGTCTGTTTGGTTCTGAGAAATTGATGACTATGTTCAAATCCCTCGGTGTTGCGGAGAATGAACAGATTGAACATAAGATGCTGTCTTCTGCGATTGAAAAGGCACAGAAGAAGATTGAGGCAAATAACTATGGAATCCGTAAAAATTTGCTGGATTATGATCAGGTTAACAATGAGCAGAGAGAAATCATTTATAAGGAGAGACGCCGTGTACTGGATGGAGAAAGTATGCGTGATGCTATCTTCAAGATGATTTATGATACGGTCGATAATACTGTGGATATGTGTATCGGAGAGGATGCGGAACCGGAAGACTGGGATTTGAATGAGTTGAATGGTCTGTTGCTTCCGATGATTCCATTGGAGCCGATTGAACATGAGACTGTTCAGAAGATGAAGAAAAATGAACTGAAGCAGATGCTCAAAGAGAAAGCCGTGAAACTCTATGAAGAAAAAGAGACGGATTTCCCGCAGGAAGAGCAGATTCGTGAATTGGAACGTGTTGTTCTGCTGAAAGTCATTGACCAGAAGTGGATGGATCATATCGACGATATGGATCAGCTCCGTCAGGGAATCGGACTGCAGGCTTACGGTCAGCGTGATCCGAAGGTGGAATACAAGATGGCTGCCTATGAGATGTTCAATGATATGCTGGCATCCATTCAGCAGGATACGCTGCGGCTGCTCTTCCATGTTCGTGTAGAACAGAAGATAGAGAGAGAGCAGGTTGCCAAGGTAACCGGAACCAACAAGGATGATTCCGGTCCGAAGAAGGCATATCAGCGTTCGGAGAAGAAGGTTTATCCAAATGATCCTTGTCCGTGCGGCAGCGGCAAGAAATATAAGCAGTGCTGCGGACGGAAAGAGGCTTAAATGCAGGTTTGACCTGTTGTGTTAGATTCATGGGTTTGATTGTAAAAAGGGACTGTCGGGAACTATCTATTTCCCGACAGTCCCTTGTCCGTAACAGCAGTGTCTCTTTTGGCTAAGAACATGTAACAGGTCTGCAGAGGCAAAAAAACTTAAATACCGGAAGCCTGTTCCTTTCTGCTGTCCGGGACTTTCATAGTAAACGGACATGTCTGCTGGCGCAGACATCACCATTTATGAAAGCCAGATGCTCCGTGCTTTGCACTCCCGCATCTGCCGCCAGTATTCGTAATCCGGGCTATCGCCCTGCTTGCTCATACCGGCTTGCCCGTCCAATGTCCATGACTCGCCGCATGCCAGCATGCGCTCCTCATG
>UQAW01000107.1 GCA_900539175.1 uncultured Lachnospiraceae bacterium
CGCAAACGGAAATTCAGGCAAGTCATTTGATGAAATGTAAACAGGTCAGTACACTGGTTTAAATACAAAAAACAGCAGTTACAAAAGAATCATGTTCTCTTACTGTAACTGCTGTTCTTAATTATCCTATGATACACGGATTGCTCCGCATTTCATGGTATCACTAATTCTGAATATAAACATCTGCATACTGAACACCAAAATTATTACATTCCTCATGGCTGTTCATATAGATATCAATATGCCCATAGGGTGTTCCGCGATCCTCCAATGTAAATACCTGACCGCCGATGTTTAATTTTGTACCAAATTCCATGCCTCCCATAGCAACGGTTACACCCTGTGTGGGCATTGTTCCGCTTGCTGTCGGACCACCGGACCATTTACCGCAGCACTGTGGACAATTGCAATATGCTGTCAGTTTAAATCGGCCGAGATACTGTCCGTTAGGTTCTATTCCGCCGTTATTTATCCGAATGCTTAAGGTATCATTCACATCGTCAATCACTCTGACTGCCCACGGAACTTTACTGTAATCCACATCTGAAATTACAATACCGGTATTGGTGCTCTGTGCATTGATTGCTTTTCCGTCACCCATATAAATCAGTACATGATAAATCTTGCCGTTTTTCTGATAGAAAAGCAGGTCACCCGGTCTGGCTTCTGCCGCAGGAATCTTTATACCGCACTGAGACTGTTCCTCAGAAGTACGGGGCAAGGTATATCCATACTCTCTGTAAATCTGCATCACATATCCGGAACAATCACACCCTTCTGTCAGGCTGGTTCCACCCCATACATATGGATTCCCAAGAAACTGCTGGGAAAACTGAAGCAGAGAATTTCTAAGTTCGCTGCTGGTATTTACATCTTTCACAGTGTCCATAGAATACGTATAGGCCGCATTTTCCTCGGATGGAATCAGGCATTCTGCCAAAGTAAACTTATCCTCTCCGATTGCTTCCACCTGCATGGAAGCATCTTCATCCATCATCAGATACTCACGCTTTACAAATCCACGTGCGTCCCCGGACTCTACATAAATCCATTCCTGATCTTTATCTGCAATTATGTAACAGATACTTCCGCGATTCATCGTACCGACAATTCTGGAACCGTCATCCTTATCCTCCCGGATATTTACAAATGTTTCAACTTTAGAAAGTGCATAATCCTTTGGAATTGTGTGGAACAACACTGGTGTTGCATAAGAAGTGATATCCAGATCAATCGGTGTCTGGTCACTGTTATCAACCGGTGTCTGTGTCTGCGTGTCCGGGGTGGGTTCCGGTACAGGCGTCGGCGGTACCGGCATCGGTGTCGCTTCCGGGGTTACCGCCGGTGTTGGTGTTGCTTCCGGGGTTGGCTCCGGAGTCGGTGTCACTTCCGGCGTTGGTGTTGGCTCCGGGGTTACCGTGGGTGTCACTTCCGGTACTGTACTTCCAGGTACACCAGAATTTCCCCCTTCTCTGCCACTGCTGGAAGAAACTGTTGTCTGATTATCAGATGCGGCACCGATCGTATCTGCCAGCACCGAAAAAGGTGCTGGCATAGTGATTGCGATGCTCAGCATCAATGAGGCAACCAGAACTTTTTGTCTGGAAACTCTCTTTTTTACATCTTTTCTGATCATTCTATCTTTCTCCTCAAAAATAGCTGTTCTGCGCTGTTCTCTGTTACTGCAATAACCTCTTCGTAATCAATCTGCTTGATCTCCGAAATCATTCGGGCAATATATGGAAGGTTTATTGAAGAATTTCTTTTTCCGCGATTCGGAACGGGAGACAGATACGGGCTGTCCGTCTCTAACAAAATGCGGTCCAATGGTGTATAACCAACTACCTCTTTTAACTTTTTTGCATTTTGAAAGGTAACTACTCCTCCAATTCCAAGATAAAAACCCATGTTCAGATATTCCCTCGCCATCTCTTTCGTATAAGAAAAACAATGACATACTCCTCCAATCGCTTCCGCATGTACACGTTTCATCGTATCCAGTGTATCGGCGGCAGCTTCCCTGCTATGTATGATGATTGGCAGGCCTTCCTCTTTTGCAAGCAGCATCTGGCGTTCAAACCAGTAAATCTGTGTCTTATGATTCTCCTTATTCCAATAATAGTCCAGTCCGATCTCTCCTACTGCAACAGCTTTTTCCTTTCGACTGAGTGTCCGGATTCTCTTAAGAACTTCCTCACTCAAATCCCCCACCTCATCCGGATGCAGACCAAATGCTCCATAGATAAAAGGATAGGTCTCCATTAAACGTTCCGTACTCGTCAGACTGTCCAAACTGGCACATACATTGATGATCCGTCCGATCCCATGCCCTTCCATGGAACGCAGAAGAATCTCTCTATCCTCCTGAAATGCTTCATCATCATAGTGTGCATGTGTCTCAAAAATCATAACTTACCTTCCTTACTTATACCGGCTTTCCCGTCCCATGTCCATAACTTGCCGCATGCAAGCATGCACTCCTCATGGCCGCTGTTCGGGACTTTCACATATTCCATTATAGAACTAGTCGCAAAACTAGTCAACAAGTCATTGACCGGATTTGTGTAAATTTCACAATTTCTTCACAATATCTCCTCAAAAAAATACCCGGGAAACGGTTCCGTAAAACAACGGCTATTCCCCGGGCATTCCATATTCACTTCAACCGATTGTTCCATCTATCACAAACAATCTTCTGACGGATTCTATCTCAACAGATTTCCGCACCTGCGGGCATCTCTTTTTCCGGTGTCATCAAAGCCAGATTTCCGTCCGCATCCTCCGCACAAAGCAACATACCCTCAGACAATACACCTGCCAGTTTCGCCGGCTTCAGATTCACCAGAACCATTACTTTCTTTCCTACCATCTCTTCCGGCGTATAATGTGCTTTGATTCCCGATACGATCTGTTTTACCTGACTTCCAATCTTCACCTGAGAGCACAGCAGCTTTTTCGATTTCTTAACAGCCTCGCAGGCGATAATCTCTCCCACCTGGAACTGCATTTTCTCAAAATCTTCGAAAGTAATCTCTTCTTTCGGCTCAATATCGATCACTGTTTCCTCATCCTCCTGCACTTCCTCAGAAGCTGGTTTCATAGCTTCCACTTTTTCCAGCACTTCTTTCACATCCAGTCTCTGGAACAAGATCTCCGGCGTATCCGTCACTTTGCCGCCTGATGGATACATACCAAAGGTGGTCAGATCCTCAAACTCACGTCTGGAGGCATTTAACTGATTCAGGATTCGCTCTGTCGTCTCCGGCATATAGGATTCCAGAAGACTTGCACCAATACAGATTCCCTCCACCAGATGATACAGAACCGTAGACAGACGATCCTGCTTAGACTCATCCTTCGCAAGCGCCCATGGCATGGTTTCATCAATATATTTGTTGCAGCGTTTGAAAAGATTGAAAATCTCTGTCAATGCATCTGCAACTCTCAAATCCTCCATTTTTGCTGCTACTTTATCACGAGTTCCCGTAATTACTGCTTTAAAGTCCTGATCCACTTCCTCTGTTACATGCTTGTCACATACCACACCGCCAAAATATTTATTGGACATGGAGATCGTACGATTCACCAGATTACCCAATGTATTCGCAAGTTCGGAATTCAGTCTCTCTACCATCAATTCCCAGGTGATAACACCGTCATTTTCAAACGGCATCTCATGCAGTACAAAGTAGCGTACCGCATCTACACCAAACAATTCTACCAGATCATCTGCATAAATGACATTTCCTTTCGATTTACTCATCTTACCGTCACCCTGCAGCAGCCACGGATGTCCAAAGACCTGCTTCGGCAGCGGAAGGTCCAGAGCCATCAGGAAAATTGGCCAGTAAATCGTATGGAAACGAATAATATCTTTTCCTATCAAATGCAGATCCGCCGGCCACAGCTTACCGAATTGTTCCGCAGAATTCCCATCACAGTCGTATCCGATTCCGGTAATATAATTTGTAAGCGCATCCAGCCATACATAAATAACATGCTTCGGATCAAAATCTACCGGAATGCCCCAACGGAAAGAGGTACGGGATACACAGAGATCCTGCAGGCCCGGAAGAAGAAAGTTGTTCATCATCTCATTCTTACGGGATACCGGCTGGATAAACTCCGGATGCTCATTGATATACGCAATCAATCTCGGTGCATATTTGCTCATCTTAAAGAAATAAGCCTCTTCTCTGGCAGGTGTTACCTCACGTCCGCAGTCCGGACACTTTCCATCCACAAGCTGGGACTCGGTAAAGAAAGACTCACAAGGTGTACAATACATTCCTTCGTAATATCCTTTATAGATATCCCCCTGGTCATAAAGCTTTTTAAAGATTTTCTGCACCTGTGCCTCATGGTCTGTATCTGTGGTACGGATGAACTTATCATAGGAAGTATTCATCAGATCCCAGATTCTCTTAATCTCTCCGGACACCTCATCCACAAATTCCTTCGGTGTAATCCCTTTCTCATCTGCCTTCAGTTCAATCTTCTGTCCATGCTCGTCCGTTCCTGTCTGGAAGAACACATCATATCCCTGCTGACGTTTGAATCTCGCAATACTGTCAGCCAGAACAATCTCATAGGTATTCCCAATATGTGGTTTGCCGGATGTATAGGCAATTGCAGTCGTTATATAATATTCTTTCTTTTTCACGTTATATCTCTCCTTACATTTATTTACGCAATACCGCTGTTCTCGTCAATACTTCTATGGTACACGAATTGCTGCGCACTTTATGCTCCCGCAAGCATGAAACGCATAACCTTTTGACCCCTATGATACACGGATTGCTCCGCATTTCATGCTCCCGCAATCCTGAAAACATTCGAAATCCGCCCTGTTCGGGCTACTTTCTCATGTTTTACGGGTCCCAAAGTCATGCTTTTTCATGCAAGCATGAAACGCATAACCTTTTGACCCTTGTATCATGATATCATATGAAATCTTTTTTGGAAAGAGCGTCCAAAAACTTTTTCATTGACTTTTCTTTTAAAATACTATATCATAATCTCAGTAACTATTATCATTATCAGAAAGGAGGCCATATGCAAACACTAAAATATAGCAGACAGCGCGAATCTATCAAAGAATTACTGATATCCCGTAAGGATCACCCGACTGCTGATATGATTTATACAGATATGCGTAAAAGCTTCCCCAACATCAGCCTGGGAACTGTCTACAGGAATCTTTCTCTCTTGTCTGAAATCGGAGAAATCAAGAAACTTTCCACCGGAGACGGTGTTGACCGCTACGATGCGGTTACTGCTCCCCATAATCATTTTATCTGCCGTCATTGTAAAGCAGTTATGGATTTGGAGATGGAAGATATCGGAGCGATTAAGGCTCTTGCAGAAAAAAATTTTCATGGAGTGATTGAAGATTATTCCGTTAATTTTTACGGTTTGTGTGAAACATGTAAGGATAAAAAGGAATCCTGAATACTTGAAAGATTCTAAAAACTGCTTGACAAAATTCAGGTTTGCATGTATGATTAAATCAGTAACAATTACTAATATCGTTTTCAAAAAGCAATCCATACATCGGAAATTGATGTTTGGGATATAATTATCATATAAAAAGAAAGGAAGTAAAAGACATGAAAAAATTTGTATGCAGTGTATGTGGTTACGTTTACGAAGGAGAAGCAGCACCGGAGGTATGCCCAGTCTGTAAGGCACCGGCATCCAAGTTCGTAGAGCAGAGCGGAGAGATGTCCTGGGCGGCAGAGCATGTTGTAGGCGTTGCTGCAGATGTTCCGGAAGATATCAAAGCTGACTTAAGAGCAAACTTTGAAGGAGAATGTTCAGAAGTTGGTATGTACCTTGCTATGGCTCGTGTGGCTCACAGAGAGGGATATCCGGAAATCGGTTTATACTGGGAGAAAGCTGCTTACGAAGAAGCTGAACATGCAGCAAAATTTGCTGAACTGTTAGGTGAAGTTGTAACTGACAGCACAAAGAAAAACCTTGAGATGCGTGTAGAAGCTGAGAACGGCGCAACCGCTGGCAAGACAGATCTTGCAAAACGTGCAAAAGCTGCTAATCTGGATGCAATCCATGATACCGTACATGAGATGGCTCGTGATGAGGCAAGACACGGAAAGGCATTTGAAGGTCTTCTGAAGAGATACTTTGGCTAAAATATGTAACTTTCATGAGTGAGGATATCTGCATCATCACTCATGTCCGTTTATAAAGAAAGGGATTGGCTCCTGCCGGACTATCCCTTTCTTTTATTTTTCTACTTTTTCAGATTTTCGATAAATCTCTGAATTATAACTGCACACTGCGCGCGTGATCCTTTTCCCTGAGGATTCAGCTTACCGGCGTCACCCTTGATCACTCCTTTTGCCACTGCCCAGGACAGAGCTTCCTTTGCATATTCACTTACCGAAACATGATCCTCAAATGCTGAGAGATCGCCGTTTAAGCTAATATCCTGTCCGCTGTATCCCGCGTAACGATATAATATAACGGCTATTTCTTCACGGCTGATATCCTTTGCAGGAGCAAATTCCCCTGTTGTTTTGTAACCGGTAATGATTCCATTTGCACTTGCCCATGCAACTGCATTCGTATAGAATTCACCTTCTTTTACATCCGGAAATCTTCCGTCATAGACCGCATCCGGACTTCCCGCCATTCTGTATAAAACTGTTGCAAACTGCGCCCGCGACAGATTCAGTCCCGGTCCAAAGGTATCTTTATTCAAACCGGTCATAATTCCTTTTGCACTTACATAGTTTACACTCTCATAAAACCAGTCCTCTTTTATTACATCGTTAAATATCAAGGGAGTCTCATCCGGTAAGCAGCTTACTTTCCACTCAATGATTCCAACGCCGCCAACATCCGCCTGCTTTTTCAATGTTACTCTGATCGATGTTGTCTCCACTGTATCAAATGCAGTAATGTTAAAAAGATCCTGCTCTGTTCCCAGTCCCTGCGCATTGGATACTTCTGTCCATTCACCGGCAGAATTCAGATATTCATACTTGTAAGATACGGGTACTCGAACTCCTCCGTCCCCACCGTTGCTGTTATCAAAGAAATAGATTTCCGCATGATTCATTTTCACCGGACTTTTCCAGGAATACCTTACCCATTCTTCTTCTGCATTCCAGTTTCCCCAGGTTCCCCAATGCCTGCAGTCCTCACCCAATGATGCGCTTCCGGCAATGCCATCATTGATGGCATCCAACGTCTCCCATTCCGAACAATAACTGCACGCGGCGGCTGCACCTGCCTCCAATTTATTCAGATCCACGGGTTTTTCCGGCTCCAGTGTTGGCGTCGGTGTTGGCGTCTGATAGGCCTGTTCATGATAATAATCCGGCGCAGCCTCATCCCAGGGTGCAGGCAGTACCTGTATCGGAAGAATTTTTTCAAATACCGCATATGTGGTCGGATCATACTGTTTCATTTCTTCTCTTGTATTTACCGGCCCGCGGACTCCATCCTGCCAGTTCGCACTTTCTGACATGACATTAAACCAGATTGCACACATCGTTGCAAAAAATTCATCTTCGTTTGAAATGGCATAAGTATTCGGCCATAGACCACTTTCCTTAGCATGACGATAAGCTGTAAGGAACTCTTCACTCAGACTTTTATTTTCCAACAAGTCCATTCCTACCGACTTCACACAATGACCAAATTCATGGATCAGGATATTCTCATTCTGATATCCCGTATTCATCTCCGGATCTTCGGTATTATTTCTAATACGCAGGATATTCCGTTCTGCAATCGAAGATACGCAATTGTTGTACAAGTTTCCGCCATAGCCTTCCACATCATACATATCCTTACTGAACCAATACCGATGCTCCGGTATCAGATATACATTCTCATGGGGACTATATACTGCCAACGAGCATCCGTATTTCTCCATGTTTGCCGCAATCCCATTTTCCATGTTACCAAGCATTACATCTATTTGATCTGCTGCCTTTTCCAGAGAAGAATATGCCACCGTATCATCTGATTTAACCAAAATTCCCGTATCTGAAGTAACATACTGAGTATAATAATTCAGATACGGTACTTCCGTATAACTTACACTTTTTGCACATTTTCCGGATTCATCTTTAATATCGTTTCCTCTGACCTCCAAAGTCAGTCCCCTGGAAATATCAATGTCACCAGAAAAGCAAATGCTTGACATATGTAAATCATCACTGAGTCTGGACATGCTGTCTGCTCCTGTTGCCGCTATTTCTTTGTTCCTGCAGTCAAAGTACAACGTATTTGTTACTTCTTCCCCTTTTGGCTCCAGATACAGTTCCGTATCACCATTTTTCAATACATAATTGCTGACATCAACTGCCTCTTCTTCATCTACATACCGATCCCAGTAAACCTCCAAAAAGTTGCCTTCTTTCAATACACGGATTTTTACAATCTGCGGTCCCTCGTACGAAGCATCCCTTGCAACAGCTCCGTCTTCACTGTCCACCTGTACCGTCTCCGCATTCTCTGCAGCCTTTGCTTTTAGCAAAACTTCCTGGTTTGGGATCACCAGACCCGCTGCCAGTATAATTGCCGTCAGCCTTTTGTTCCATGCTCTTCTTTTCATGAGCATACCCTCCTGTTTATTATACATTTTTTTGAACCCCATGATACTATTGCTCCAAAGGTTAAACGTTTCATCTCTGTGTAAAAAAATTATAGACCTGAAACTCGCAAAGCATGAAAAGATATACCCTTGCAAGTCGGATTGCAAATATTTTTCAAGGTTTTGAAGCAATAACAAGCATCACATTTATGATTATACATGGATTTCCGATAATTTCCATATAAATTTTTAAGAAAAGATACATTTTTTATCCAACCGGACAGTTTGTAAAACGTTTTACTATGAAAGTCCCGGACAGCGGCCATGAGGAGCGCATGCTTGCATGCGGCGAGTCATGGACATTGGACGGGCAAGCCG
>UQAW01000108.1 GCA_900539175.1 uncultured Lachnospiraceae bacterium
AGATTCTGAAAGGACGTAAGGGGAAAAAGGGAGTCCGCTGTATCGTAATTCCGGCAACACAGAATATTTATCTTCAGGCAATGGAAGAAGGTCTGCTGAAGATCTTTATCGAGGCAGGAGCTGTTGTCAGTACACCGACCTGCGGTCCATGCCTTGGCGGGTATATGGGTATTCTGGCAGAAGGAGAGCGTTGTATCTCCACCACCAATCGTAATTTTGTGGGACGTATGGGACACGTAAATTCTGAAGTTTATCTGGCAAGTCCGGCAGTAGCGGCAGCAAGTGCGGTAACCGGTAAGATCAGTGCACCGGAAGAACTGGGAATGTAGGAGGAAGCGAACATGAAGGCGAATGGAATAGTATTTAAGTATGGCGATAATGTAGACACCGATGTAATCATTCCGGCAAGATATCTGAATTCTTCTGATCCTGCAGAGCTGGCACAGCACTGTATGGAGGACATTGATAAAGAGTTTGTGCATAAAGTAAACAAGGGAGATATCATCGTAGCAAATAAAAACTTTGGATGCGGATCTTCTCGTGAACATGCTCCGATTGCCATCAAAGCAGCGGGGGTAAGCTGCGTGATCGCAGAAACATTTGCAAGAATCTTTTACCGCAATGCCATCAATATCGGTCTGCCGATTATTGAATGCCCGGAGGCAGCAGTAGCGATCGAGGCAGGAGATGAAGTTGAAATCGATTTTGATTCCGGTATGATTTATGATAAAACAAAGGGTACGGAGTATAAAGGTCAGGCATTCCCGCCGTTTATGCAGAACATTATTGAATCAGAGGGTCTGATCAACTATATTAATCATAAGTAAGGAATTTTTGAGGGACAAACACACGCTAAGCCGCAGACTAAACCCTGTGGCTTAGCACTTTTTTGATTTTTGCTTCTACGTATAAAACTACAGAAATTCAAGAAATTAGTACTTGCGAAACTTCTGTCTATCTGTTATAATATCTCTGTTATCAAATCGGGGTATAGCGAAGTTTGGTTATCGCGCATGACTGGGGGTCATGAGATCGCTGGTTCGAATCCAGTTACTCCGATTTTTATATTGAATAACGTAAAAGAGCAGTTGCGGAACGCAGCCGCTCTTTTATACGTTATAAAATAGAATGATAAGGTTGATGATGTGTCGGGGAGTTAACGTAAGAAAACGAAGGATGGTAGCTATTATGGAACAGTTTATGATTGTGTTGAATCAATTGATTAAGTTTCTGATTCTTATCCTTGTTGGGATGGGAGCAGTAAAGTGGCATGTTTTGGACGAAAAAGGATTGCAAGGGGTTTCGCGTCTGATTGTAAAAATTATTTTACCTGTGTTTATCTTTACTAATACGATTACCGGGGCAACCCGCACGGAGCTTTTGGAGAGTTGGATCGCAATTCCGTTGTCTGCCCTTCTTTACGCAATGTGGATGGTGACAGGATTCCTGCTGCGGAAATTGTTTCAAAAGACGGGAGACCGGGGCAATATTCTGCAGGCAGTATTCTCTTTCAGCAATGTGGGATTTATCGGAATTCCTCTGATCAGTGAGTTGTTTCCGGAAAAAGGGATGATTTATATGGCGCTTTTCACGATCGTTGATCAGCTGATTCTGTGGACATATGGTGCTGCGCTGACTACAACGCAGACAGAGAAGGCAGGCGGATGGCAGTTGAAAAATCTGAAAAAGCTGATCAGTCCTGCATTGGTTGCGATTGTAGCCGGAATTATTGTGGTGCTTTTCCAGATTCAGCTTCCGGCAGTTCTTTTGAATACTTGTCAATCGATCGGTGCGGCCAGCTCGCCGCTGTCTTTGATTTATATTGGCGGGGCATTGTATCTCAGCGATCTAAAGGCAATCTTAAAGTGCAAAGAAATCTATGCAGGTATCTTTGCCAAGATGCTGATTCTCCCGCTGGTTGTATTTGCATTGTTTTACCGTGTATTTCATGTGCCGTATGAGATGGCATATACGTTTACGGTTCTTACTGCAGTTCCCTCTATGACAACGATTGCCATGCTTGCAAAGGCGAACAGTACAGAAGGGGATTATTGTGTGGGAGCTGTGATGATGACCACGGTCTTGTGTGTGGTGACATTACCGATTGTTTCTTATTTAATGACATTTTTATAACCAATGGGCAGTTCTATGGATGGTACTGCGGAAACTTAAGGATTTTATTTTCTTGCCTCATGGTTTCCGATATGATATACTAAAGCCGGTCTGAAAATGATAGGATGATTCAAAAACCAAGAACGCAGGACGGCAGTTGTGCCGCCGGACGTTTGGCGATAGATATGGAAGAAAAGGAGAGAAGAATTATGGCAAAAGAAGTTATCAGCACAACAGAAGCACCTGCTGCAATCGGGCCTTATGTACAGGCGGTAAAGAGTAATGGAATCCTGTTTATCTCAGGACAATTAGGATTTGATATGGCTACAGGAGAGATTCCGAAAACTGTGGAGGAACAGGCGGGAAATTCGCTGAAAAACCTGGAGTCTATTATGAAAGCTGCAGGAACCGATAAGTCTAAAGTTGTAAAGACTACCATCTTTCTGACAGACATGGGAGATTTTGCGAAAGTAAATGAGGTATATGGAGCATTTTTTGAAGGACAGAACCCGGCACGTTCCTGCGTTGCGGTTGCTGCATTGCCGAAGGATGCAAAAGTAGAAATCGAATGTATGGTAGAGGCGTAAGAAAATACCTAAAAGCAGAATTTTAAAAGATATTATGGGCTGTCGGTTAATAACAATTTATAGTCCCATTAACAAAGAATAAGAACATTCCTACAAAAATCAAGAGTTTCGAATACTTGATCTTCTTGTGGGAATGTTCTTTTCTGTCTCGTTTCATAACCCCGCCTTATTTTGGGGAGCAAAAAAGAAATGTTCTTTCCGTTTTAAACGAACGGTTTCTAAGCTGTTTTCTGCCCGTCTTTTCCTCAAATTTTTTGACCTTACCATGAAGGAAGCGATGGTATTTACTTAAATTTCAAGTCTGTGAGAAATTATAATAATCTGCGTATTAATTCAACGGTATATTATGCTTGTCGATATAGCACACCTGCAGAAAGTTTTCTTGTGTACTGAATCATTTTTATCGCTACTACAATTGCTACTGCCAGTTCTGTAATCGGCATGGTGAACCAAATTGCGTTTGACCCTGCCAAAGCAGGTAAAATATAAATCAGAATACCGCTGATGATGGCGCCTCTGGCAACGGAAACAAGAAAAGATACAGTGGGCTTCATCAATGCCTGGAAGTAATAGGTGGAGAAAATATTAAAGGGCAGCAGCAGGAAAGAAATTCCATAACTGCGGATGATATTCGGAGCTATGGCAAGAATCCCTTCCGTTGGTGTCATAAAAATACGGACAAAAAGATTCGGGGCCAATACTGCTGCTATCGTCCAGATCAACCCAAATACCGCCGCCGTTCCCAACGCATATTTCAGGATTTGATTGATCCGTTCTCCCTTATGTGCACCATAATTCATGGAGATCATTGGCTGGGTCGCCTGGCCGATGCTGTAAGCACAACACTGGACAAAAGTACTGATATTGATGATAATACCATAAACGGACAGTGCATCTGTGCCCAGATATTTTAAAATCTGACGGTTGAACAGCATGGTTAAGATCCCCATTGCCACGTCAATGAAGAAGGTGGAAAAGCCAGTTATGCTGATTGATTTCAACATGGAGAACAGTTTTTCCGGTTTTTCCAGCCGGATGGTATTTTTTGGGCTTCGGAAATGAGTCAGCATCATCAACAGGGAAAATACAGATCCCATAGCGGTTGCAAGCCCTGCGCCCATGATTCCCATATTCAGGATGAAGACGAAAAAGTAATCGCCAAACACATTGAAAATTCCGCCAAACAAAACGGATTTGGTCGCCAGCCCCGGATTGCCGTCGTTGCGCAGGAAAGCAGCCATAAGCTGTGTCATCAAAAAGCTGGGAACAATAAATTTAACCGGGAAGAGATAGCTTTGCGCCAACGGAAGCAGGGTTTCCTCTGCACCAAACAGCATTAACAATTCACGGTCAAAAAAGATAACAGCCAGCCATGTAAGGGCTGCCAAAATCAGAACGCCGATCAATGCGGCAGTAAAGTATTCGTTTGATTTTTTTTTGTTTTCTTCCGACTCGCCCCGCAGCATGCTGAAAAGGACAGAGCCGCCGATTCCCATCAGCAGTCCAAGGCTGTATATAATATTCCAGATCGGACTGACTACAGCCAGGGCTGCCGTACCGTTCGGCCCTTGATATTGACCGACCATTGCCATATCTACAACGCCATAGATAGAAGAAATCAATGCACTGCCAAAAGCAGCAGTTAAATACTTGAAATACATGGGTTTGATTTTAGCTGTTAAAAAATCCATATTGCATCCTCCTAAAAGCAAAATTACACTTGCATATCATCCATTCATAACCGAATGTACTCGACCTCTTTCTTGATTTTACGGCTGTGACTGTAGAGCCTTTGATGGTTAATTATGGTATGGAGATACAAAAAAGCTGGATAAAGTCACACAGGCGTTTCAACCTGTTGCCTTATCCAGCCTATCATTTCTAACGAATGATTTGCCCTCCGAGCAAGCACAATTATTATACGGGAGGGAATTAAATTTGTCAATTATTAAATTGTTTAATAGAAATTATATATGTCTTTTTGACTATCTTTTTATATCTTCTTAAATGTCCGCAAAGCCTTATTTTATCGGCTCTACGGGCATTTTGCTTTTGTGGTAAACCTCACATATCTAGGTCTATCTTCCTATATTTTCTCTATCAAACGTGGTTAAAATCGTGGTAAATACTTTTATGCGATTAGACGCTGAACCTCTGATTTTGCGGTATCTATGGACGCATGAGCATACCAGTTCATTGTGATACTGATGTTTGAATGCCCCATGATATACTGTAAATCTTTTGGGTTCATGTTCTTGCTTGCCAGCCTTGTGCAGAATGTATGGCGTAGCGTATGCGGTGTGATATGTGGCAAGGGATTGTCCTTGTGGTGCTTGTTGTATTTCTTTATCATACGGACAAATAAGGCGTTGTAATCAATCGCAACTTTGGGCTTGCCTTTATGATTGACAAATAGGAAATTGCTCCGTCCGTCTATCACAAATGGTTCTGCCTTTGGGTGTTTCTTCATAACCCGTTGAAATGCCTGTATTGTTTCTCTGCTTAATGGCACTTGCCTTATTCCGCTCTTTGTTTTAGGCGTTTCAATATAATAGCCCTGTTCCTTGCTCTTTAGTAACTGGTGGTCGATAATCACAACTTCATTCTTAAAATCAATATCGGCTACTGTCAGTCCGCACAGTTCCGAGATACGAAGTCCTGTCTTTAACAGTATCAGCACATCATCATAATACTTGTGATACACATTGTCCGTCTTGATGAATGAGAGTAAGGCTTGTTCCTGTTCCTCTGTCAATGCGACTTTCTCTTTGGTATCATTTTCTAGGACTTCACTTAACTTGAAATCAAAAGGGTTTTTCCTTACACAATCGTCTTGTATGGCGATATAGAATGACGCTTTTAACGAGCGTTTATGGTTGTTAATGGTGTTATAGGAAAAGCCTTTGTCTTTCATGCGTAACGCCCATTCCTTAGCGTCAGAGGGTTTTATCGTATCAATGCTCCTAGCACCTAACTTATCCTCTTTCAATAACCGCATGAGTTGTTCCCGTTGTTTCATTGTGCTTTTCTTCACATTTGCCCTTTGTGCGTTCTGTTTGGCATAGAGTTGACAAAGTGTCATTTTCTTGCCTGTGCTGTCGATACCGTCCTCAATATCCCGTCTTATCTGCTGTTCCAGTTCACGAAGTGAGAGTTTTTCCCGTTTTCCCTTTGGTGTCGGGTCTGTGGGTGTCAATCTCCAAGCATACACATATTTTGTGTTTCCAAATGCGTCCACATATTTATATAAGTATTTTCCGTCTGTTCGTTGGCTCTCTCCAGTATGCAGGATACGTCCTTTGTTATCCCGTCTTTTTTCTTTCATGGTGTCTGCTCCTTTCCTTGTTGGAAAGAACCTTGATATGACTTGTGTTCATCATAACACATACAAGGCTCATTTGCATTAGATTGCGTCCAATTTATCAATAACCTGTTCAAACTGTCGGCGTTTAATCTGTATGCGGTTGCCATTCATAATGAGCCAGCCAGCGTCCTTGTTTTCCTCTGCCAATCGTCTTAACTTGTTTTCTCCGATACGGAAATACTTTGACGCTTCTTCAATGGTAAGGGTGTATTTTTCCCATACGGGAATATCGTTGTTATTCATCAGATACCCCCTTTCCCATGTTTCGTGTCATACTGGATATAGGGGATAAGGTCGGTGCGGTTTATCCTCTGTAAATGGGCGGTTAATTTACTGGAAAGGGAATTGCTGTATCTTGCCTTATCAAGCATAGTTCCCACTTTTTCCAGTCCACCTAATGCGTCATGTTCTTCCAAGAAGTAAAAACTTTTGACAGCGGAAATCACGCCACCCTCTGTGAGCCATTGCTGTGTTTCCTCAAGGGAATTTTGCTGTTTTGGTACTTGCAGTTTCAAGACTTCCACAGCCCCTAAAAAGCGTTCCCAAAATCGACACGTTTTCCACCTGCTTTTATTACTTTCGTTTCTGTTTGGCACGACAAAGCGTAGGTTGTTTGCCAGTAGCCCGAAAGCCAGTTCCCCAAGTTCCAGCGGTCTGTCCTTGAATGTCATGGCAAAAGCATGAGCCTTATCATCACGCAGTTGCATTTCTGTCCGTTTCCAACTGCCGACTTCCTCAAGCGTCTTATTATGTTTTGAACAGACTTCTTTATCCTTATCATAAAAGCGGTAGGATAATCCAGATTTTCCAGCACCGATATAAACAGTCTTTGCGGTGTCGAAATCGTCAAACTTGCTTTCATCAAAGTGGTAGCCCTCACTGTTTGAGATAAATTCCTCTTTTTCGCATTTCTTCTTTATCTGCTCAATGGTAAAGAATGGCTTTTCGTTCTTATCGTCAATGGCAATATCAAGTCTTGTGAAATGGAAATTATCCAGTCCGTATCTTCGCTCGCAACGTCGGAACATATCCCCAAAGGTATAATTCCTACTGTCGAGAATACGGAAAATATCATCACAACCTCTGCCAGTCATAACAAGATAACAGCCTAGCCCCTGTGGGTTGTCCTCTGTCTTTCTTGCGTCCCCCGATACATAAATATCTCCAATCTGCCAGCGTGCTTGATAAGTCTTGAATTTTATCGTTGCTGGATAAACATTGAAAATGTCAGTCGGTAAACCTAAAATGTGCATGATGATATCTTCTGCGGTTGTAGTATCAAATACAATGCTGATGTAATCAATCTTAACGGATAAATTTTTGTGTGTAGTTATAGTGCATTACTCCTTTCGTACTTCCCGTTTTTTTGCGGGGTAAAAATCGTGTTTTTTCCTTTATTTATCACAGTTTCTAGGTACTATGACATGTATGCGCAGGGCGGTGTTACATGTATGCGCAGGGCGGTGTTACATATACGCCCTTTATGAACGCCTAAAGGCGTTCCCTTTCTTCCTGTGTCTGATCCGTTCTTAACGCTCACGAGCCTTGTAAGGCTCGTGGCTAAACGGAACAGCCCCAGTCAGAAACCTTATTTTCGGTCTGATAGTCTATGCTTATTCATGCTATCAAAATGAAAATGCATCTTTTCTATGCTTACTCAAGCGTGTGATTGACCCTAGCGTGCTTAATCACTCTATCTGATACGATAATAACGCCATTAGAATTACTTGTCAAGAAGTTTTTGTTGACTTTTAGATATATATTAAGTATGATATGCTTATAAATACCAAGAAAAGCAATGAAAGGAGTGTTTATACTAAGTCATGGAGCATTACGAAAAGAAAATCAGTTTCTTAGGAGAGAACATACAGACCATAAGAAAGCATAGAGGAATGAAACAACAGGAACTTGCGGACAAAATCGGTATCAATATGCAGAGCCTTTCCAAGATTGAACGTGGCGTGAATTATCCTACCTTTGATACGCTGGAAAAGATAATGGACGTGCTGGGAGTAACACCCAATGAATTATTGTCGGGAGAATGGAAGTATATTGACCACACCGAGCCCTATATCATGGATATTATCAAACGGGAACAAGACTTCAATGTTTCCTTAGATTACCTGTCTGAAAATGAATTTTTCGATGATGAAAAAGAATGCACATTTTACAAGGCATATAAACTCATACAGTATATCCATAACTACATTACCAATGAGGTTACGGAGTTGGAAGAACTTATGGAAATCAAGCAGTTGATACAGCGTCAAAAACTGGAACGCATGATAAAAGTACATAAGGAAATGCGAGGGTTAGACCGATACAGAGAACAGCCCAAAGAGTATAAATACCATGACCCTTATGATGATTGGATATTTCGTCAGCTTGCGGATATAGACAACAGAAACAACATTCCCGACACTTCTCCACAAGTAGACTTCAATGAAGCAGACTATGAAGATTATCTAAAGGCGAAATGGAACAGAGGTCTTTAATTTCCTCTTGCATGGAAGATACAGCAAACAAAAAGCCCAGTAAAGAGTGCAAAGCACCACCAATGGTGGCAAGGCTCTTGACAGGGCTTTTTCTTTTCTGTTGTGGGGTAATCAAGAGGAAGAAAGAAAAAGTGTGCATTTTTGTTCCATAAATGCTAAGGGTATGCTGATTTTTATTGTGGCGGATATATGGAACTGTTATAATATGGATATGAAGAAAGCGACAAATTTGAAAGTGTTAATAATTTTCAAACAGCCTCATTGCATGGAAATAAGAAACAGACTATCCTTAAAGTAGGAGGTGGCACAAATGGCAAATGAAGATAAAAAAGATTTTAATGCTATGTTGCATGATAGTAAGGA
>UQAW01000109.1 GCA_900539175.1 uncultured Lachnospiraceae bacterium
GCCATAATAAAAGGCCCTCCTATGATTTTTTATTTTATCACAGAAGAACCTTTTTAAGTGATTTTACAGAAAAAGTTTCATACTCTCACTCAACGGAAAACTCCTCTTTAGTGACTTTTTTATACTCACGTGTTTGTGTGGAAATACGCAGTCCCACTACTCTTGTTAATCCATCAAGGATAGTATCAGCTTCTTCGGAGAAATTGCATATGCTCGCATTTTCGATGTCTTTTATCCTTGTCGGAGAGATAAGACCAATTCGTTTTATGAAGTCGGGCACATCTGTTGAATATATTCTAAGCTGTGCCTTACGAGGATTACCAGTTGTTCGCTCGCGCGGTGGATTATAATTGTATCTCATGCCCAGGCTATCTAAGATTGAACAGATTGTTTCTGCGCAGAGTTCATTTCGGCTGTCTAAAGTTATCATTTTTCCGCTTCTGTCCCATGAACTTCTTCCGTCAAACACACCTGAAATAAATGCACAACGAATAGATTCTTCGGACAAGAGGATATCGTTCGCAAAGTGCTGAATCAGATCCTCTGGAGTATTTAAGTCTTTTGATTCAAATAAAAATACAAATCCATCTTTGTGTGGCTGCATATATTTTGTGAAATCCGGTTCGCCTTTTGCAACTGTTATTAATGGGATTTCAGCAAAGACATTTTCTAAGTGTTTTTTATGTGCAGAAAGGTTTTCTGGTGTTGCCTTCTGAGGGTTGTGAATAACAGGAAGCACCCATGTAGATGTTCCGGTTTCATTTGTATGTACATCGCATGAAGAAATAATACCACCAATGCAGAAAGCTTCTGCTGGTGAAAATGGTGTTGTGAATTGATCGATTGAACGACTCATGAAAAATGCACTCCTTTCTGAAAGTTGGTATTTAGAAGTGTACCATAATTATAAGAATTATGGAAGTGGTTCTGCAAAATAAAACATTGCAAATATCATTGTAAAAGTAATTACTATTACAATATTAAAAGAAATAAAAATAAGCGAGTTAATTTATATTGTAATTTTAATTATATTTGCTATAATAGAAGATGTATTAGTGCGGAAGGAGGTACTACGATTGAGCGATAAAAAAGTAAAAACACCGATGGAGCATTTGAATATTGGAGAGTTCAACCGTGGACAATCTTCAAAATTGATTAGAGGATTGGTAGAGGAAGATAAAACCGCTTTTATTCAGAAGAATGGAAAGCCAATAGCAGTGGTAATGTCATATGAACGTTACCAGCGAATGTTCGAACAGGGGCTTGATATAAATGATTTCTAAAAAACATGATGATATGTGAACAGGAAAGGACTGACTATGGCTGAAATGAAATTATATAATCGAAATTGCATCGATGCGATGAAAGAGATTGAAGCGGGTACAGTAGATTTGATTGTAACGGATCCGCCGTATAATCTCGGAAATTTTATGAAAAATAGAGACACGAATTTGCAGAAAATGCGTGATAATTTTTTTGCAACAGCAGGGTGGGATAATATGGAATTTGACGAGTGGTCAACTTCTATGGATTCTTTCTTTGAGTCTGCTGCACGTGTGATGCGTAAAGGTGGGTCTATGATAGTATTTATGTCTATCATAAAGGTAGAGACAATAATCAAGTTAGCAGAAAAACATGGCTTTTATTATAAGACGACTGGAATTTGGCATAAAACAAATCCAATGCCGCGAAACATGAATCTGCATTTTGTAAATTCAACTGAAGCATGGATATATTTTACGTATAAAACACGAACTGGAACATTTAATAATGAGGGCTCAATGCTTCATGACTTTGTGGAAACTTCGGTAACACCAAATGGAGAAAGAAAGTATGGCAAGCATCCGACACAGAAACCGGAAAGTCTGATCAACCATTTTGTAAAAGTGCTTTCAAATGTGGGTGATTGCGTTATGGATCCATTTATGGGAAGCGGTACGACAGGGGTTGTTGCAAAAAGACTTGATAGGAATTTTATTGGAATAGAACTTGATGAAACATACTATAAAATATCCGATCAGAGAATACAGGAGGCATGAAAATGAGACCAAAGGTTATAGATTTGTTTGCCGGGGTGGGTGGCCTGTCCCTGGGGTTTGAGCAACAGGGGTTTGATGTTGTGCTGGCAAATGAGTATGATGCTTCGATTGCGGCTGCTTATCAGCAAAATCATAAAAATACAAAGATGATTGTTGGTGACATTACATCTCTGAATTTGAATGAAACTTTTGGAGCATACAAAGGAAAAATAGATGTAGTTATAGGAGGTCCACCTTGTCAGGGATTTTCTCAGAAAGGTCAAAGAAAGACTATACATGATGAAAGAAATTTCTTATTCAAATATTATGTCGCAGTGGTAGACCTTGTAAAACCAAGATATTTTGTTATGGAGAATGTGCCGAACTTGTTGTCAGCCGAAGGCGGATTTTTCAAAAATGAGATAGTGGAATTGTTCAATTCGATGGGATATTCTTTGAATATGGGCGTTTTAAATGCTGCGGATTATGGTGTTCCTCAGAATAGAAGACGTGCGGTTATTATTGGAAAAAGGGATGGAAATGCACCGGAATTACCAACTCCAATAGATAAAACGGTTACTGTCTGGGATGCCATTAGCGATCTAGCATATTTGAAGTCAGGAGAGGGAAAAGAAGAACAGGAATATAAAAATGAACCACAAAGCGATTATCAGAAGAAGTTAAGACATGAGAGTTCTATTCTTCATAATCATGTAGTAACCAAACACTCTAAACTGGCATTGGAAAGATTGGCTTTAATTCCGCCGAATGCAGGAAAAGAGGTTCTTCCGAAAGAACATTTAACAAAATCCATTTATAGCGGAACATGGACAAGGATGCGAAAAGAAGAAATATCTGTTACAATAACCACACGTTTTGATACGCCGTCTTCTGGTAAATTTACACATCCGTTTTTGGATAGAGCGATTACGGTGCGTGAGGCGGCAAGAATACAGTCTTTCCCGGATAATTTTGTATTTATTGGAAATAAAGGCTCACAGATGAAGCAGGTAGGAAATGCAGTTCCACCACTTCTGGCAGGAGCTATTGCGGAAGTTATCATGAAGGACATTAAGGAGGAGAAAGTACATGAATAGACCGGATACTATTTTGGCATATGATGAGATGGACTTAAAATTAGGAATTAAGTCTTCTCTTCCTCATGTGAAGAGCACGCTTGCCTTAGCTGTGTTGCTTTGGGAATGTTCTGACCATCCGGCAGAATTAACATATTCTGTGAGTAATGGGGATAAAATTGTTCTTACAGAGGAAATAGAGCAATGGCTTATTGACTACTTAAGCGAGATCTGTGAAGAGGAACAGATTGATTTTGATGCATTGATATCTGGAGTAAATCAGAATCAATTGTTCAAATCACAGATGGAAGCATTGATTGTAGCGTTTGAGCTGGTATGGAAATTGGCAAAGGTTAATTTTGTGGATGAGACTAAGCCTGCGAGTGCTGAAAGAACAGGTGGTGTTAGATATCCAAAAAAACTCACATTTTCCGTTAATGCGGATATAATCCACAGTGTTATTTCGGGTAATGAAAATGCGTATATCCGAGTTTTGATGTCATGGATTGGATTCAACGTAGCGGTTGATCCAGAATGCGCAAAAACATTGACATACTTGTTTACTGCATTATCAGAAGGTGCGGTATTCAAGTTGGTTGATGGAACAAGAGATGTTATTTTTAACCAGAATAGTATTTACAAAAAAATTCTGGAAACATCACAAGCAGTAGATATAAATGGAGATAAAGAAGCCAAAGGCGCATTAAGGATTCTTAAATCGCTGTTATCAGATGAAATGAATCCATATTTACAGTATTCTGGTGGTAGTGTAACAGCGGCCACGGATATCACTGAGAGTCTGGAAGAGTATCAGAAACGAGTAGATACTCTTTTACAGTTATCTGCAACCAAGGTAATTGGGTTGGAAGATTTACAGTCCCAGAATACAGGAATCCAATTAACTGATTTGGAAGAAAGAAGAGTATCAAGCGGATCTAATGTTCTTCTGTATGGAGTGCCTGGTTCTGGTAAGAGCTGGACAATAGAACACGAATATTGTAAGAAGGGTACAAATGTTGAACGTTTAGTTTTCCATCCGGATTATACATATTCTGATTTCATTGGACAGATTTTACCTAATGTTGATGAGGAAGGACAGGTAAGCTACAAATTCACACCAGGTCCTTTTACAAATATTCTTCATGATGCGTATAATAATCCAGAGAAAGAATATATCCTCATTATTGAGGAAATAAACCGTGGTAACGCACCAGCAATTTTTGGAGAAGTGTTTCAGTTGCTTGATAGAAAAACAGAACTTCGAGAAGCGGATGATGATGGATTCCCAGTGGGAACAAGCGAATATGGAATTACAAATGCAAATATCGCAAAGATTGTTTATGGGGATGCAAGACGTAAAGTCCGTATTCCGTCCAACTTGTCAATCATTGGAACAATGAATACTTCTGACCAAAATGTGTTTACGCTTGATACTGCATTCCAGCGAAGATGGCAGATGCGATTGATTGAAAATAATTTTGAGACTGTAGATAGAAAATTGGCAGATGCTGAAATTTTGGATACTGGTATTACATGGGAAGTATTTTGTACCGAGATCAACGATATTATTGTGGGAAACAATGTTAGAATGACATCGTCCGAGGATAAACGGCTGGGAGCGTATTTTGTAGGTTTAATGGATTTGCAAAAAGATTCAAAGATGGGGAATCTGTCTACTGGTGAATATGATGATTTGCGTAAGAAAGAGAGTGCAGGTGTGATTACTCCAGAAGATGATATTCGCTTGGCTGAAATCAGAAAAGCTATGAAACAGAACCGAAGATTTCCAGAGAAGGTAATTAAATATCTATGGGATGATGCATTCAAGTTTAACAGAGAAGTTATTTTTGAAACTACAGAATATAGAAGTTTAGAGAGCGTTATCAGAGCATTTATGTATGCTGAAGGAATTCAGCGTTTTAAAATGTTTAAGCCTAATGTGGTTGATGCGTTACAGAATCCAGAATCTGAGCAGTAAGGTGGTGATAATCAATGGATATAGATTCTGCATTGAAAGCAGCTGAAGGACAAGATATCCGGAAACGTTGCCATGTGAATTCAAATGAAGATGGAGATCGTTTTGTAGGTGTTAAGGCAGATTCTGATAAAGCAATGGTCTATTTTCCTATTGGTTATCAGCTCCCAGATACAGATCAGGAGATTAGAACAGATATTAAGCATTTGATTCAAGTTTTATCAGAATTTACATCTAAGGAGGATCGTCTGATTGCGATTAACAAGTTTGCAGCACCACAGACGGTTGATTTCCCAATAAATGCTTATCGCGCAGTTATGGAATTCTATTTTTCTCTTGGTGGAAAGTATTATGTTGAAACTGACCCAGTTTTCAAGACAAGTCCTACTGGAAATCAACATTGGCCGAGAACTTTTAGAAATCAGACTCCTCTTGTACAGCAGTCGCCGAATGGGGTTAGCTCATTAATATATACTGATTTTACAGTGAGGTCTTCCACACCTAATGACAATAAAACAATTACTCAGATAAATAAGTTCTGCGTTTATGAAGCATTTTTGAAATTGGGGTGGCTTTATGTACCTTATATGCCGGAGAAACCGGGAAACTGTCCTGATGTTAAGACATCAATCCAAATTGTTCGTAGTAAATTGGGAAATACAAATGACGACCGTAAGAGAAAACTTTTTCAAGGAATGTTGGATATGTTGGAATACATGGATGAAAAGACATCAGAGAGTACCTTCTATTTTGGCACTGATGATTTTGACCATGTATGGGAAAAGTTAATCGATAGGGCATTCGGAGAACGTAACAAAGATAAATATTTTCCAAGAACTAGATGGTTACTTGATTTTGGCAAGTATAAAGAGAAGCATCCGCTTATGCCCGATAGCATTATGATTTATAACGGTAAGTATTATGTATTGGATGCAAAGTGTTACCGTTATGGATGGACAGGAAATCCGGACCATTTGCCAAATGCATCTTCTATCAGTAAGCAGGTTACATACGGAGAGTATTTGGAAAAAGCTCATAGTATTGATAATGATTCTTTGTTTAATGCATTTATAATGCCGTACAATATGAAGAAGAATTTCTTTGGTCTAACAGAACCTGTTGGAATAATTGGAGAAGCAGTTAGTGATTGGAAGACGAATAAGCTTAATTATGAGCGAATCCAAGGAATTGTAATAGACACAAGATATTTGATGTATCATTACACTGGCAATCCAATAAAAAGTAAGGTGGCCTTGGCAGACTGCATTGAAGCAGTATTGAAACGACCAGAAGTTCCACCGCGTAATAGCAGATAGACGAATAATCCCCTGTTCCGGTAATGCGGTGCAGGGGATTTCTTGCTATATATTTTCTTCTTTTTCTCTCTTGCGTTTACGGTGCATACTTTGTTGATATCTATTTCGGCAAATATCATCGCAATACACCTTTCTGGTTGATGTGGCTTTTACTGTAAAGAATTGACCACATTGTCTGCAGCGCCTGAATAATTCCAAATCTGGTTTCATGTAAAATATGGAAAAATATAATCCACCGATTAGTGAATCGACATGCCAAGAGGGCATCATTTTTTCCGCATCGTAAAGAGGATGGATACTGTCCATATTGGCATTTATTTCTTCTCCGATAACCAATTTTGCGATTTCAAGTATTCTATCTTTCATAGCAGATGTAAGATTTGAAGTCTGAGGCAATCCATAATATTCAATAGTACCATCTTCTCTTATCTCTTTGGCAATACCAACTTCATAGAAATAATGGAATAAAAGGTCTATAGTTTTCCTTATGTTGTGGTTTTCATTTATGCCATGAGCATACAATGTGAGAATAGTTCTGAATAAGTTACTAGAGGAGCCTTTCAGACAAAATTCCTGTCCACTACCTTCCATGCAGCTAAGATACAACTGCATATCTAATTCATAAGTAGGAGAAACCAAAGTATCTTTTATTGTTATACTTTCCTTGTCAAACATTTGTTGTTGAAAAGAATCTGGCTCTGGAAGGTTATATGCGTAATCTAAACATTTTTGGATTGAGTGTATGCAGGTAGCATATGGTTTTTGCATTGATGAAAAGGATATTTCGATGGGTTCTGATAACATTAGATATAGAGAAAGCCCTAAAATTTTATGGTAATCCTTTCTGATTGCGCCCATAGCACTCAGCAATTCAACAGTAGTCCTTAATCTTCGAATTAGTTCAAACATTTTAGGTGTATCGATTGGTTCATATTCTGAGCTACTGATATTAAATAGAAACCCATTTCGATTAAAATATTCAAACAATGAAGTTGTATCATTTGGATTAATTGAAATGAGACTTCCGAGAAGGTTTTTTTCGACGAGAGCTCCTTTTTCGCCCAAACGAACTAAACCGACTCCGGAAGAAAAGGCAAACTGTATTTTTTTACCAGGTATAGCCTGTACTTTGATTGTAGTTACCGGTGGTTGCCCGGGTGCTATATTAATTGTGTCTGTAGCGCATTCACAGTGGTCATTTTCAAATCTAAATAAATTATTCTCAAAAAAATTTTCAGTATTTTCTACCATTAGCATAGCTTCCCACAAGAGTATTTATAAGCATAAAGATAATCGAAGTTGATATTATCGATAAATAGTAACTGTAAAAATAACTTTAGGTAAATATTAGCAGAAAAACATAAGAATAACAATATGTATAAGTAAAAAATAGATAAAAAGTAATAGGATATTTGCAGAGTATCAGTTATTTTTAGAGTGGTGTAGACTGACGATAACAAAATATTTTCGTCAGGCAATTACAAAACGAAATAATTGATATAAGAACATATGTTCGATATAATTTAAGCATCGCTATCTTAGGAAAATGTTAAACAGAAACAGTAATAATCGGTGTATGGTCAGTTTGGCTTTCCCTTTGGCTGGCCTTCTTATCAAGGAGGCGTAGGACGATGCAGAAAAGATTAGAAATTGGCTCGCACGTATTTATTATTGAAAGCAATCGAGTTATCACGGAAGTGGTAGTGACAGCAGATCGCGGAGATTTCTGTGTACTTAGATTTCCATCCGGTGGTGCTATCCAGCTTAGAAAAAGCAGGGTGTTTGCATCAAGGGAAGATGCAGAAATGCAGATTCCAAAGAAAGAACCGGTACAGAGTGGTTTCCATTGCTCTCCATATTATTTTGGTCATTGATTGGAGGGAACGATGGTGAAAAAGGAAAATGAAGTGCATGTGGCGTGTCCGTGTTGTAAAAACAGAAGATTGTTCGACGCTGACCCAAGCACAACAGAGGGAGTCATTAAGATAAAATGTCCGATGTGTAAAGGAGTCATCGCCGTAAGCTTTCATATGAAGCAGATTCGTACCGAGCAAATAGCCACACAGTAAGTAGTGAGCAAGGCCTGACGAAGTATGGGTGTAATATCACCTGTATTTTGTCAGGCTTTTTTCTGTTTTCAGGTTTACAAAATATCGGGAGATTTCTTTTTAAAAAGGAGAAGTAATTATTAGAAACATCGGAAAATCAGATATGAAATCTACTTAGAAAGATGAACGGGTTTATATTTCTGGCTTGTGGTAGGACAAAGGTTCTGGGTATGAATCAGAGCAGACATCTTCGGATGCCGGTTCTGATGGATATCCAGAGGATATCACATTAACAAATTCATATCGGTCACATGTGTACAGTGTTGACAGGATACGACATATCGCATTTTAGACAGTTGCAATAAAAGCAACGGCAAAGTGATGTTAGAATATAAATAGTACAAAATAAACATGACCATTTTCAATAAATAGTA
>UQAW01000110.1 GCA_900539175.1 uncultured Lachnospiraceae bacterium
CTGCATGCAAGCATGCGCTCCTCATGGCCGCTGTCCGGAACTTTCATAGTAAAATCCACCATGTTCTTATGGTTCAGGAAGGAGAAACATTTTGAAAATACAAGAGTCTGCTGAAAACTATCTGGAAACTATCTTGATTTTAAATGAGCGGCAGCCATTTGTCCGTTCCATAGATATCGCAACTGAACTGGGCTTCTCAAAACCAAGTGTAAGTGTTGCCATGAAACATCTTCGTGAAGATCAATATATCACGGTAAACGAAGACGGACATATCAAGCTTACCCCATCCGGACTTGCAATTGCTGCAAAAATATACGAACGCCATACACTGATTTCTGACATTTTGTCACGTCTCGGTGTTGATCCAAAAGTTGCTGCTGAAGATGCGTGCCGCATCGAACATGTTATCAGTGCGGAAAGCTTTGAAGCCCTGAAGAAACACGCGAAAGAACATATGTAAAACCTCTATAGCGTGTTTGAAAATTCATTCCTGCCAAGAAGTAATTTTCAGATACGCTTCGGAATTGTCAACTGTCAATTTTGGAAAAACATCTGTATTTTTCCTCACATGCAATCGAAACAAGAGCGTTTCCCGATCGCAAAGATGCGCGGGACACTCTTTTTTGATTGCATATATTTTAAGGAGGGCATTGTTTGAATCAAAAACTCAAAGAAAAAATCACAGAATCTTTATCAGCAGTCCTTCCGATCACCTGTATTGTAATTCTGCTCTGCGCAACAATTACCCCTATGCCCCTTGCACCCCTGATGCTTTTTCTGGTTGGTGCCGCACTGCTGATTATCGGAATGGGCTTTTTTACTCTCGGTGTCGATATGGCTATGATGCCGATCGGAGAAAAGGCAGGCGCCCGCCTGACACAATCCAAATCTCTTACAGTCATTATTTTTATCTGTTTTCTAATTGGTACAATCATTACAATTGCGGAACCGGATCTTCAGGTACTGGCCGGACAGACACCGGCGGTTCCAGACCTGACATTGATTCTCTCGGTTGCGGTAGGAGTGGGTTTCTTCCTTGTTATTGCTTTTTTGAGGAGTCTGCTCGGATGGAGTCTGAAGAATCTCTTGCTGATCTGCTATGGTACCTTGTTTCTCCTGTCCTGTTTTGTTCCGAAAAAATTCCTGGCTGTTGCATTTGACTCCGGCGGTGTCACCACCGGACCGATTACCGTCCCTTTTATCATGGCGCTGGGTGTTGGACTTTCTTCCATCGGACAGGGAGAGGACAATGATTCTAACAGTTTTGGCTTGATCGCTCTTTGTTCTGTGGGGCCGGTATTATCTGTCATGATTTTAGGACTTCTTTATCATTCCTCCTCCGGAAACTACACGCCATTTACGATCCCCTCCATCGGAGATACGAAGGAATTGTCAGCAATATTCGGTCATCACCTTCCCGAATACGCAAAAGAAGTGTTTACCGCGCTCTTTCCGATTCTGCTTTTTTTCCTGATTTTTCAAATCTTTCTTCTGAAGATGAGCAGACGAAAAGTAATCAAGATTCTGGTTGGCCTTGTCTACTCTTATATCGGACTCACTCTTTTTTTGACCGGCGTCAATGTGGGCTTTATGCCCGCCGGCAATTATCTTGGAAAAGAACTTGCATCCCTGCCCTATCGCTGGGTTATGATTCCTATTGCTATGGTAATCGGTTACTTTATCGTCAAAGCCGAACCTGCGGTACGGGTATTGAATAAGCAGGTAGAAGATATCACTGGAGGAGCAATCTCCGAACAGACGATGATGCGCGGTCTCTCCATCGGTATGGCGCTTTCTCTCGGACTTTCCATCCTGCGTGTGCTGTACGGCATCCCGCTGCTTGCTTTTCTGCTTCCGGGATATGTGATTGCGCTTGGCCTTTCCTTTGTGGTTCCGTCCATCTTCACCTCCATTGCCTTTGACTCCGGAGGGGTTGCTTCCGGTCCCATGACCGCTACTTTTCTTCTGCCGCTTGCGATGGGTGCCTGTGAAGTTGTAGGTGGAAATCTTCTAACGGACGCCTTTGGAATTGTGGCCATGGTTGCCATGACACCTCTGATCATTATCCAGCTCATTGGTCTGCTTTATCAATGGAAAACCAGACATACCGTATCGGACAAAGAATTTGTGATTGATGAGGATGAAATCATAGAACTCTTACCCGCCCGTGGAAAGAAACAGGAGGAATCAATATGAATTCAGATGCAATGATTCATTGGATCATTATTATTGTAGATCGTGGAAAAGGAAACAAAGTCTCTCAATTTTTCCAGAAAGAACAGATTCCCGTTATGCTGATGATACCAGGTCACGGAACTGCCAGTTCCAAGATGATGGACTATCTGGGTCTGGATGAACCAAATAAAGATATTCTAATCAGTATGGCCTTTGCTTCGGACACTTCCGGTATTCTGGCACGGCTGAACCACCTAATTCAGTTCTGCCGTCCCGGTCATGGTATTGCATTTACCATACCGCTCTCCGGAATCAGCAAAGCAGCTTCCGGCCGCATCACGCAAAACCTTCCGAAACAAGAACCCAAAAAGGAGGATTCAACAATGTCAAATCAATCCGGACAGGAAACATCTTATTATGAATTGATTGTAACGATTATCAACAATGGGAAGTCTGATCTGGTAATGGATGCCGCAAAATCTGCCGGCTGCACAGGAGGAACAATCGTTAAAGCCAGAAGTGCCTATTCTGACGAAATCAGAAAAGTTTTCCGACTGACAATGCCGCAGGAAAAAGAGATTGTTTTGATATTGGCTCCTGCCAGTGAAAAGCTTCCTATCATGAAAGCAATCTGTAGTGTTGTTCTTCAGAAAACCGGTGAACATGCCTCCGTTTTCTCTATCCCTGTTAACGATGCCAAAGGAATTTCCCCACAGCTTTAACCAAATCTGTACCCGGCGATTGTAACCTTCTCCGAATGTCGGAGTGAGAACGAATTCTAAACCGACTCTCAGAGAGTTTCGCAATCGCCTACTCTTCTTCAATCTGCCTGACCAGATATCTTCCCACCGTATGTGCAAATCCTGTGATATCACGGATGTATGCAAAATCTTTTCCAAAGATTTTGTGCTCTGCCGGAAGTTCCTGCTCTTCTCCCACGAACACACCCAGTACAGCGACCTGCTGTTGTCTCAGCCTACGCACCTCAAAGGCTGTATCTGCTACTGCATATGCTCCCCGGTAAGGTTCAGGATTCCGGCTTCCGGGACGATTCACAACTACATCATAGGGTTTTCCATCACTTAATACAATCAGTACCTTATGTTCTTCTTCCCGCATGATAAGCTGTCCGCCTACTGCCTTGATTGCCAGTCCATCTCTGTTATTTGCAGAAGTCATATAATCAAAGATATGTCCATTCTCTTTTCTGTTATCCTCATAATCCCGGAATCTGTGCAGAATCGTATAATCCCAGAATGTGCAGAAACTCATCACCCGGTGAGGAATCCCAAGATTACTCAAAGCCTCGCTGATGGTAAATGCCTGGATTGCTACTTTTCCTTGTCTTTTCCTCTGGGAACCGCTGGCATCCATCAGAATATCCACTGCGAACTCCATAGAATCCTGCCGGATTTCCCGCCGAAAAAGTCGATTGTCCCGGCTTCGTCCGACTTTCCAGATCTGTCCGGCATCAATCATACCATATTCGGAACGTACCGTATCCCGCTGGTCTCTCAATACAAAAGCCCTGTGCAACATATCTGTAAGGATTCGGATATTCTGTTTGACAAGCCGATGATTATCATAATACTCCATCCGATTCTTGTCCCTTAATTTTCTGGCATACTCATACTGGTAATTCTTCTTCACCGGATCTTTCAGAATTCCTTCCGTAAAATACAGACTACACCCTTCATGAAGCCCCCTGCACACCTGATAATTGATGGACCTTTCTTCCTGAGGTGTCAGATATGTCTTTCCATAATTTAACTGCACATAGAGATTCATCTTCTCAAGTGCCGCCTCATCCACCACCAAAACCTTTTTTTTCTCTTCTTTCTCCTCCTCTGATTCCTTCTGCTCTCCGTTATCTTCCCGAATATCCAGCGTTGTCATATTTTCACTGATCCGTTCCAGGTATACCTCCAGATTATCTTCATACATCTCCTCACTCAGAAAATCCTTCCAGGAGTATTCTGCAAGTTCCTGAAGCGTAATGGAGAGAACCTTTTCCAGACTTCCTTTTTTCTTTTCAAAATCCGGCTCCACCAACTGGTTATAGAGTCGGTCTGCCACTTTGATCACTTCTCCCGTATCTTCTGTATCCCGAAGAGAATAAAGAAGTTCCAGACACTTACGATTTTGCCTGGTAACAGTAATCTCTCCCTCCAGACTCTCCCTTAAGTATGCAGCCTTAAACATTCCCAACTTTGACGATGTCAATATTCCAAAGTCCTGATTCAGGATCTCTTCACATGCCTTCCTTCGAATTTCAGCAATTCCTTCCCGTTCCGCCATCAACCGTCCTCTTACTGCTTCTTCTATACACAGCGAAGAAATCACCAGAAGCGGGGCTTCCTGTGCCTGCAGGAACATTTTCTTCACCAGATACAAAGATAACTGTTCCCGATCCAGATATTTTGCAAATGCCCCCTGCTTGATGCAGTCATAGATTGCTGTATTCCTGGCTCTTTGAAATCCTTCCACATCCGGTCTGACTTCCATCGTATAATCTCCGCTGACAGTCCAAACCAGATTCCGGATTCTGTTTTCCACCTCCAAACGATACTCTTCCATAACCTTCCCTCAGAATACATCTGATGCTGTCCACGACTCCGGTATCCGGGTCATCACAACATCCTGAACGATCTCCTTTTCAAAAACATCAAAACATTTGTTCGTAATTCCCATACAGGCAGCCAGTGCCGGCTTCAGACCCTGCCGGATTGTTCCGATTGCTCCGGTCATTCCGCGCAAATCCAGCGCCTTTGTGGAAATCTCACCATGTTCGGCCTTTAATTGAAGATCCAGAAACAATCCGATCCACTGTGTTTTTGCCCGCCCTTTCATCCCCGGAAACATACGTCCGAATATAAATTCCAATGTCTCCTCCGTCTGCGGCGGCATGTCAATTACAAGAAACCGTGAAACCAACGCTTCATTCAACTCTTTGGTTCCTGCGTATCCATAATTCATAGTTCCGATAAACCGTGCAGCAGGATGCAGATCAATCTTGTCATACCCGGGAACATCGATACTCCGACGATAATCCAGAGTGGCGTGAAGTACCGATACTGCATCATTTTTCGCCATGTTGATTTCATCTAAAATTCCGAAACCGCCATACTGGGCACAGCGATAGATACTTCCCTTCCGCAGTTTCACTTCATTGTCCCGGAATGTATCCGTACCAATCAACTCTGCACTTCCTGTATTAACATGGAAGGAAATATTGTAAGAAGGCCGTCCAAACAACCATGCCAGATTCTCGGCCAGTATATTCTTTCCCGTGGCCTTTGCCCCGCAAAGCAGCAGATTCTCTCCCTTAAGAAGCGCTGCTATCGCCATCTCCAACACTTCTTTTCCATAGAATGGAATCGACGGCCTGATCACTCTTTTCTTAACCTTCTCCTCCACCGGATAGGTTTTCCTGAATTGCGTCAGTGCTTCAAGGAACTCCGGTTCTATTCTTTGTTCCTCTAACATTCTTAACTCTTCTGCCATCTGCCCCTCCCTGTATAAAAAAAGCCTTATTCTGAATATAACAACTATCGCTATTATACCACAGATAAGGCCTCTTTTTCCTCTATAAACTTATTTTTTCATAAAAAACGCAATCTATTACTTTTCCCAAATTACTGTCCCATAATCTTCTGATCCAGATCCATCATCTCATCATCAGAAATAGAATAAATTCTCTGATTTCCCTTCTCCTCATACGTTACATGAAGGGTAACGGTAATCGGGTCCAATTCCTCCGAGTTATTAATACATTCCTTCTCAAATTCCAGAAATACGCCCATAAAACCGTTCATATCAACACCATTATTCATTGCCTCTGTCAATTTTGCTTCAATTCCATCTTGCAACAGACTATATGCGTTGTTCGGAGTGACTTCTACATCTACCGTATAGTTATCATCAGCATCCTTCACCGCATCTTTCACTTCGTATTTGATCTTTGCGCGGAAATCAGCTTCTAACTGCTGATACTGTGCAATTTCTTCCTCAGTAGCTTCCATACCGGAAGACTGAACCTCCTGTTCAAGAGATTCATTGAATTCGCCTTCCATCTGCTCCTTCGCTTCCTCTACAGTCACGCCTATCGCTTTTGCATATGCATCATAATTTCTCTGATATTTTGCATCCATAACTGCCTGTACATAACCTTTTGCATCAAACTCTTTTCCGCAAGCTGCAAATGACAGCGTCATAACTGCTGCCAAAACAATAGCTGCCAGTCTCTTTTGTGTTTTTCCCATGATATTCTCCTTTTCCCTCATCTTACAGATCCATACCTTAACATCCAGGAGTCCTCTAAGATATTTTTAAATATTATAACAGATTTTTCTGTTATAATCTTTAAAATTTTGTTACTTTTTCAAAAAATATGTGCATTCTCATCGTAATTATAAAAACCTTACAAGATAATCACCTTGTAAGGTTTTACCGTGCGTTAGAAGATTCGAACTCCCGACCTTTTGGTCCGTAGCCAAACGCTCTATCCAGCTGAGCTAAACGCACATATCATATATTGTTGTAACTTTCTTAACAACGAATACTATTTTACCTTAATCACTACTGTTTGTCAACCCGTTTTTTGTATTTTTTAGTCAAATCGTATTTTCCGTTCTATTTTATTTCCAGATTGAACCCAAAATAGCGAACTGCATTATTATAAGAAATCCCTTTCACAATCCTCTTCAGATTCTCCATATCCTTCGGATATTCTCCTTGATCTACCCACCCGCCGATTAACTCACATAGAATTCTTCTGAAATACTCATGTCTCGAATAAGAAAGAAAGCTTCTGGAATCCGTAAGCATACCGATAAAGTTTCCGAGAAGCCCCAGATTTGCCAAAGAAATCATCTGCTTCATCATACCAGTCTTATTATCATTGAACCACCATGCAGAGCCTTGTTGCATTTTACCAATCGCATCACTATTCTGAAAGCAGCCGAGAATAGTTCCAATGAGTTCATCATCTCCCGGATTCAGGCTGTACAAGATTGTCTTCGGCAAATGCTCTGCTGCATCGACCGCATTCAGAAAATCAGCAAGCTGTCCGCCCGGCGTAAAATTACTGATACAGTCATATCCGGTGTCTGGTCCTATTTTATCATACATGGATTTATTATTATCCCGCTTACATCCGTAATGCAGCTGCATCACCCAATTTCTCTTCTTATATTCCGACGCTGCAAATAACATAAATGCTGTCTTAAACTTCGCAGCCGCCTCTTTCCCTGGGACTTTTCCGGCAAGACGTTCTGCAAAGATTGTTTCAATCTCTTCCTCTGCTGCAGGTACATACATTACATAATCCAGACCATGATCGGATACCAAACATCCCATACGATCAAAGTATTCCATTCTTTTTGTGATTGCTCTTTTCAGATCTGCAAACGTTCTGATCCCCACCCCAGACACTTCTGCAAGTTTTGCAAGATAATCCGTATAGTCCGTTGTTTCCAGATTCATGGCTTTATCTGGTCTCCATGCCGGAAGTACCTGTACATCAAAGCTTTTATCCCCTTTGATCGCTTTATGCCATCTCAGATCATCAACCGGATCATCCGTCGTGCACAACAATGTAACATTTGACCGTTTCACCAGATTTTTCACACGCATGGAATCTTCCTGCAATTTGGCATTACACAGATTCCATACCTCCTCTGCCGTCTCACCATTTAGCACTCCGTAATAACCAAAAAACCTCTGTAATTCCAGATGACTCCAGTGAAATAGTGGATTACCAATCGCCTTCTCCAGTGTTTCGGCCCATTTCTGAAACTTTTCCCTGTCCGGCGCTTCACCTGTGATATAATATTCCTCCACGCCATTAGAACGCATCTGGCGCCATTTATAATGATCTTTCCCCAACCATATCTGCGTGATATTCTCAAATTTCCGATTCTCCGCAATCTCCTTAGGATCAATATGACAGTGATAATCCAATACGGGCATCTGTGCCGCATAATTGTGATATAATTCCTTCGCTGTATCTGTATTCAACAAAAAATCTTTATCCATAAATGCTTTCATTTAAATACCTCCTCTGCTTCATGCCAAACGGCAAACCACTCTTCATTTTTCAAACATGCTCTAACAATATTATTCTCTTTCTTCTTATAGTATGTCCTGCTGTACATCGAATATCAACACATCATTAAATATTTTTAAATTTTAGTATTGACATTCTTTTGCAGGTGGTGTATGATATTAAACGTTGATGAAACACATGTATGTGCGTTTAGCTCAGCTGGATAGAGCGTTTGGCTACGGACCAAAAGGTCGGGAGTTCGAATCTTCTAACGCACGTAAAAAGACCTTGTATCTGGATGGATACAAGGTCTTTTTGTTTTGCCTGCAAATATAGTATGAGTAATCCGAGTTATCTCTCTTCTTACTCATACCGGCTTGCCCGTCCAATGTCCATGACCCTGCGCGTGCAAGCACACTCCGGTTCATGGCTGCTGTACGGGACTTTCATAGTAAACGGACATGTCTGCTGACGCAGACATCACCATTCATGA
>UQAW01000111.1 GCA_900539175.1 uncultured Lachnospiraceae bacterium
AACAAAGTGGCTCTCAAGTATGAGAACGGTGGCTCCCAAACTTGATAATAATCATCCGGAGAAGATAAAGAAATTTTCAGAATATATCAGTGCATATTATGACGAGTATGAGGGGGCAGACGCTAAAACGAAGAATGCGATTATGGAAGAAGTATTTGTGGATCATGTTTCTCATATCATAGATGGTTTGATAAAAATGAATCACAAAGACATTGATATAGACAAAGTAATGGAGGACAGCCCGCATACAAGGGAAGAGATAATGAAGATGGTTTTGGAGATACAGAATAAAGTGAATGGCAAACGATTGGAGGAAGAGGATTTTAAAGATTTTTGGGATGATATAAATTTTGAATAATGGAAGAATGTTATATACATATGTAAGGGAATAAAAAAGTTGAAAAATTTTTTGTCCTTTACTTGACACGGGCAGAGCCGATGAACGTGTGAGTAATCACAGTTTGTCGGCTTTTCCCATGGAAATAGACGTATAGTATTGAAAATTTCTTGAATCGGTAATGTGGTTGTATGGTTGAAATCAAATTTTTATTCTTATACACTATCCTTGTGTTTACAAAAGATAGCAGAAAAAGAGAGGAAATATAAATCGAATTAGGCTATTCTTAACTGCAAGGAGGTAAAAGGATGGAATGGTTGAAAAAGCTTGGAGCAGTCATTGATTACATAGAAGATAATCTGGACAAGGAAATATCATATGATGAAGCAGCCCGCATTTGAATTGCAGCAGTCTGACGGCGGAAGTGAAGAGCCTCTGAAAAGAAAATACACAGCTGAAAAGGGAACTTGTGCAGGTAAAAGAGGAAAATGCTGTGCTCAGAAAGGAAAACCTTGCTTTACGCAGGGAGAACCAGCTGCTTAAGGATGACAATGAGCGTATGAAAAGAAGCCTTGGCAATGACAGCACCAATTCATCTGCCCCGCCATCTGCCGACCAGCCTGGCAAAGCCCCAAATACTTATAATGGGCGGAAACCAACGAACAAAAAGGTAGGTGCACAGCCGGGACATGCAGGCCGCCACCTTTCCAGAGCCGAGGTGGAAAAAAAGATAAACACGGGAATCTTTGAGCATGTGGTCAAAGAAATCAGTGTATCTGAACTGTTACAACAATTTAGAGAAAAGCCCGTAAAATCAATAATTTAGGGCTTGACATTATAGAAAGGTGATAACATCACAGAACCGTCAGGAAATTGGGATTATAATGAAATTACAATAGAAAAAACAAGGAGGATAAAAATATGTCTGCTATTAATATCGATAAAAACAATTTCCAGAGTGAAGTAATGAATTCAAATAAACCTGTCCTTTTGGACTTCTGGGCTCCCTGGTGTGGTCCCTGTCGTATGGTAGTTCCTGTTGTGGAGGAGATTGCAAAGGAGCGAGCGGACATCAAAGTCGGTAAAATCAATGTAGATGAGCAGATGGAGCTGGCAAGACAATTCAATATCATGAGTATTCCGACTTTAGTCGTGATAAAGGATGGTAAGATTGTAAATCAGTCTATGGGAGCAAAATCTAAAAGTGCGATTCTCGCTATGCTGTAAGGAGATGCGGATATGGGATTTTTCGATTTTTTCAAGCAGCCCGGCGGTATTGCTGCTTATTCAGGAAAGGTGGAACAGTAATATGAAAGTAGTTATTGTAGGCGGTGTAGCCGGAGGTGCAACTGCTGCCGCCCGCATTCGTAGATTAGATGAAAAAGCAGAAATCGTTGTATTTGAACGTTCAGGATATATTTCCTATGCCAATTGTGGCCTGCCGTATTATATCGGAGATGTGATTAACGATCCCAGGCATCTGACTCTTCAGACTCCGGATAGTTTTTTCTCCCGGTTTCGCATAAGCATGAAAGTTCATCACGAGGTCACTGCCCTCCATCCGGACAAAAAGAGAGTTTCTGTAAGAAATCTGGAAACTGGAGATGAATTTGAAGAATCCTATGATAAGTTGATTCTATCTCCCGGTGCAAAGCCTGTCCAGCCCCGTCTTCCTGGCGTTGATATCAAAAAAATGTTTACTTTGCGCACTGTGGAAGATACCTTTCGTATGAAAGAATACATAAATCATAACCATCCGAAATCTGCTGTGCTGGCAGGAGGAGGTTTTATTGGTCTGGAGCTGGCAGAAAACTTACGGGAGTTGGGAATGGACGTAACGATTGTACAGCGGCCGAGGCAACTGATGAATCCTTTCGATGCAGACATGGCTTCCCTCATCCACAATGAAGTGCGTCGTCACGGTGTCAAGCTGGCTCTTGGCCACACGGTAGAAGGATTTGAGGAAAAGGATGGCGGCGTGAGTGTTCTTCTGAAGGATGGAGCCCCCCTTCATGCGGACATGGTGGTTCTCGCCATTGGTGTCACACCGGATACCGGACTTGCAAAGGAAGCAGGATTAGAATTGGGTATCAAGGGAAGCATTGTAGTCAATGAACGAATGGAAACTTCCGTCCCTGATATCTATGCTGCAGGAGATGCGGTGCAGGTAAAGCACTATGTTACCGGAGGAGATGCTTTGATTTCTCTCGCAGGCCCTGCAAATAAGCAGGGGCGGATTATTGCCGACAATATCTGCGGAGGTGAAAGTCATTATTTAGGTTCTCAGGGAAGCTCTGTTATTAAGGTTTTTGATATGACTGCAGCTACGACAGGGATCAATGAAACCAATGCAAAAAAAGCTGGATTGGATGTGGATACAGTGATTCTGTCTCCTATGAGTCATGCGGGCTATTATCCCGGTGGCAGGGTAATGACTATGAAAGTGGTTTTTGAAAAGGAAACCTATCGTCTTTTGGGTGCACAGATTGTGGGTTACGATGGTGTGGACAAGCGTATTGATGTGCTGGCAACTGCCATTTATGCAGGATTGAAAGCGACGCAGCTGAAGGAATTGGATCTTGCCTACGCACCATCTTATTCCTCGGCGAAAGATCCTGTTAATATGGCGGGCTTCATGATCGACAATATTTCCAAAGGTTTATTGAAACAATGGCATCTGGAAGACATTTCCGCTCTCCCCTGTGATGGAAGTGTAACTCTTCTGGATACCAGAACAACAACAGAATACGCTGGCGGGCATATTGAAGGGTTCATCAACATACCTGTAGATGAACTTCGGGAAAGTCTGGATAAAGTTGAAAAAGGCAAGCCTGTCTATGTGATCTGCCAGAGCGGTCTGCGCAGCTATATCGCCACTCGTATCCTGGAAGGAAATGGTTATGAAACCTACAATTTCTCCGGCGGTTTCCGATTCTACGATGCGGTGTTGAATGACCGTTGCCTGATTGAAAAAGCAAGTGCCTGCGGTATGGATAAGCAATAAGGGGGAGGTATCTGATGAATACTGGAAAGAAACGGCGTAAGGCTGTTGTGGATCAAAAAACTTGTGTTGCCTGTGGCTGCTGTGTAAAAGTGTGTCCTTTACAGGCTATCGAAATAGTCAAGGGGATTATGGCTCAGGTAAATCAGGAAAAATGTGTCGGATGTGGAAAATGTGCAAAGGAATGTCCGGCCAGCGTGATCTCCATTTCGGAGGTGTAAGAATGAAAAAACATTGGTATGATTACTTATGGATTGTTTCACTGACATATCTGGTGCTTGGCTTCTTTCATATTTTGTTTGCATGGCTTGGATTACTTTGCTTTTTCATTCCCTTAATCATTTCTGTTGTAAAGGGAACAAAAGGGTACTGCAATCGGTATTGCGGAAGAGGGCAATTATTCGGCCTGTTGGGTGGACGTTTTGGACTCTCCCGCAAAAAAGACATTCCCAAATGGATGAAAAGCAAGGTATTCCGATATGGATTTCTTATATTTTTCTTTATCATGTTCTTTTTGATGCTCTTAAATACCTATTTTGTGTTTGCAGGAGTGAAGGATTTGAAACAGGTGGTTACACTGCTGTGGACATTCAGGTTGCCATGGCACTGGGCCTATCATGGAACACTGTTCCATGATGGTGTTGCTCAGTTTGCATTTGGTTTTTATAGTGTAATGCTGACTTCCACTGTTCTTGGATTGCTTACAATGGTTTTGTTCAAACCCCGCAGCTGGTGTGTGTATTGTCCGATGGGGACTATGACGCAATTAATCTGTAAAGCAAAAAACGGTAAATCATAAGAAATAAATGTCCATCCTCAACTCTGAACGGGTTTTGGGATGGGCATTTTTTACGTATCCTGCAGTTCTTCTAATTTTCTTTCATCCAGGATAATCACTGTTCCACGGGATAATCTGACCATTCCTTCATTCTGAAAATAGCGGAGCATTCGAGTAATAACCTCCCGGTGAGAACCTAAGTGGTTTGCTATAGTCTCATGAGTAATCTTCAGTTCGTTGGTTCCTTCAATGGTTGACTCTTCTAAAAGGAAGGCTGCAACACGCTTATCCAGGCTCTTCCACATGACCTGTTCCATCAGCCACATGACATCGGAAAAACGGGCAGCCATCAGTTCATTGGTATAGTTTGCTACCGGTGCGGATTCTTCCATAATACTTTTATAGATTTCTGCAGGAATGACCCAAAGCTCTGTGTCCTTTTCTGCTTTAATTGTCACTTCAAACTGAATAGAACGCATCATGCAGGAAGCGGAGAACAGGCACATATCCATATCAAACAGCCGATAGATCGTAATTTCACGGCCTTCATCGGAAAGAATGTATGCCCGGAGCTGTCCGGATTTTACCAGGAGCAGCCCTGTGCAGTCCATACTGCCGTTATGAATAAGCGTTCCCTTTTTAACTTTTCGTGTTATTAAGCCTCCAAGTATTCGATTTTTCTGGATTGCATTTAATTTATTCCAAACAGGAAAAATACTTTGAAAGTCCATAATGTTTCCTCCTATCCTATGTTCAGTATAATAAAAATTTTGGTATATGTCAAAAAGGGACCTATATTAATTACAGAGGCAGGACGCAGAAACGCATAACCTTTTGAATCTGGTATCATAATAAGGTTTAAGACATAAGAAAATAAATTAGCACTCAAGCCTTGACAGTGCTAATTATATTTGTTATAGTACAAATAGAACAAAGGAAAGACAAATGTTAATCCAGAGTTCAGATGGTACTGTATTATGGATTTATCCCATAGTACTAACGAATAAAGTTTTTATTTGAAAGGAGTAATGACTTATGTTGATGCCTGGTATTTTTGGAGAGAACTTATTTGATGAATTGATGGATTTTTCATTTCCGAGAACAAACAGGGTGCTGCGTCAGGGAAACGCACAGAATATTATGAGAACAGATGTGAAAGAAACCCAGCAGGGATATGAGATTGATATGGAGTTGCCAGGTTTTAAGAAAGAGGATGTAAAAGCGCAGTTGAAAAACGGATATCTCACTATTCAGGCGACCCAGAATGTGAATAACGACCAGAAAGATAGTGAGGGAAAATATATCAGAAGAGAGCGTTTCTCAGGTTCTGTAAGCAGGAGTTTCTATGTGGGAGAAAAAGTGACAGAAGAAGATATCCATGCAAAATTTGAAGATGGAATTCTGAAGCTGTCCTTACCAAAAGAGGATACTCATAAGGTTGAACAGAACAATTACATTGCGATTGAAGGATAAAGACTGGAATGGGCGACTGTATGGATCTGAAAGAAGTTCGGTTCTGTGAATAATTGAAACTCAGTGTAGAGAAAGGAAGAGACTACCACATGGCAGAATGGCAGTCTCTTTCTTTTTTTCCGGATAGTGATTGTCCATATAGATCCTTCCGGTGAAAGTCGATGGCTTCGCACTTTATGCGCCCGCAATCGCCGCCAATCTGCGATTTTCTGCCATAAGAATAAATCATTTCAGATGATCTATGTTCATTTGCTTTCCTTCGATAATGGCGTTTACGAAAAATGATAACACATTTTCAATAAAAGGTATAGAGATAATCTGATAAACTGATATTTGAAGGAGGAAAGGCAGAGAAGTTTTTTGTTCTCTTTTTATATACTTCAAATTTTTTATGGAATTTCTTGATGTAACTATTGACATTACAGCAAACGCATGTTATGATCTTGATGTAAGCAAAAATATTACAACGAAATCTGATTTATCTAGGAGGATGCATTATGAAAATCGCAGTTATTTGTGCAAATGGTAAAGCGGGTAGAGTTATTGTTAAGGAGGCCGTAGAAAGAGGGTTGGATGTAACCGCCGTTATAAGAGGTGAAAACCAGACAGTTGCCGGGAAGGAATTGAAGAAGGATTTGTTTGATCTGACTGCCGAGGATCTCAGAGCGTTTGATGTTGTCATTGATGCTTTCGGCGCATGGACGGAGGAAATGCTTCCTCAGCACAGTACTTCTTTGAAAACCCTTTGTGATGCACTGTCTGGTACGGACACGAGGTTGTTGGTAGTTGGAGGGGCAGGCAGCCTGTATGTGAACCCCGAACACACCGTTTGTGTATTGGATGGTCCGGATTTCCCGGATATGTTCAAGCCCTTGGCAGCAGCTATGGCGAAGGCGCTGGGCGAACTTCGTGAAAGAAGTGATGTGAAGTGGACTTATATCAGTCCTGCCGGTGATTTCCAGGCTGACGGAGCAAGAACCGGTAAGTACATTCTTGGCGGTGAGGAATTGACGCTTAACTCCAGGGGTGAGAGTATCATTAGCTATGCAGATTATGCCATTGCCATGATCGATGAAGCCACAAGCGGTAATAATATTCAGAAGCGTATCAGCGTTGTGGCTGAATAAATACCAAATATCAATAAGGAGAACTTTATTATGAATAAGAATACATTTACTACAGTTAAACTTACGAAAGGGGAACTGAACATTTACGATTTCGGCGGTATAAAACTGCACGCATATAAAACAAACGATTTTATTGACGATGAAGTGTTCATCGTTGAAAAAAACGGAAAAGCGGTTATCATTGAATCTCCCTGCTTCTTTGATAATAATAAAGAGCTTACAGAGTACCTGAAAGATATTGAGGTGGAAGGTATGCTGGTTGCATATCACGGCGCGGGGGCCACATTCCTTCCAAAGGTACCGAAGTATGCAACACAGAACGCTCTGGAGTATTCTGAAAATGGCGGAGGAAAAGCTCTGATTGATAACTTTGCAGGTGCATTCGGAGAAATCTTTGATCATTCTGTCCATAAGATCACCAATGTGATTGAAACAGGCAAGAACACGATCGGCGGAATTGATTTTGTTATCAGGCAGACTGGCGAAGCCTTTGATGTGGAGATCCCTGAAATCAACGCTGTGTATACGCACATGCTGGGGCATGACTGCCATTCTATTGTTGCAGGCGCAGGACACGCGGATGCTATGATCGCAGAGCTTAAAAGCTATATCGAAAAGGGATACGATCTGATTTTGACCTCTCACTACACGCCTGAAGATCTGAAGGATGCTGAAACCAAGATTGCTTATCTCGAAAATCTCAAAAAGATTGCTGTGGGATGTGGGGATGCAGATACTTTTAAAGCTGAAGTAAGTAAGCAGTATCCGCAATACAGCGGTCAGAATTATCTTGATATGACGGCAGGTTTCTTCTTTGCTTAACCCGGTATCAGCCTAATACAGTTTGTCCACAAAATACGATCATTTGGGAGAGATAAACAGGAAGCCTGTCTGAGAGAAGATATTAGCAGAAGCGTTCCAAACGGCTTCGAAATAAAGGAGGACCACGCCATGATACATAGCGAAAAAAGGCTATATCTGATTAAAGAGCTATTATCAGAGCTGCCGCAATATAGGGATATGGAAATCCCAGACAATACAGAGGAACAGAAACATCTTCTTAGAGGTCTTATGAATATCCGCGTCCCTCGTCCGATTGGGACTGAATTTCTCAAAGTGCAGGACGAATATCTAAGTGAGGAAGTCAGGGAAAAAGGGATTATTGACAGCGATACACTACCAGTTTCTCCTATCAATAATCGTCTTGTACTTTGGCGTGGTGATATTACCACATTAAAGGTAGATGGGATTGTAAATGCAGCCAACCATGCCTTAAGGGGATGTTTCGTACCTTGCCATTCCTGCGTAGATAACATTATTCACAGCGTCAGCGGTATTCAGCTGCGTTTGGCTTGTGATAAGCTAATGACAGAGCAGGGGTATGACGAGCCGACAGGAAAAGCAAAAATTACACCTGCCTATAACTTACCGTGCCGCTTTGTGCTTCATACAGTCGGACCGATTGTAGCAGACAGACTTACGGAAACACATTGCAGGCAGCTTGCCGATTGTTATAAATCCTGTCTGGAATTAGCATCTGGTAAAGGGTTAAGGAGCATCGCTTTTTGCTGTATATCCACAGGAGAGTTTCGCTTTCCGCAGAAAAAAGCGGCTGAAATTGCCGTACAGACAGTTACAGAATTTTTGCAGACAAACGCACAGATAGAAAAGGTGGTATTCAATGTTTTCAAGCAGGAAGATTATGACATTTATAAAAAGTTACTTGGATAGAATAAAGCATTTCCATGAACTTTTGCAAAAAGCAGATGCGGTTATTATTGGAGCAGGTTCGGGAATGTCCACCCCGGCAGGCTTCACATGAAAATACCAACCGAGTTAATTCCTGATTGTCCTGTCTGTAGAAAGCCAATGTCAATGAATTTACGAGCTGATAATATGATGTTAGAATATAAATAGTACAAAATAAACATGACCATTTTCAATAAATAGTA
>UQAW01000112.1 GCA_900539175.1 uncultured Lachnospiraceae bacterium
ATTAAATTGGCCAGGCTGTATCCGGTTATAGTTTAGAAACTAACCGGATATAGTACTAGCGAATAAATATAAAACTTATAAAAGAATAGCGCTTAAAAAGCTTATACCATTTCATAAAGGAAAAGTATGGGCTTTTTAGAGAAAAACATGATACTTAGCTTGTATATTTGAAAAATTGGCTTATACGGGCAAAAATTTTTTCTTAAGTTTATGATATTAATTTGAAGTCGTGGCTGTGAGCTGAAAAACTTTAAATTTTTTGTACTAAAATGTAGACTTTTTGGCACTGAGTCTTTCTGACTTTGACTATGCCCAAAAATGCGCCATCTGTTATGATGAATATAAGTATATCATAAGTGTGCCAAAAAGTCTACTTAAACAAACAGGCATTTACCTTATTATCAATATTCAATATGGAAAGTGCCATAATTTATACAAATTTAGGAGGTGCCTTTATTGTATCTCAACCCTAATTATGAACTTTCGATTGTTAATAGTCATTATATCTTGATAAACAAAAAAGAAGATAAATATTATGATATTGATAAAGAAACATATGATTTTTTATTAATGTTAAATGAAATTGATGATTCTCCTGACATACAAGCTCGAAAAAATTTTTTAATAGAACATGGTATTATTATAGATAATACATCTCAAATAAGCATTAATTCAAAAGGAATGCAAGAGCGTGGTGGATTTAGTGTAACTAAAATTAAACTGTTTGGACTAAATGTCAATAGTTGCATTGACAAAAGTAAAATATTATCAAACATATGTAATTCAAACAAATTGATTTCATACTTAAGGATTACAGCAGCTATTGGGGTAATATTGTCTGTTATTATTACAGTTTGGGCTTGCCCGCATTTTTTATATCAAGTTCAAAATTCCTCTAAAAGAATACTTACATACTTGCCGTTTGTTTATTGTAGTATCCTCTTAATAACCTGCTTACACGAAGTTGGACATGTTTTTGTGTGCAAACATTTTTGCCATTATGTTGGAAAATGCGGTGTGATGTTATTTTTTGTTACGCCGGTCTTATATACAAACACAACCATATCATCCTTTCTTCCTGCGAAGCAGAAATATAAAGTTATTGCTGCGGGAATAGAAATGCAAATTGCAATTTCAGGAATGCTTTCAATAGTGATTGCTGTTTTGCTTTTTTTTGGTGATTTTCGGTGGACGGCTATATATTTGGTTAATTTAATGAATATTACATATGTGTTATTAAATTTGAATCCGCTATTTAAGTATGATGGTTATTGGCTACTTTCGACGAAGTGGAACACAGAACGACTATATGAAAAATCTATCTGTGAAGTGAAAGCGGTATTTAGTCTTAAATACAACAAAAAAATTAACAAAAAGAAGTTTTTATTTGGTATTGCGGTAATTTGTTTTTATCTCATTATGTGGATAGGTACAATTTGGACAATATACACTTTATTATATCCTATTATTGAGGGATATTCTTATTGTGTGATCGGAGTAGTTATTTTGTTAGTAGTTTGCGAAATTGTGAAGTGGATTAAAACAAAATAATTCTCCAAAAAAATGATATAGTGTCAGTTCAATTATGAACTATCTCTATAAATATAAAAAAGAAAGGAGAAAAACCATGACTAATTTTATGTTCAACGAAATTGAAACCGTAGAAGTGCCTTGTAACGGGTGCTTTTGGGGTGGAGTAGGCGCAGTTTTAGCTGGAGTAGGACTGGGTGTATCAATTGCATTAACTTAAAAATCTATGAAAGGAAAGAAAATCATGAATAATTTTCGTTTTGTTGAAGTTGAAACGGTAGAAATGCCTGGGCATCTCGGTTGTGCCGTTGCAGGAGTCATCGTTGGTGGTGGTATTGGTATTGCAGCAATTGGTGTTGGTGCAGCTATTACCTAAATTTTATTTGTTTACATGGTGGAATTTTTCCACCATGTAAACATTCTATTCTTTGTATATGTGAGGGTGTGATAATGGAGTATACTTATATTGTAGGTGCTGGTAGCAAGATAGCAGTTGAGTTTATAAAAAGAAATTCTAATAAAAAATATATTCTCTTTGACTTGGATGAAAAACTACCTTGTTTAAAAGAGGATCTTGTAGGTGTTTTTTCAAATATCCTTTATTTCGGTTTAGACATAAGGGAATGTAAAAAGATAAAAGCATTATTTGACAAGTTAAAAGTATTTCCATGCAAAGAGTTAGTTGTTTTGGCTGGTGTAAATATTTTAGAGGAAGCACTAAATATTTCCGAGGAAATGTGGGATATGATAATTGATACTAATTTAAAGGGATGTTTTTTTATTATGCGTGAAGCAGCCAAAAATATGATTTATCACGATATTAATGGAAGTATTGTAAATATTGCTTCGCAACATGGACATGTTGGAAATTTAAATAGGGCAGCATATTGTGCAAGCAAAGCGGCCGTTTTAAATTTAAACCGTGTTCTTGCTCTAGAGTGGGCAACTTTTGGTATCAGAGTAAATTCAATTTCTCCAACATGGATTACATATTCGCATAATAAGGACTTATTGAATGATAATGAGTTTAAAAAGAAAAATCTTTATAAAATTCCTCTTAGAAAATACTGTACATCAACTGATATTGTTAATGCAATTGAATATCTCTTATCGGATAAAAGCAGGATGATGACAGGTCAAAGTATTATATTAGATGGCGGTTGGACAATAAAATAACACTCTTTTAAGCCGTCTTATAAGACATATAGTTTAAGTTACATGATTTTTTAATGCTATAATGTTATTTTTACAATATTAAATATAGAAAGTATGATAAAAAATATGAAAACAAAAACTTTACTAATTAATTTGCCATGTTATCTTTCTATGAAAGACTTCGTGGAAAATGATTATGGATACAATCCATCATTAGGATTATTAGCAATTGCTGAATATTTAGGTTTGTTTGAGTTTGAAACTAAAGTTATTGATTATAACTATACAAATATAGATTATGAAAGTCTTGAGAGAATTATTTTAGATGAAAATTACTCTGTAGTAGGCATTACAGCCTATACAGAGAATTTAAATTTAGTATTAAAGTTTAGTAAAACAATAAAGAAAATAAACAAACACATAACCGTGGTTGTTGGTGGTCCGCATGCAACGTTAAAGCCAGAAGATATAGTAAAGAGTAGATATGTTGACTGTGTGACAGTTCGTGATGGAGAAGCGACTTTTTTAGAATTGCTTTCCTACTTTGAGTTTGGGGGAGAATTTATTCCCAAACAAGCACTTGAAGGCGTTATATTTAACAATGAACCCTACAAAATAAGAGATAACGTAACAGACTTGAGTCTTTTGCCAATAATTAACAGAGATAAAATGGATTCATCTAAATATAAGAATGTCGTTACAATATATTCTAGTAAAGGATGCCCTGGGAAATGCATATATTGTGCAGCATCATTTATATCGGGGGCTCGTTATCGAATAAGAAATGTATACAGCATTTTTTTGGAGTGTTGGTTAATTTATTATCAACTAAACAAAACGGTGGATAGATTGTTTTTTATTGATGACACATTTACTGTTCATAAAAAGAGAACTAAAGATTTTTGTCATCTTGTAAAAAAATATAATTATCCACTATTGTGGAGTTGTGAATCCAGAATTGATGTCATGAAGAAAGAGACTATCGATTTGTTTGCAGAGTCTAATTGCTATGCAATTCAGTTTGGTGTGGAAAGCGGGAGTCAGTATGTCTTAGATACCATAAAAAAGAATATAGATCTTGCTCATTTGGAAGAAATCGTATCTTATGCAAGTAAGTATGCAATGGAGATATTTCTTGGTTTTATGTTAGGTCATTACGTTGATACCATTGAAACTATGCAAGATACTATTAACTATATAAAACGAATGTTAAAAATTAATCAATATGTTCAATATTCTGTTTCTATCAACACGCCCTTTCCAGGAACGTGGCAATATGAACATGCCAATGAAATTGGATTGACAATAACAGATTTTGATTACTCTCATTACAATTTAATTACTCCTGTAATCAAAACAAAATTTTTTGATAAGGTTGTCTTGGAGAAATTGTTTGAACAAGCAAATGCACTAAGAGTAACAAATAATATGGAAAAGGAAAGTAAATGATGATATTAGTAAGAACCGTACAAAATTTGAGTTATATTGGCACCGTCTGCCATATGTCCGAAGCAATGCTTTCTCTTGAGATAAATAAGCAAAATCAATTATGCTGTCATATCCCATGGAATGAAATAAAGATGCTTATATTCAATGGCAATACCATCGACCAAAAGAATGTAAAAGAAGCTGTAAAGGAGATGATGAAGCATGAATAAGCATTTACTTGTTAACTCTCGAGAACACTGTTTTGTGGGAGATTATTTTAACTATCAGGACAAAATTCTGTATATAAAGCAGAGTGAAAAAAGTGAAATTTTATTAAGCGTTCCTATTCAATATATTGATTATATTATTACTGTTTCAGGGAATCAATATACTTCCATAAAAGATATTGAAAAACAATTAATGGAATTCGCTGGTTAGAAAGGAATAAAATCATAATGAGAAAACTTTATTTACTTGATATTTGTGAAAGAGACGGACTTTTTATCTTTAATAAAGACGAAGTTTTGTTTTCAGAAATTGCAAAAAAATATACTGTTGTAAATACTTCTTCAGATAATATTAGTAATTTAAATGATTTGATTATTAACATTGCAGATGAACACCCAGAGTGTGTATTAATTAAAATCAATTCTAACTGTTCGCAATTAATATGTGCTTTACTTAAAGGATTGTCCGATGAAGGAATTGTAGAAATTGTTTTATTGGCACCCCAAATGAAAAAAAGGGGTATTGTTTCATTAAATAATATATCTTATCATGTTATAACCTCAATTCGAGAATTAGAAGAAAAAGAATATTCTGTAATATACGAAATGCAGGAGATTTTTGATGGTGTTGTGAAATACAATCCTGATTATTCTGAAACTATGCAGAATGGAATTGAAGCTTTTTTGACTGGAGTATATCCAACTGCTGGACAGTTATCAAATTTAAAACATGTCTTGCTTCAGGAAGAAAATTTAAACGAAAATGTTACCTTTAGCGAATTATTTGACATTAATTCTGCTATAATCTATTCAAATTATGACTCGAATAGATTTAAATTAATAAAAGAAATGCCTTCTACCTTTTATCAACATATACACCAAATTAAGAATGATTCTGTATATTTTGACAACACAGATAGTCATTTGAAAGTAAATTGCATAAACTATGCGGACTACATAGATCAGGATGATGCATTTTTGAAAATTTCTAACGGTTCAGATATTCTTGCTCTGCTAAATGATGTTGATACTTATCTGCAAAGTGGTAACATTAAAGTGATAGGTGCTACCTTTATAAATGCATGTGCGTTAGGTGCAGCTCAATGCGTTCTCACTAAGTTGTTTAGGGGCGTATTAGACTCTGCAGGAAATCTTATGCCTTGCCTGGGATGCAGTCAAAATATTGGTTCAATAAGGGACGATAGTTTTGAATTGATTAGAAATGCATCTCGCATAGCGAACAAAGAGAAAATCCGACGGAATTGCGAAGAATGTGAGAATAGTCAGTTTTGTTCTAAATGTGCTCTGCTGCCAGACGGAATAACGAGACAGGAGTATTGCTCTTTGATTAATCACGATGGATTATTTGATTATGTTTACAAGACTATAATTGTTGGGAAATTATTTGGCAATGGAAAAATTGTTCCTAAACAAGATCTTAAAAAGCTTATAATTAGCTCACCCTATAACCCTCTGGTTGTTCAAAAAACAGAACTTTCTGGAACGGAGTTTACAAGTAAAAAAAGATCTATGTTAATTGCTGTTCAACTTAATAATAACTATTATGTTTTTGGATATAAATTATCAAAATTGTACCAGACAGATAAACGTTTTGTTTATATTGCGGAACTATATGATATGAATCTTCCCATTGAAAAGGCAGTGGAACTCTATTCGAAGAAATTTGATATTGCATTAGTTCATGCTAAGGCTCATGTAATAGAGGCATATCAAATGATAAAGGATGCGGTAATAGTATGAATAAGGAAATGTTTTTTGGGTCAGTAAAGAAAATAGTTGATTTGTTTGGGGAATTTGTAAAATTTGAAAATATATACACTGGAATTTTTGCTCAGTATTACAATATGCTTCCAGTGGATGAAAAAGAGTTAAAAGAATATCTTGATACTGCATTTGATTGTGGCAAAGATATTTTAGAGTTGTGTTGTGGAAATGGACGGCTTTCTATTGAGTTTGCAAAGAATGGTTTTTTTGTTGACGGAGTAGATTGTTCAGAGGACATGTTATCTTTATTTAAGAATAAAGTAAATTCATTACCAAAGTCTATTGCAAAAAGAATAAAAATCATTAACATGGATATTTTCAACATTGATCTCATTGATAAAAAATATGATTTTGTTTATTTGCCTGCAACAACAATATGTATATTATTAGAAGACAGAAAAAAAGTAATAAAACTATTTGATGATATTTCAGACATACTTAAGCCAAATGGTCGGTTTTGTTTTGATATCCGGTTATATGATAAGTTAATTGATAAAAAAGAAACCGCTACCTTTATTGATACCTTACTTTTGGAAAACAAAAGAACTTTGGTTATTTTTCAAGAGCGTTTTGACATCAAATTTAAGAGGGCGGTTGCAAATTTCTATTTACAGACGGTATCTAATAACAATGAAGTGGAGCAGTGGGCTTCGTTTACTAATAAAAAAATGGTTTCGAAAAGTGAAATCGAAGACTTGATTAATCAGTCAAAGCTTGTTATTGATACAAAAAAGGTGATTAAAGAAGGGACGGATGATGTTATGGTGTTTACCTTACGAAAGGAAGCGGCATGTTAAATACGAGAAAATGTCCATCAAGTCTATGGAGTCCGTTGAATTTGCCAGACAATGACGGGATAGTGGCGACAATGTGTTCAGGGGTGTATGTCTTTGACAATGTTGGAAATAAGTTTTTTGATGCGTATAGTGGGTTATGGAATGTAAATTTGGGATATAGCAACGATAAAATAAAAGATGCAATGAAAAAGCAGATAGATGTTATGCCTTTCGTAAACCCACTAGTGTTTTGTCATGAAAACGCATTGCAATTGTCAAAAATAATTTGCGACATGATTGGGTGCGATATGGAGAAAGTATTTTTTTCCTGCACTGGTTCTGAAGCAGTTGAGGTTGCTTTAAAAGTTGCAAGGAAATACAATATAATGATGGGTAAAGGACGTAAATTAATAGCAGTTTTTGGAAATTCATACCATGGTACTTATTATGGTTCTATGTCAGCTTCAAACTTTGAAGGAGGATGCAGAGCTGGATTAGAACCGTTATTAGAAGGTTTTATTTCTTTGGGTGTGCCATATCAGCGAAAAGCAGTAGGGCAAGTTAATTACGCTGAAAACGAAAAGAAACTGCTCACAGAACTGCATGAATTTTTATCGCAGCATTCTAATGATATAGGTGCCATTCTAATAGAACCAATTATTGGTTCGGGCGGTGTTATCACTCCGCCCACTAATTATATTAAAGCACTCAGTGACTATTGCCAAGCGCATAATGTTTTGATGATTTGTGATGAAATCGCATGTGGATTTGGACGTAGCGGGCATATGTTTGGCTTTCAGCACTTTAATTTAGAACCAGATATAGTACTTTTATCTAAGGGAATTAATAATGGCTATGCCCCCATCGGGGCAACTTGTATAAACAAAAAGATTGTGAATTTATTTAGAGATAATGAGGAATTTCTATTTCATTTATCTACACAAAATTTAAATCCTATTTCAATTGCAGCAAGCTTGGCTAATATAGGTTTATATAATGAAGAGTTGTTGCATCAAATTACATTAAGTAGCTCTTTTTGGCAAGAATCATTAAAAGAAATAGCATCCATCAAATGTGTTAATAATATTAGAGTTCAGGGCTTGATGATAGCTATTGATTTTACTGATAAAAACCATGACATTTTGCCTCTGATCATGCTACAGAAACTAATTTACAATATATTAAAAAATGGTGTTATTGTAGGTGATTCTTACATTGCAAATACTTTGTCTTCAATTTTATTATTTCCACCATATATTGCAACTAAACAAGAGATACGGCGATGTGTGTGTTCGTTGAAAAGAGCTATAATAGAAACTTTCCCAGAGTAAAGAATCAGGAGGAATTTTCATGAAAAAACGTTTTATTGAAATATACTCTCAAAAAGGGCTCACGGAAATAGGAATTTTCGTTGACACTTTAACGGGAATAAACTATTTACTAATCAACAAAGGGTTTGGTGTGGGATTAGTTCCGCTGCTTAATTCGGATGGTATGGTTGTAGTTTCTAAAGAATATATTAGAAACGAATAATTATGTATGAATAATATTTACTCTTTTGAAAATTATTGGTACAACTTCTTTTAAATAGTTTTGTTGGCTGAATGATTAAAAGCGTTATAAATACGAAGTTTTAAAAGTAAGTAACGTGTAGTTAATTGTAAGATGTAATACACTAGTACTATATCCGGTTAGTTTCTAAACTATAACCGGATACAGCCTGGCCAATTTAAT
>UQAW01000113.1 GCA_900539175.1 uncultured Lachnospiraceae bacterium
TATAGCAAATTTTTTCAGCACTGTAAAGTATTGTTACTAACCGGATGAAGTACTAGATTCTTTTTTCGTTTTTTACTGATAGTCTTCTTTGAGAAAAATATATTCTTCCATTTCTTCTTGAAGTTCCAAAAGCAGTTGAACAGTTTACAATACACGGGACAAATTAAACAACAATTAGTTGATCTGTACCATTCTTGAAAATGCAGATGCGATATCTGACGCGAGTAAGGCATTTTCCATTCCTTGTTTGATAAGTGGGTAAAACAGACGAAAAATCCAGTACTTTCCATAAAAAACAACTGTACATCAAAGCAGACGAAACTGCTAAGACTTGTAAAAAACCTGCAGCTTAAAATGATGAATGACATTTTAAAACAGATGGTGCTGCTCTTATGAAGGAGAATCTTCGTCTGCACAAAGAACCGGAAGAAGCCAGAAAGGAAAATCTCTTTTAAAAAAAGTAGCTAAAAATCAGATTCCATCTATTTATCATGAGCATCGCGGTGTCCATGGTTATCATCAAATGAAGACGTATCTTGAACGCAGAGGTATCGAGTTCAGTGCACTGACTGCCCATCAATATGTGAATACAGAAAAAGAACTATATACAGCGGTTGAGAAATTTTCCTATACAACCTATAATCATACCAGCCCTCATTCATACACCCATTATAGACACCATTTGAGTCACGGAAAGCTACATGAACTGTTTCAAGATTTTGAACTGGAAGGCAGCCATGCCAAAGGGACATGCTCTTGATCAGGGCAGGTCTGAAATACTATGCTGATACAATCCGATTTTAGCCATAATTATTACAAAAAAGCTTGACCACAACAATAGAACAATCCAAACAGCATACACCTAAAATATCCTATACTCTGTCTCATATTTCATTTATGGTGGTGTCACGTAAACGGGGCACGTGAGTTTACTATGAAACAAAACAAAAGCAGAACTGGTATCTGACATCACGGAAATCTTTCAGACAATCCTCGATAATTATGGCACACATAAAATAAAGAAAGAGCTGATGTCCTAAGAAAAAAGAGTAGGGAAACAATGAAATTACACATATGCACTTGTTGACCTCTTTAACCTGGAAATCTTAGGGTACAACGCAGGAGACATAAAACAGCGGTACTTGTAAACGAGACATTCCAAGACGTAGAAGGATGCCTGCAGAATATCTGCCTGTTTTATACAAACCGGGAGAACGAGTTTAAAAACAACACGATAGAATAACTGCTGTAAACGTTTGAGGTGGGACATTCCCTGAGTCCTAAAGGATACCCATACGATAATGCAGTAGCAGAGGTGACATTTAAAATCATAAAGATAAAATTCGCGTAGACTGAAATATTTGCGAATCTAAAACAACTAAAACTGAAACCATGGGATTATGTGCATTGGAATAGCCATCACAGAATACATTATTCTTTAGGGCATCAAATTTTCCAATATATATTATAACTCCAAAAAGCGTTAGCACTCCATTTTGTTAATATCCTGCACACTTCTACTTATTCCATACTCCTGCATAGCTGAGGAATTAAGCGTTTCATTTAGCCACAATTTCGCAGTACTTACGATAAAATGTAGAAGGTGCCATTGACAATTTTCGAGCTGCTGATCTGATAGTAAAATCGCCATTTATATATGCATTGCATATTTCCATGAAATTAGATGGAAGCTCAATTGGTTTGCGTCCAAATTGAACTCCTTTTGCTTTTGCAGCAGCGATGCCCTCTGCTTGCCGAACCTTTATGTTTGTCCTCTCATTCTCTGCAACAAAGGCTAAAAGCTGCAAAACAATATCTGCTATAAATGTCCCCATCAAATTCTTCTGTTGCCGAGTATCCAATAATGGCATATCCAAAACAACGATATCAACGCCCTTTTGCTTCGTTAATGTCCTCCATTGATTTTGGATTTCCTCGTAATTTCTGCCAAGCCTATCAATACTTTTTATACAAAGAACATCACCGGCTTTAAGCTTTTTTAAGAGTTTTTTGTACTCAGGTCTATTGAAATTTTTACCACTTTGTTTTTCGGTGAAGATTTTCATTGGAACATTTAATTGATTCAATGCTATCCTTTGCCGATCCTCATTCTGATCTGCGCTCGAGACTCTTATATAACCATAATTTTTCATATACTTTCCTCCTAAACTAAAACACAATACTCGCTTCTTAAAGCAAACACCGCATCAATATTCTACTGTATAATTGTTAATATTGTAATATGTATTGTCAAGATATTTTAGACAACTTTTTAAGGCTTTTCTCTATATTCCACAGGTACCAAATATCCCAGAGAAAAATAGATCCGATAATGATTATATCAATTTACATAATCTTGTAACTCACCTTTAGCTTCTGCCACTGGTTTATCGTAGTGGCATCCTATATGACTCAGGGAACATTCCATTTCAAATGTTTCTAAAAGTTCCTCCATCGTACTGTTTTTAAACTCATTCCCATGTTCTGTATATAACAGATGCATATCCTGCAGGCTTCCTTCCATGCTTCAGAATGCCTCCTTTACAAGTTTCGCCGTTTTATGTCTCCCCACACTGTGCTCTATGATTCCCCTGCTAAAGCGACCTGCAAATACGCAATTGCAATTCAGCATTTTATTTACTTCCAAAGCTGCTATGCTTCCGACAAATTCAATAAGGCTTCGGCATCAAATAAAATAACGTTTATCCCGTCAGATTTTTGATACCTAAGCCTTTTATGTTACCATTATCTTGTACCACTGAAAAAAGACAGATCTCAACTGTCCCAAGTCGTCCGTCTCTCCTTTTATTCCAGATAGTTTAGTTTCACCGGACTCGGAACAAACTCCGCACTTACACCGACACGGCATCACATGGCACCACTGCCGCTGAAATCTACCATACACTACTCTGCAACGGAAACATCCATATCAATAAAGTCTTATATGAGATACCATGTACGGACCTTGGCTTACGGATGCAGCCGGAAAGAAGCTTATCTATTTTATTGCCCTCATTGATGATGCCAGCAGGTTTATTGTTGCTGCTGGCATCCTTTTTAACGACAGTTTTAAAAACCTCATAACTGTCATCCGGTCAGTGGTATCTAATTTGAGACCTCCCAGACTTTTCACGTTCCATAATGGTCCAAGCTACCGGAATAAACAACTGGAACTCCTTGTTGCCTGCATTGGTTCTTCTATCCATTATTGCAAACCCTCTTTACCCCAACTGAAAAAAGTAAGATAGAACTCTGGTTTTTAGTGTAAAAATGCAATATTTAGCTTCTCTGGATATAAGAAACTTTCACTCCCTTGAAGAACTGTGCAGGGATTTTTTCTGATATATTTCCTGCTACACTCAAACAAACAATGCACTCATCCCTAAATGGACAGACTCTGTAAAACCGCTACTTTTCTGAGCCTGAAGATTCCGCAGGCTCTCCACGGAAAACATCAGAAAGAATTTCTTCTGGAAACAGAACACCGGAGTTCTGCTGATAATATCATTGTCATAAATAAGACTGAATATGAAGTCCATTATCGGCATGCGAAACAGCGGATCACTCCCTTGATCGTGATCAATGAAGCAACCATGCTCGACCATAAAGTATTATCAGATCTTCAGCTGATACATAACTTTGAAATGGATTTCGGGAATCTTTCTGTCGTACTTCTAGTGGAACAGCTACGACTGAACATTACACTTAACCAGAGTACACACAAGTCCCTACGTCAGGAAATTGTGATAAATTGCCACATGAGCGGCATTACCAAAGAAGAATACTACAAATATATCCTCCGTAAAATGAAGGGGGACGGAAACCGTCAGACAGTATTAATGCCAATACTGTAAAGAAAGCTGTGGAAGATAATCGATTGAGATAAAGACCAACAGAGCCATAAACAATTCTATGTATGTTGCTCAATTATTTAACTCAACAACTGCTTTTTAGTATACCCGTCACACTATCTGGATCTGCGCTTGCCTCCAGCTAAACTGACGCAAACGACTCCAAATAATTCGCTGAATGACACTATTCAGAAACGCCCAAGACTAAGAACGACATACAACAAATCCCCATGATAAAGGATGCTTACTAAGCGTTAAAACGTGTGACTGAAGAATCGAGATAATGACGCCCCGTTTAGCGTTATGGACTACAAAATTCCCTGTTCCCCAAAAATGAGGGTATGCCTCAGGTGTCAGCTAATTATGCCAGTATGTTGAAAGGGATTGTGAAGAAGTACAACAATCAGAATAAAGACCAGATGCCGAACATTGCAATGACCTTGAACTATTATGCCCATACGACCTCCAATTCGGCAAAGGCTGAAATGGAACAGTTAGCAGCATAACAAAATCGGTGCTTTTACTACCACTATACTACTTTTAGATTGAAAATTATGCCGAAACGCACAAGGATATATCAAGTATCTCCCGAAATGACAAATGGCGAAAACGCCTTAAAATCCAAGACTTATCACCATTTGTCAAGATATGAAAAGATCATCTAAAAATTTGCTTGAGGTTCATACGAAAATTATTGTCAATTTGTTGCCAAATCAGAATTAAAGTGCCACGCCCCTTAATATTACGGAGTTTATTTGTCTAATGACTTCATCGTCGGGACGAAATCGTCCACTCACGACTTAATTCCATTTTGTAAATTTTATCGCCTATGAATGGGCTTTTATTCAACCTCTTTACACCATTCCCACTTGTTTCGTGAAGGTAAAAATGAGGTTTGGTGTAAAAATTGGTGTAAATGGTGTATATCCTTATTTAGTTTTGGGTTTTATAGCATTGCCATCAGTCCTGTATTTCATACTACCACTTTCTCGTCATAAAGTAAAGAAAGCACACACCATATCTCTACAGCATATGCTCTCTTTCTGATTTTCTATAACTATTTACTGATTAAATTGTAATTCTAATCCCTCAAACTCTGACTTTCTTAATTCCTTTGTTACATCTGTGTAAATGTTCAATGTCGTGGATACGTCTTTGTGTCCTAGTGCGTCCTGAATAACTTTAACATTTACACCGGCTTCGCACATTCTTGTAGTAAATGTATGTCTAAGGGAATGACAGCTAAAGTGAGGAAGTAAAACCTCTGGATTTTCACTTTCCAGAAACTGCTTATCATTACAATTTCTTATGATACGACGGATTGCTTTATTGAGGGTTGCTTGATGTTGCGGCTGACCAAAACGATTTACAAAAACAAAATCCGTGTATCCGTCAACCGTAGCTTCACAATGCAGTCCGAGAAGTTCCTGCCTTTCTTTTTCCATTAAAAATGCTTCTTTCACAAATTCAAGCATAGGAACTTGTCGCATACCTGCCGGAGTTTTGGTTGTATTCACATTGAAATAGCAGCCTTTCTTGCTTCCTTCTGTTCTGTGGTCATAATAAACCAGTGTATGATTCACATCTATAATCCCTTCTTCTAAATCTATATCACACCACCTAAGTCCGGTTAGTTCTCCCACACGCAACCCTGTTCCAACCATAACCGCAAATATCGGATACCAGTACTGTGCTTCCGGTGTATTCTTCAGATAATCCAGAAAAAGTTCCTGCTCCGGTTTAGTTAATGCCCTGCGTTTTTCAGTCTTAAAACAATGTGATTTTTTCAATTCACGCAAAACATTGTCCGTTGGATTGCTTCTGATATAATCATCATCTACTGCCATTTCAAAGACCTGATGTAGAACGGTATGTATGCTATCAATCGTTGCGGGTTTCAGATGTCTTTCATCAACAAGACTGTTGTAATATCTTTTTATATCAGTCTTTTTTATAGACATTATGAATTGAGAACCAATCTGATTACGCACGAATGTCTCGTACATATATTTGTAATTCTCAAAAGTATTATTCTTTATTCCACGTTTCAAATCTCTCCAAAGTTCATACATATCGTTAAGTGATGTATAGCGAGCTTCTGCCTTGATACCGTCTTTCTTGTCCTTGTCAATTTCATCTTCCTTATATCTTAAATCATCCAAGTTCCTTGCATAAATACAATGTCTTTTACGGTTCTCATCTGTCCATCGGAATTGATAAGTCCCGTCCGGACGTTGCGATTCCCCTTTGCGGAGAACCTTTCTTGATTTATCTTTTCTTTTAGTATTTGCCATTGTGTTACCTCCTACAATTCTGTGCTTGAGTCAATAAACTCCTCTAACTTCTCTCGTATAATTAAAAGCCTGTCGCTTCTTGCAATTCTGAAACTGCAATCCTTATCCATCAATAGTGCCTTTAATCTTCGCTCTCCAATACCTGAATAAGCAGCCGCTTCCTCGACCGTAAGACATTTCTTTTCCCAAATCGGTATATCCTCCGGTGGTTGCAATAGCTGTTGCTGATATTCATAAAGTTCAGAACCATCTATTTTGTACATCTACATTCCTCCCCTCAAATAGAACACATCTGGTCTAAATATTCTTCAAATTGTTTGCGTTTAATTAGAGTTCTTTTCCCAATTTTCAATGTAAATTGTTTTGCTTCCGGTTGCTTTGTAAGTTCTCGTATTGTTTCTCTACCAATGCCCGTATATGCATACATTTCATCAATAGAAAGTGCTATCTTATGCCACAACGGAACGCTCTCGCTTTTACTGGAAAACCACTCATCATTCAATCTGTTCATCATCTGCACCTCCCTTAAATTCCGATGTCTGAATGAATTTCTCGAATGCTTTTCTCTTGATAAATCTGCGATTACCCATCCACAATACAAATGGGCAGGCATATAGATTTGTTATTTCAATCAGTTTTTTCTCACTGATTCCTGTATAAAAAGACGCTTCTCTTATGGTTAATATAGGCTTATGCTCTAATGGCATTTCTTTTTTGCTTTGCATTTCGTCCTCCTTGTGTTGATGGCATCAGTATATTCATTTTTCTGCGATAAGCCCATTATGCAATCGGACTCATCGCAGATTTGACTTTTTACTATATTGAATACTGCCTTTCGAGGTATTCCTCAAAGGATTTTCTCTTGATTACCCTGCGACTTCCTATCCATATCACAAAAGGACAGTCCTCCGATTCTGACATCTCATATATCTTATTGGCACTTATCCCTGTGTAAATTGAAGTTTCCGTTACCGATAAAACAGGTTTTAACCAAAGCGGGATGTCATAACTTACAATTTCATATCTTTTCTTAGACATTCTGACACCCCTTTTCTCTTGCGTTGCACTGTCTTTCGGTAATCACATAATCCCAACCGGTTTGATTGCATTTATCACAATGGTCTTTGACCTTAGCAAACGGGTCAAGGCGACGCACGATATAATCGGGATTGTGAATATAATCTTTCAGGCACTTTTGGCAAAGGCAACGGATATTTTCTTTCTTTTCTTCCTTATAAATCCAAAGTCCGAAAGTCTTTTTAAGCGTTATATTTATCCGCCTTAAAAGCTGCTCATCTTCAATCGTTCCGATGTAATCTTTGAGTTCATCTTTGTTTACTGTCTGAAGTTGCTCCAGTAGAACCATTGACGGCTTCTTGAGTCCAAACTCCTGACCGAGCAGGATATGTGACGGCAGGTATCTTTTCTTGATAACGCCTGTTACAGCAGCCACAATAATTGTTGGTGCGTTTCTGTTATAATCATCTGCCTGAATTACAAGTACCGGTCGTGTTCCGCTTTGTACCGAACCTGTTCGTGTTCCGAAGTCGTAGTAGAATAAATCCCCACGGCAAATTGTTTTTTCTTTCATATGTAAAACCTCACATTTCTAAATATTTTGAAGTGTCATTCGTATCCGGAATGAAATAACCCCTTCACTCATTGCACAAAAGGGTTAATTTTGGACACCCAAAATCAGAGGTTCTTATAAATTTTCTTAAAACTTTTCTTTGCCGCTTCAATAGACTTGCTGACAGAACTGTGATAAGTTCCTTCTTCTGCTGCTATTTCACGACAACTTTTACCCTCAATGACAAACTTATACAATCTTCGTTCCTGAGCTGGTTTCATCATTGAAAGCACTATTCTAACTTTCTCAATTTCACGCAGACGCTGTAATTCTTTCCTCTCCGCAATTTCTTCTGCTTCTCTGAGTTCAAATGGGTCAACAAAATCTAAGAATACTTCATTATGGAATTGCTCAAATAAATCATCTTCATAACAAAAAGCATCTAAATGTCTTGCATCTCGCATTTCACATCTATGAGTTTCTCTGTTATCGTCAATAATCACTTTTCCCTGTGCCATAGACAGCAGGACAAATGGAGTGTATCTGCTGATAATATCCGGATATTTATCCCACAGTTCTTCTTCGGTAAGTTCAGTAATAACTGCCCATTTCTCTGTGCCGGTATATCCGTCATATTCATATTTGAGGTTCATAAGTTTACAATCTCTTGCAAAAAGTTCTTCCTGATTATTTAATTTATTGTTCTTTGTCATTTCCGTAATCTCCTTGAATTTGAATTTTTGAATTGGTTTGAAATCAAAAATTCGGAGATTACGGGTACTCAGCTATCTGGCACTGCCATGCGTTATAAAAC
>UQAW01000114.1 GCA_900539175.1 uncultured Lachnospiraceae bacterium
AAGGTGCAAATTTAAAAATGTTACTTTAAATCGCCCGATTTGTCGGGCAACTCATAATATACCAGAATTAGGGTATCAAAAGAAGGATGGTTCTGTGAACGGAGGTGGAAGGATTGCATTTGACAAAAGAAGAATTTCTGGAGAAATATTGTATTCCCTTGAAGAAATTTGAGGAGGCGGAGTTGTCCTGGGAAGAGCTGCTGGAGATTGCTGCAGATTATGAGAGCAGACAAAGAGAGCTGGAGCAGGTGAGAAAGAGTTTTGAGGATGAATTTCTGCAGTATAAAGAACGGGAAATCGGATTGCAGTCTTATCACAGCAGATTAAAAGATTCTGAGCATCTGATGGAAAAATTGATCCGGAAACGTATTGAAAACTATGCAAAATATAAGGATTTGAATGTTCATAACTATAACCGTTATGTAACCGATCTGATCGGAATCCGCGGTCTTCTTCTGTATCGGGAGGACTGGCTGATCTTTCATCGGTATATTACCAGCCATTTTCAGAATCGTTCTGAGAATTATATTCGGGATTATAACAGAGATTACGTGCCGGGGGCCAGCGGGTATATGGTAGAACCGCCGAAGGTGCATACCCGGGTAGGAGATTTTACGGACATTTATTTGAACTGGATACCGGAAGATAATATTCTGGACAGAAAGCATTATCGGGCAGTACATTATATCGTGGTATATCAGGGGATTTATATCGAGATTCAGATCAGAACCCTGTTTGAGGAGGGATGGGGAGAGATTGATCATCATATTATCTATCCGCGGAAAAAAGATGATCCGATGCTGAAAGAATTTTCGGAACTTCTGAATCGTCTGGCGGGAATGGGGGACGAGATGGGTTCTTTTTACCGGAGACTTCAGGTGGTTCCTGATGAAAAATTCCAGGGGAAGGAAACTGTGGTAAAGAACAGGGAACTGCGGACAAAATTAAAGCCTACGTTGGAGCGGACGAACCTGGATTCCATCCACACGATAGAAGATGCATTGAATAGTGTTTTACACGAATAGAAGGAGACAAAGATGAACGGAAATATAGGTAAAGCCGGAATCTCCAGGGAGGCTGCCCAATCAGCAGAGAAAGCGATGGAAGCAGTGCGTATGGGGAAAATTAAAAAGCATCTGTTGGGCAATACTTCACCTATCCGGTATGGAACGATGGAACGAAAAGACATGATGGAATATCAGTCCTTTGTCAAGACTAAAATTTGTTATGAAATCATGCAGCTATGTGGGGAAGAAAGCCGGGAGGAGTGAGAAAATGAACACAATAGAGAATATTTATACGGATTACGGCAGTATTCTGGAAGAATTTACGGAGGAAGTAATCGACAGCCGGTATGCGGTGCTTTATCAGGAAATAAAAGATTTCACAAAGAGTCTTGGGATCGAAGATTCGATACGGATTGATGAGGCTGTTCTGATCCATGCTGTTTTGGAGTATTTTACGGATATCTCCCGGCTGAAAAATTTTCATCAGGTAAAACATATTAATTCTCTGAAAGTAGTGTCCTATGAATCTTACTGGCTGCTGCGCCGGAAGCCGATTCAGATCATGAAGCGTGACGCGATTGATGACAGTCTGGTGTTTGTCAATGAAAAATTCGTTTTTTCCAGAATATCCAAATATCTTCTGGGCGATGGAAAAGCTGTGATTTTAAGTGAGGAAAATAAGAAAGGGTTGATGAATTATCTGGATTCTTTGTTTTATTTTCTGAAATACAGAAATTATGATGCACAAATGTTGGAGATGATGATCCTGGGGTTCAAAGCCGGTGTATTGGTGGCGGATGATCTGAAAAACGGAGAACAGATATGATTGAGGAACGGGATATCAGGAGTGAAGTAAAAAGTCAGACTTACCAGAGGGGGCAACTGATCTTCCAGTGCCAGGGTGTAAAGAATCTGCACTGGGAAACAGATTTGGATGACGATGATTATGTGGTAACTGAGATCAGCGGCGATGTGCGTGGAAGCAGCCGGAATTTTTACAGGGTTTCTCTGTCTGTCGATGAAGAATATTCAGAGATTATTGATTCTTACTGTGAATGTCCGGCATATGAATCCCATGTTGGTATATGTAAACATTGTGTGGCTTTAGCACTTCAGTATATCCAGATTCGTGATGCAGGTCATGCGGGTCTGTTTTCCGGTGAAGCAAAAAAGAAAGCGCGGGGAGTAAAGATTACCGATCCGGAACTTGGTAAATTATTGAAGCGCTATGCTGCGAAAACAAGAGTTTCTTATACACAACCGGAGGTTTTTGAAAAAGTAAAGCTGGAACCCATCCTGAGTAATGACCAGGGAAATCTGTCTCTGGAATTCCGGATCGGAATACAGAAGATGTATGTGCTGAAAAATATTGGGAAGCTGGTGCAGGCAGTTCAGAATTTTGAAGAAGTGAGTTATGGAAAACATCTGCAGTTTCTTCACCATATGGATGCATTTACACCGGAAAGTCAGAGGATTCTGCGCTTTCTGATTCAACAGTCGGAACATTTCCAGGGTTGGTATGGAGGGTATGAGCGGACGATGGTGCTGACTTCTGCGGGCTTTGAACGTTTCCGGGAGGCTATGGAGAATCGGAGGTTTGCAGGGCATATCCGGGGCATGCAGGAGGAATACTGGCAGTTTACGGAGGAAGAGCCGGTACGGACATTGCTTATAATCGGAGATGAGCAGGGAATCCGTATGGATATGGAGCAGCTGCAGAAGTTTGCCGGAGAGAATTATGTTTATTATTTCAAAGACGGATGGATTTTTCAGGTAGAGCGGAAGCGGGAAGAAGAGATCAGAGAATTTGAGGATTATATGAATTCCTGGCGTGGGTCCCAGAATTATGTGGCAAATGGTGAGATGCCGCTTTTTGTCCGGAATTTGCTCCCGATTCTTAAAGAGCATTATAAAGTGGAAATCAAAGCGTTCGATCCCGGGAAATATGAACCGGAGGCTGTAGCATTCGAATTGTATCTGGATGCTCCTCAGAATGATATGATTACCTGTGATCTCGTGGCGGTGTATGGAGAAGAAAAGTATCATGTGTTTGCAGGGGTGGAAGAGAATTCCAGAAGGGATGACCGGAAAGAAATAGCGATGGGTACATTGGTCAGTAGCTACTGCAATGCTTATGACGAACAGAAAAAGATGGAAGTTGTGATCGATGATGACAGTAAGATATATGCGCTGCTTACGGAAGGAATTCCGCGTTTTCAGGAGGAAGCAGAGGTTTTTATTTCAGACCGTCTGAAGCGGATGCGTGTGAACAGTACGCCGAAAATTTCCGTAGGAATCTCACTGTCCGGAGAACTGTTGGAATTTACGTTGGATTCCGGGGAATTATCCATGGAACAACTGGCAGAGATTTTGTCAAAGTATGATCGGAAAAAGCGTTTTTTCCGGTTGAAAAACGGAGCGTTTGTGGATCTGCAGGATGAAAATCTGGCAGCATTGGCGGATATCAAAAGCGGACTGCAATTATCCGATCAGGAATTGAAGCAGGGAACAGTGACTGTGCCGAAATACCGGGCGTTGTATCTGGATGCACAGCTGCGGGAGATCGAAGGATTTCCGATTTTGAAGAATAAGGATTTCCGCGCATTGATCCGGAATATGAAGACCGTGGAGGATAATGATTTCGAGCTGCCCCAAAGATTGGAACCTGTCTTGAGAGAGTACCAGAAGAAAGGATTTTTGTGGCTGAAAACGCTGCGTCAGAATGGATTTGGAGGAATTCTGGCTGATGACATGGGACTTGGAAAGACGCTGCAGGTAATTACCTTTCTGCTGTCAGAATACGAGAACCGGGCTGATAAACTGACGCGCTCTCTGATTGTCTGTCCGGCTTCCCTGGTTTATAACTGGATGAGTGAGTGCAGTCAATATGCGCCCCAATTGCCGGTGAAAGTGATTGCAGGGAGCGTGCAGGAGCGAAAGGAACTTATTTGTTCGGCGGGAGAACAAGAGGTATTGATTACCTCCTACGATTTGCTGAAAAGGGATATGAAATGTTATCAGGGGATGCACTTTGCCAATGAGATTATAGATGAAGCCCAGTTTATTAAGAATCATGCGACACAGGCGGCGAAGGCAGTGAAGATGATTGACGCCGGTTTTAAAGCTGCCCTTACCGGGACTCCGGTAGAGAACAGGCTCGGTGAATTGTGGAGTATTTTTGAGTATCTGATGCCTGGCTACCTTTATCCCTATCAGCGGTTTCGGGAAGAAATAGAGATTCCTGTGGTACAAAATGGGGATGAGGACGCACTGAACCGATTGCAGAAGATGATTCGCCCATTTGTTTTAAGAAGGCTGAAAAAGGATGTGCTGAAGGATCTCCCGGATAAGCTTGAGAAGAATATGTATGCAATAATGGAAGGGGAACAAAAAGAACTCTACCAGGCGCATGTACAGCGGTTAAAGTTAATGTTGGCAAAGCAGTCCGGGGAGGAATTTGACCGATCCAGGATTCAGATTCTGGCGGAACTTACCAAACTGCGGCAGCTCTGCTGTGATCCGGCACTTCTTCTGGAAGAATATAAGGACGGTTCTGCTAAACTGGAGCTCTGTATCGATATGGTGGAAAATGCTGTGGAAGGCGGACATAAGATTCTGCTTTTCTCTCAGTTTACCACGATGTTGGATCATATCTGTCAACGTCTGCATGAGCGGAAAATCAGCTATTATCTGTTGACCGGAGCCACTTCGAAGGAAGAGCGGATGCGTCTGGTTCAGGCATTTAATCAGGATGAAACCAGTGTTTTTTGTATCTCTTTGAAGGCCGGCGGTACGGGATTAAATCTGACAGCGGCGGATATTGTGATTCATTTTGATCCCTGGTGGAACACGGCAGTACAAAATCAGGCGACCGACCGGGCGCACAGAATCGGGCAGAAGAATACGGTGATGGTATACCGCCTGATTGCAAAGAATACCATCGAGGAAAGCATTGTAAAGCTGCAGGATAAGAAGCAGATGCTGGCGGAGCAGGTACTTGGAGGAGAAGAGATGCAGCGAACTTCTTTTACAAAGGAAGAACTGTTGGAATTGCTGGAGTACTGACGCTTGACAGAGAAAACAGGATCGGGCATACTAAAGAGGTAAGAAGTATATCTGAAAACTGTTTTGTAAGTTTTTTGTTACTTAAGAATGAGAGGGAGGTATTGCATGCGTTACGAAATTAAAGGTGAAACACTTCCGGTAGTAGTTTGCTATCTGGACAATGGAGAAAGGATGATTACAGAGGGCGGCGGTATGTCCTGGATGTCACCGAATATGAAGATGGAGACAACGACAAATGGAGGGATTGGGAAAGCTTTCGGAAGAATGTTTTCCGGCGAGAAGATGTTCCAGAATATTTACACGGCACAGGGTGACGGAATGATTGCATTTGCATCCAGTTTTCCTGGTTCAATCCGTGCGTTTCAAATTGCTCCGGGTCAGGAGATGATTTTGCAGAAAAGTGCATTTCTTGCGAGTGAATCCGGTGTGGAATTGTCTGTATTCTTTAATAAAAAGGTTGGTTCCGGTCTGTTCGGCGGTGAAGGTTTTATCATGCAGAAAATCAGCGGCTATGGAACCGTATTTGCGGAATTTGACGGACATGTGGTGGAGTATGAATTACAGCCGGGGCAGCAGATTGTTGTGGATACCGGACATCTGGCGGCTATGACGGGAAGCTGCCAGATTGATATCCAGTCCGTACCGGGGATTAAGAATGCGCTTTTTGGAGGGGAAGGATTTTTCAATACGGTAATCAGCGGTCCGGGACATGTATGGCTGCAGACTATGCCGATTTCCAATGTGGCAGGTGTGCTGAGACGATATCTTCCTTCCGGAAATTGATGATTTTATGTCTTAACAATCGGAATACTTTCATTACAAAAGCAGGGGTTCAGTCTTTTCTTTTGGTGAAAAATGTGATAAAATAGGCATACTTGATAGACCGGATGGAGGAAAGTTTGAACATGAGCAAAAAAATTATTTTGACAGGTGACAGACCTACAGGAAGATTGCATATCGGGCATTACGTAGGGTCTTTAAAAAGAAGGGTAGAATTACAGAACTCCGGGGAGTTCGATAAGATTTTTATTATGATTGCGGATGCACAGGCATTGACAGATAATGCTGATAATCCGGAGAAAGTAAGACAGAATATCATCGAAGTGGCATTGGACTATCTGGCGTGCGGATTGGACCCCAAGAAGTCTACCATTTTTATCCAGTCGATGATTCCGGAGCTTTGTGAATTATCGTTTTACTATATGAATCTGGTTACAGTATCACGTCTGCAGAGGAATCCCACGGTAAAATCAGAGATTCAGGCGAGAAATTTTGAGGCAAGTATCCCGGTTGGTTTCTTTACCTATCCAATCAGCCAGGCAGCAGATATTACAGCATTTAAGGCAACAACTGTACCGGTTGGTGAGGATCAGGAGCCGATGCTTGAGCAGGCAAAAGAGATTGTACGGAAGTTCAATTCTGTATATGGAGAAGCATTGGTGGAGCCCCAGATTCTGCTTCCGGACAATAAAGCATGTTTACGTCTTCCGGGCATTGATGGTAATGCAAAGATGAGCAAGTCTCTTGGAAACTGTATTTATCTGGCAGAAGAACCGGAAGAAATCCGCAGGAAGGTTATGAGCATGTACACCGACCCAAATCATATCCGTGTGGAAGATCCGGGAACCATCGAAGGAAATACGGTATTCACTTATCTGGATGCGTTCAGTAAACCGGAACATTTTGAGCGTTATCTGCCGGATTATGCAAATCTGGAGGAATTGAAAGATCACTACCGCAGAGGTGGACTTGGGGATGTGAAGGTAAAGAAATTCCTGAATCATGTTTTGCAGGAAGAACTGGAGCCAATCCGAAACCGGAGAAAAGAATTCCAAAAGGACATTTCTTATGTCTATGATGTGCTGAAAGAGGGCAGTGAGGCTGCCGAACAAGTGGCTGCGCAGACCTTGGCTGATGTGAAAGCAGCGATGAAGATTAATTACTTTGATGATCAGAATCTGATCGCGGAGCAGCAGAAAAAATATGAGAATCAATAAGTAAGGTACAAGGTAAAAGAGGATGATACAAAATTGTAATGTTTCACAATTTTGTATCATCCTCTTTAGCATTCGCGATTGTTTAAAGCAGAGTATCTACCAATCCGGATACGCCGAATTCTGACGCAATATTCTTGATCCCTTCCAGTATTTCCTCACGGGAGTAGTTATGTTCCTCCAGAAAATCATTCTGATATTCATTCAGATGTTCATAGAAGGCGAAAGCAAGCTTCAACTGTGACAGATCAGAGGTGTCCAGATGCTTATAAAGGAGATTTTCTGCTTCGTTGATCTGACCGCTGTCAGCGAGAGCAAATAAATCGATGTCTGCTTCACTGTCACCGAAGGAAGTAAGCGTTGGTTCGGTGACTTCTGTTTCTTCTTTTTTATGAAAAATAAGTTTTGCAAGTACCTGCATCATTTGTTTGATAAGGCGCATGACATAATCCTGTTCGTAATCCATAGCATAAATCCTTTCTTGTAAAATCGTGTGTTCGTCTGTCTATTATATACCAAGAGCCAGAACAGGACAAGAATATCCCGGGAAAAATTTAAGTTTTGATTAAGGAAAGTGTGGTATGATAAAGACATGTGTAGATGGAACGTGGGAAGTTCCACTGAAAACGGAGGAAAATATAAGGATGCGTTTATTGTTAGCAGAAGATGAGAAAGAACTTGCGAATGCGCTTGCGGCTGTGTTTAAACACAATAACTACTCAATTGATGTGGTGTACAACGGAGCGGATGCCTATGACTGGGCTGTAAATACAGAGTATGATGGAATTATTCTGGATATTATGATGCCTAAGATGAATGGACTGGAGGTTTTACAGGCATTGCGGAAAAACGGCAGTCATGTTCCGATTCTGTTGCTGACTGCAAAGGGAGAGATTGATGACCGGGTAGAGGGATTGGATCTGGGGGCAGATGACTATCTGACGAAACCCTTTGCTATGAAGGAATTGCTTGCCAGAATAAGAGCCATGACCAGAAGAAAGTCGGAATTTTCGTCAGATGTGTTGGAATTCGGCGGTCTTGTATTGAATCGGAAGAGCTTTGAATTGGGATATCAAAAGCAGATGGTCCGTCTGGGAAACAAGGAGTTCCAGATGATGGAAATGTTGATGCGGAATTCGGAGCAATATCTGTCGGCAGAGCAGTTTATGGAGCGTATCTGGGGATATGATGCGGAGGCAGAGATGAATGTGGTTTGGGTGTACATCTCTTATCTCAGAAAGAAACTTTCAGGTCTGAAAGCCCCAGTGGAAATACACGCGGTTCGGGGAATCGGTTATAAACTAGTACTTCATCCGGTTAGTAACAATACTTTACAGTGCTGAAAAAATTTGCTATA
>UQAW01000115.1 GCA_900539175.1 uncultured Lachnospiraceae bacterium
CGCACTTTGTGCTCCCGCAATCGCCGCCAGTATTCGTAATCCGGGCTGTCGCCCTGCTTACTCATACCGGCTTGCCCGTCCAATGTCCATGACTCGCCGCATGCAAGCATGCGCTCCTCATGGCCGCTGTACGGGACTTTCATAGTAAATATCGTTGTAGTTTAAGGATGAAAGCTTAGGAATTTTGAGTTGGTTCAGTGGAGTTCGCTAACTGATCCAGGGAACGGAAGGTGTATCCCATCTCTTCCCATTTGGTCAGAAGTTCATCTAAAATTGCTGCGTTGGTGCTGGAGGTGCTGTGGAGCAGAACGATGGCGCCGGGGTGGATACGTCCGAGCAGTTTCTGAAATGCTTCTTCTTTTGTGGGCTGCTGATCCTGATACCAGTCCACATAGGCGAGACTCCAGAAAAAGGTCTTATATCCCAGGTCTTTTGCCATCTGAAGATTGGCAGTGCTGTATTTGCCCTGAGGCGGGCGATAAAATTTGGTCATAGACTGACCGGTAATTTCTTCAAAACGGGACTCCACATCGTTTAGTTCTTTTGAGAAACTTTCTGTTGTTGAGATTTTAGACATATCCGGATGGTGATATGTATGGTTCCCTACAATATGCCCTTCCTCTACCATTCGTTGTATCAGTTCCGGGTCAGAATCCACGAAGGTTCCTACGACGAAAAAAGCTGCAGGAACCTTGTGTTTTTTCAGGGCGTCCAGAATCGGTGCGGTATTACCGTTCTCATAACCGCAGTCAAAGGTGAGATAAATGACCTTTTCTTCCGTTGCCTGGGCATAGTAAGCATCATAAGTTTTTAGTTCGTCAATTGTGGCATTGCCAATGGGTGTCTTTCCTTCTTCAGGAAAACTAAGTCCCCAGTTTCCTTCCGCAGAAGATTGAATGACGGCAGTTTCCCTGGAGTATACAGTCTGCGCAGTCAGACGGCCGATCAGAAATGCGGCGGCAAGGAAAAAAGCAACGAAAATGGTCCTTTTGGTTGTTGTTTTGTTCAGCATAGCGAACTCCTTTTGAACAGGACTCTGTTCTGATAGATGCAGCGTTTCTTTAATATATTTTCGAATCAGTGAAAAGATACCAGGATTAAGAGGATTTTGGAGGTTCATATTGGCGGAAGGGGCGCATATGTTTGTTAGTAGTGGTTGTATGACAGTAGGGATTATGTGTGATTGGAGGGTTGAGATGGAGCGTTGGCTGAGGAATGGGATGCGTCGGATTTTAGTGGTCGGATTGGTGATGGCCCTGATGGTTGGAAAGTGTTTGACGGTGTTTGGGGCTGAAATGTCAGATTCGGAGTTGTATGCGAAGGGGGCTTGTCTGATGGATGGGGATTCGGGGAGAGTTTTGTATGGGAAGGGAGCAGATGTGCCAATGGCTATGGCCAGTACGACAAAGATTATGACCTGTATTCTGGCGCTTGAAGAAGGGGATTTGGGAAAGGTGGTTACGGCTTCGGACAAGGCGGCTGCAGCGCCGAAGGTGCATCTGGGAGTGAGACAGGGGCAGACCTTTTTGTTTGGGGATTTATTATATGCGTTGATGTTGGAATCTTATAATGATGCGGCGGTGATGGTGGCGGAGGGAGTTTCCGGGTCGGTGGAAGCATTTGCGGAGAGGATGAATGAAAAGGCGATGGAGATTGGGTGTAAGGATACACATTTTGTGACGCCCAATGGGTTGGATGGTACGGATGCGGGAGGAGAGCATCATACAACGGCGGCGGATCTGGCTTTAATCATGCGGTATTGTGTTGCGCTTTCGCCGAAGAAAGAGGAATTTCTTCAGGTTACACAGACACAGTCTTATAGTTTTTGGGATTGTGAGAATCAGGTCTATTATAATTGTAATAATCATAATGCCTTTTTGTCGATGATGGACGGGGCTTTGAGTGGAAAGACGGGTTTTACATCAAAGGCAGGTTATTGTTATGTGGGAGCGCTAAAGCGGGATGGGAAGCTGTTGATCGTAAGTCTTTTAGCGTGTGGCTGGCCGAATAATAAGGGGTATAAGTGGTCGGATACAAGGAAGCTGATGACTTATGGGCTGGAGAATTATGAGTATCAGGAGATTTATCAGGAAGGGCTTCTGGACAGGCGGGTTTCGGTAGAAGAGGGACAGTATGGCGGCAGACTTGGGGCGTGTGATTGTTCCTGTGGGTTGGTTTACGAGGAAGGAAATGAGGTTTCCGGGCGGACACGGATGCTGCTGAAGGCGGATGAAAAGGTAGAAGTGGTAACAGACCTTCCGGATCAATTGGAGGCGCCTGTGAAGAAGGGGACGCAGGTGGGGAGTGTCAGTTATTTATTAAATGGAGCAAAGATTCTGGAATATCCGGTATATGCGGAGAATAATGTTGAAAAAATTGATCTGGAATGGTGTTTGCAGAGAGTTTTTCGGCTGTACTGCAATCGGTAAAGTGAACCGCAGATCTGCCTTGTCCGGGCGGATCTGCGGTCGCTTACTTTGCATGGGCAACATTGTGTACAAATAATTAGCTGGCTAACTAAAATGTTACAGCATATTGCCGTTGGATTTCTAAAATATCTATTAAATCGTACGAAACCTATTGAAATGGAAAAGAATTGGTCATAAAATACGTTAGACGACTAACAAAGGTGTGGCTGCATGTGAGAATCTGGAGGTGAAGAACGTTGAAAACACATGAAGACGACCGGGCGAAGAAAGAGGGACGGGTGCAGGATAGCTTGATTCGGATTACACATCGCTATTTCGGGATTATCTTCCGGCAGCTTGCTGGATATGGAGTTTATCCTGGGCAGGTTCCTGTTTTGATGTTGGTGGTGAAAAAAGAGGGGTTGAGTCAGAGTGAGATCAGCAAAGAACTTCATATTAAGCCTTCAACGGTGGCTGTTTCCATGAAGCGGATGGAAAAGAGCGGCTTGATTGTCCGGAAACCGGATCAAAAGGATCAGCGGATTCTGCGGATTTATGGCACGGAGAAACTCCAGGAGATGCATCAGGAATTGGATACATTAATCCGCAGAAATGAGGCAATTCTAATGGAAGGATTTTCGGAAAGTGAAATTTGTCTGCTGAACCGTTTTTTTGATCAGATGTATGAGAATCTGAGTAAACTTCCGGTTCTGGATATGGAAGATATGAAGTGTCAGGAGAAAATATTACAGTAATTGGCAGGATATAGGAGGAGTTTGAACATGCTTAAAATGTTTCGCTACATGAAGAAAAGTGCAGGATATCTTCTGTTGATTTTCGGATTGTTGTTTGTGCAGGCGTTCTGTGACTTGTCCCTTCCTTCCTACACATCTAAAATCGTGGATGTGGGGATTCAGCAGAAGGGTGTTGAGGATGCCGTTCCTGATAAAATCAGGGAAGTATCGATGGAAATGTTATTGTTGTTTATGACAGAGGAGGATCAGCAGGAGGTTCTGGATGCCTATGAAAAAAAGGAAGGACTGTATGAATTAAAGAAAATCAGTAAAGATCAGAGGGAGGAGCTCAACAGGCCGTTGGCGGAAGCGATGATGATCGCATCCGGGATTCAGGAAAAAAATGTTGATCTGTCTTCTGTTTCCAGAGAACAGATCGCTCAGATGCTTCCGCAGATGAAAGAAAAAGTGGATGATATGTCTTCCAGTATTATTACTCAGGCTGCTGTCACTTATGTGCAGACGGAATATGCCAAACAGGGACGGGATGTGGATGCCATTCAGATGCGGTATGTGCTGCACTCCGGTCTTTTGATGCTTGGGCTTGCAGCACTTGGGATGTTGGCAGCTGTTTTGGTTACGTTTCTCGCCAGCCGTGTTGCAGCCGGATTGGGACGTGATCTCCGTAATAGTGTTTATCGAAAGGTTATTTCATTTTCAAGCAGTGAAATGAATCAATTTTCTACGGCTTCTCTGATTACCAGAAGTACCAATGATATTCAGCAGGTACAGATGTTTATGACGATGTTGTTCCGCATTGTACTTTATGCACCGATTCTTGGAATCGGCGGTGTGATAAAGGTTTTGAATACGGAACGGTCCATGACCTGGATTCTGGGTGTGGGTGTTGCTGCGATTCTGGTGCTGATTCTGGTATTGATGACAGTTGCGATGCCGAAGTTTAAAAAGCTGCAGGTTTTGATCGACAAAATTAATATGGTGACCCGTGAAATTCTGACGGGTATTCCGGTTATCCGGGCATTTTCTACAGAAAAGCATGAGGAAGAACGATTTGAAGAGGCGAACAGGAGGCTGACAAAGACGAATCTGTTTGTGAACAGAGCTATGACCTTTATGATGCCGTTGATGATGCTGATCATGAATGGTTTGTCGGTTCTGATTATTTATACCGGTGCCCATGGTATTGATGATGGCAGGCTTCAGGTAGGTGATATGATGGCATTTATTCAGTATGCGATGCAGATCATTATGTCCTTCCTGATGATTTCCATGGTTTCTATTATGATGCCGCGTGCCAGCGTCTCCGCAAATCGTATTGTGGAAGTTCTGGAGACAGAGCCTCAGATCTGTACACCGGATTCTCCCCAAAAGCCATCCGATCTGAGAAAAGGGGAAGTGATATTTGATCATGTGTCATTTGCCTATCCGGGTGCGGAGGAAGAAGTTCTTACCGATATCAACTTTACAGCGGGAAAAGGTGAGACTGTTGCATTTATCGGCAGTACGGGTTCCGGAAAAAGTACACTGGTCAATTTGATTCCGCGATTTTATGATGTGACAAAAGGGGCGGTTCTGGTAGATGGTGTAGATATCCGCAAGATGGATTTGAAGGATTGAGGGATCGTCTCGGGTATGTGCCGCAAAAAGGGATATTGTTCTCCGGTACGATTGATTCCAATCTTCGCTATGGGCGGAAGGAAGCTTCCAGTGAAGAAATTGAGAAAGCTGCACAGGTTGCACAGGCGCTTACATTTATCCGGGAAAAAGAAGATGGTATGGACGCTCCGATTGCACAAGGCGGAACGAATGTTTCAGGAGGACAGAAACAACGGTTGTCGATTGCGCGTGCCATTGCAAGGAATCCGGAAATCTATATTTTTGATGACAGTTTTTCTGCATTGGATTATAAAACGGATGCCACGCTCCGCAAGGCGTTGAAGGAATATACGAAAGATGCCACTACGTTGATTGTGGCACAGAGAATCAGCACGATTCTTCATGCAGATCAGATTCTGGTATTGGATGACGGTGTGGTAGTCGGAAAAGGAACTCATAAAGAATTGCTGAAATCCTGTGAAGTTTATCAGCAGATTGCAAGGTCCCAGTTGTCAGAGGAGGAGTTGGAAGCATGAGTAATCAGAGACGAGGCGGCTTCGGTCATGGTCCGAGAGCAGTGGAAAAAGCCAATGACTTTAAAGGAGCCATGAAAAAAATAATGGTTTATATTGGGAAATATAAATTGCGGTTGTTCCTGATGTTTATCTGTGCGATTGCAGGAACAATCTTCAGTATCGTTGGACCAAAAGTGCTTGGAAAAGCCACAACAGAGCTGTTCAACGGCCTGGTGGCGAAGGTAAACGGTACCGGAGGAATCAATTTCGAAAAGATTGGGCAGATTCTGTTGTTTACGCTGGGACTGTATCTGATCAGTGCACTCTTCTCCTTTATTCAGGGAATTGTGATGACAGGAATCTCCAATGATGTGAGTTATTCTCTTCGACGGGATATCTCACAGAAGATTAACCGTATCCCTTTGAAATACTTTGAGAGCAGAACCTACGGTGAGGTTTTGTCCAGGGTAACCAATGATGTTGATACGCTTCAGCAGGGGCTGAACCAAAGCATCACGCAGTTAATCACATCCGTCACAACGTTGATTGGTATATTTATTATGATGCTGTCTATCAATGTATGGATGACCATCTGTGCATTGCTGATTCTGCCGATTTCCATGATGATTATCGGTAAGGTTATGAAGAGATCCCAGAAGTACTTTCAGCAGCAGCAAAGTTATCTGGGAAATGTCAATGGCCAGGTGGAAGAGGTTTATGCCGGTCAGAATGTAGTGAAAGCATTCAACAAAGAAGAGGATGTCATAGAGGATTTTACAAAGGCGAATGATAAATTGTATGAGTCGGCCTGGAAATCCCAGTTTTTCTCCGGCATGATGATGCCGATCATGGGATTTGTCGGTAATGTGGGTTATGTAATGGTTGCGTTGCTTGGTGGATTTCTGGTGATCAGGAATGCAATTGAAGTCGGTGATATCCAATCCTTCTTCCAGTATATCCGGAATTTTACACAGCCAATCCAGCAGATTGCACAGGTGACCAATCTGTTGCAGTCATCAGCTGCCGCATCAGAGCGTGTTTTTGAGTTTTTGGAAGAAGAGGAAGAGGATCTGCTTGTGGAGCATCCGGTATCCATTCAGGGAATGAAGGGTGAAGTTACCTTCGACCATGTCAGCTTTGGATATGATCCAAATCAGATTATCATTCATGATTTTTCTTCACATGTGGAACAAGGACAGAAAATTGCGATTGTCGGTCCTACAGGTGCAGGTAAAACTACGATGGTGAAATTATTGATGCGGTTTTATGATGTGAACAGCGGTGCGATTCTGGTGGATGGTCATAATATTAAAGATTTCAACCGGAGTGAATTGCGTGAGATGTTTGGTATGGTGCTGCAGGATACCTGGCTGTTCTCGGGCACAATTATGGAAAATATCCGTTATGGCCGCCTGGATGCTACGGATGAAGAGGTAATCAACGCTGCAAAAGCGGCTCACGCCTATAAATTCATCATGCAGCAGCCGGATGGATTCCAGACGGTGATTAATGAAGAATCCAACAACATTTCACAGGGGCAGAAACAGTTGATTACGATTGCACGTGCAATTCTGGCAGATAATAGTATCCTGATTCTGGATGAAGCTACTTCATCGGTAGATACAAGAACAGAGATTCTGATTCAGAAGGCGATGGATAACCTGATGAAGGGCAGAACCAGTTTTGTAATTGCCCATCGTCTTTCAACCATCAAAGATTCAGATCTGATTCTTGTTATGAAAGATGGAGATATTATTGAACAGGGAAATCATGAAGAATTGCTGGCGGCGAATGGTTTTTATGCACAGCTTTATAACAGTCAGTTTGAGAAAGTAACTGCTTAAAATGATGTTGGGATCGAGTTTTACGGGTCCCAAAGTCATGCTTTTTCATGCAGGCATGAAACGCATAACCTTTTGACCCCGATATCCTAAAATATGAAAAATTCGTGAATTGTGCATTTTTTCCTTGTCACAGGACCGGAATGGGTCTATACTTTTTAAGAAATGTAACTGTGAAAATACGAAGCGGTTACGAAGAAGTATACTATAAAAAGAGAGGCCGATAGGATGAAAAAAGTAATTAGTATGGTAGCAGCAATGCTCATGACAGGTGTATTATTTATGGGCTGCGGAAGTCAGAGCGGCAGCAAAACGACACAGGAAAGCACATCCAGAAGTGATACGTCAAGTTCCATATCCTCCAGCAGCAAAGAATCAGATTCTGACATTGAGGATGGCGAAGCGCTGACCGGCAAACATCATGTGGAAATTGCGGTTAAGGACTATGGCACGATCAAAGTGGAGTTGGATGCTGACATAGCGCCGATAACAGTAACCAATTTTGTGAATCTGGCAAAGGGAGGATTCTATGACGGGCTTACGTTCCACCGGATTATTGATGGATTTATGATCCAGGGAGGTGATCCTCTGGGTAATGGAACTGGAGGAGCAGATGAGAACATCAAAGGTGAGTTCGCACAAAACGGAGTTGAGAATTCGATTTCCCATGTAAGAGGAACAATTTCCATGGCACGTTCCCAAGAATATGACAGTGCCAGTTCCCAATTCTTTATCGTCCAGTCTGACAGCACGTATCTTGACGGACAGTATGCAGGATTTGGTACGGTAACAGAAGGAATGGAGATTGTTGACAAAATCTGTCAGGATATTCCGGTACAGGATAATAATGGTACTGTATCGCCTGACGATCAGCCGGTTATTGAATCGATCACTGTGACAGATTAAACGATTGTAACATCAGCCGAAGAAGGTATTGTAAAATTGCAGTCTTGTAATTTTATGATGCCTTCTTTTTTGAATGAAACGAATGAAGCATGGAAACTTTCGCACTTTTCGTGAAAATCCTTTGTAGGAAAGCCTGTTTTGTGGTATGCTAGATAGCAATAAAAGATTTACTATGAAAGTCCCGTACAGCAGCCATGACCCGGAGCGTGCTTGCACGCACAGGGACATGGATATTGGACGGGCAAGCCAGTATGAGTAAGGAGGACGATAGTCCGGATTACGAATACTGGCGGCGATTGCGGGAGCACAAGGTGCGGAGCAATCGACTTTCATGAATGGTGATGTCTGCGTCAGCAGACATGTCCG